>NZ_CAJQZK010000072.1:0-96816 GCF_907164655.1 Acidocella sp. C78
CAGGATGTAATCTTCGGGCATGATGATTTGCGGATATCGCGCCCGCGCGGCGGCGAGGGGCGCGGCGTGAGCCTGCAGCGCGGCGCGGCGAGGGGAACGGCGTGGAACCTGCTGACCGTGCTCGGCGAGCGGAGTTTCGGTTTCGCCGTGCTGGTGATCCTGCTCCGCCACGTCTCGGCGCAGGATGTCGGCACCGTCGCCCTCGCCTCGGCGATTTCCGAACTCGCCCGCATGGTCACCGCCGGCGGCGCCGGCGAGCAGGTGGTCGCCGCGCCGGGGGATCGGGTGGTCGAGGCCGGGGCGTTCTGGGCGCAGCTCATCCTTGCCGTGCTGGTCACCATCCTGCTCTTCGCCGCCGCTGCGCCGATCGCCGCCTATTACCGCGCCCCCGCCCTCGGCTGGGTAACCCGCGCGCTCTCGCTCAACATCCTGCTCGGCGCCTTCCTGATCGTCCCGGCGGCGCGGCTGTCGCAGGCGTTCAGGTTCCGCGCCCTCAGCCTCATGTCGGTCGGCAGCACGGTGCTGGGCGGGGCCGTGGCGCTGGCGCTGGTGTTTCGTGGCTATGGCTGGCGGCGCTGTTGGTGCAGCGCATGGTGGGGATCGGGTTTTACGCGCTGGCCGCATCCATCGCCGCCGGATGGCGACCGCCGGCGCCGCCGCGCTGGGCAGCGCTGGCCGCCGCCCTCAGCTTCAACCTGCCGATGATGGGGGCGGCCTTCGTCGATTACCTCGCCCATACCGGCTATGTCGTGCTGGTCGGCATGCGCGTGCCGGTGGTGGCGGTGGGCGAGTTCCGGATCGCCCAGCGGCTGGCCGAGGTGTTGCAGGAACTCGCGATCCTGCCGGCCAGCAAGGTGTTCCTGCCGATTTTTCGTCGCGGTCCGCGAGGACCCGGCGCGGCGCTTCGCGGTGGCATTGGCGCTGATGGACATTCTCGCCATTCTCTCGCTCGGCGCCGCGTCGGTGAGCGGCGCGGTGGCGGGGCCGCTGGTGGTGCTGATGTTCGGCGCGCGCTGGGCCAGCGCGGCGCCGGTATTCGCGGCGCTCAGCCTGATCGTCCCCGCCTCGACCATCTATGCCTTCGTCAAGCCGATGCTGACGGCGCTGCGCCGGCCGGGGCTGGTTTCGGCCTTCGCCGCGATGAATGCCGGCACCATCGCGTTCGCCGCCTGGTTCGCGGCGCCGTTCGGGCTGGTGCCGCTCGGCTGGGCGCTCTCCGCCCGCGGGCTGGTGGTGGCGCTGCTGATGCTGCCGGCGCTGTCGATCGGGATCGGCCAGCCGGCCTGGCCGCTGCTGCGGCTGATGGGCGCACCGGTCGCGGCGCTGATCGGTGCGCGGCTCGGCACCGCCGCGCTGATGGCGGCGCTGGCGCGGGAGTTCGGTCTCGCCTTCGGGCTGCGGCTGCAACTCTTGATTGGCGGCGGCGCGGCGGGGGTGATTTTCCTCGCGGTGATGCTGGCGCTTGCGCCAAGGCGGATGACCGGCATGGCGCGGCGGCTTGCCGCCGCCTTCCGCCGCGCCCCGGCGGTGCCGGTCGCCGGCTGAGCGGCTCAGACCGGCCGCGCCGCGGCGCCGAAAACCCCGGCGAAGGCATCGGCCAGCGCGGCATCGACCGCCTCCATCGGCGCGGCGATGCCGAGTGCGGCGAGCGAGGTAACGCCGTGCTCGCTGATGCCGCAGGGCACGATGCCGCCGAAGCGGCCGAGATCGGGCGCGACATTGAGCGCGATGCCGTGATAGCTGACCCAGCGCGATACCCGCACGCCGATCGCCGCGATCTTGAACTCGCGGCCGGCGGCATCGGCAACCCAGATGCCGACCCGGTCGGCCCGGGTTTCGCCGCGCACGCCGAATCCGGCCAGTGCGGCGATCAGCCAGGATTCGAGCCCGGTGACATAGCCCCGCAGGTCGCGCGGCGGGACCGTGCCATGCGGCCGCGACAGGTCGAGCATGACATAGGCGACGCGCTGGCCCGGCCCGTGATAGGTCCACTGGCCGCCGCGCCCGGTGCGGAAAACCGCGGCATCGCCGGCGCGCAGCAGATCCGCGTCGCGCGCCGAGGTGCCGGCGGTGTAGAGCGGCGGATGCTCGACCAGCCAGACGCGCTCGGCCGCCGCGCCCGCGTGGATCGCCGCCGCCCGGACCTGCATTTCCGCGAGTGCCGCGGGATAATCGGTCAGGCCCGGCGCTTTTGCCCATTCGATGTGGTCATGGGTTGTTGATACGGCGCGCGCCATCGGCTATAGCGCTCCCGCTGCGAGGCGGTCGTGGCGGAATGGTAGACGCGCAAGCTTGAGGTGCTTGTGGGGGAAACCCTGTGGAAGTTCGAGTCTTCTCGACCGCACCAACGCTCCGGGACATGCCCGGAGCGCCCCGAGGGGCCGGAACAGCCCGGTATCTGACAAACTCTTCATCGCTATCCTGCCATGTGAAAGCCCGGTTGTCCGGGCGACCCTGATCGCGCATTCTGGCCCGACCCAGGAGGGACCGGACATGGATGAAGCGTTACGCAAGGCCGCACTCGATTACCACCGCCATCCGCGGCCGGGCAAACTCGCGATCACGCCGACCAAGCGGATGGAAACCTCGCGCGACCTCGCGCTGGCCTATTCTCCCGGCGTCGCGGCGGCGTGCCTCGCCATCAAGGACGATCCCGACACCGCGTTCGACTACACCACCCGCGGCAATCTCGTCGCCGTGATCACCAACGGCACGGCGGTGCTCGGCCTCGGCAATATCGGCGCGCTCGCCTCCAAGCCGGTGATGGAGGGCAAGGCCGTATTGTTCAAGAAATTCGCCGGGATCGACACGTTCGACATCGAGGTCGACCAGCCGGACCCGGACAAGTTCATCGAGGTGGTCGCCGCCCTCGAGCCGAGTTTCGGCGGCATCAACCTCGAAGACATCAAGGCGCCGGAGTGCTTCCGCATCGAGCAGACGCTGCGCGAGCGGATGAACATCCCCGTGTTCCACGACGACCAGCACGGCACCGCCATCATCGTCGGCGCCGCCGTGCAGAACGCGATGATCGTGCAGGGCAAGACGATCGACGATGTCAGGATCGTTACCTCCGGCGCGGGGGCGGCGGCGATTTCCTGCGTGCGCATCCTGATCGCGCTCGGCGCCAACCCCGAGAACATCGTGATGACCGATATCGAGGGGGTGATCTACAAGGGCCGGCCGAACCTGAACGAGACGCTGGAGCCCTTCGCCCGCGACACCGCGGCGCGCTCCCTGCCGGAGGTGCTCGACGGCGCGGACATCTTCCTCGGCCTGTCCGCCCCCGGCGTGCTCAAGCCGGACTGGCTGGACAAGTTCGCCGCCAATCCGCTGATCCTCGCCCTCGCCAACCCGGAGCCGGAAATCCGCCCCGAGCTGGTGGCCGAGCGCCGGCCGGATGCGATCGTCTGCACCGGGCGGTCGGATTTTCCGAACCAGGTCAACAACGTGCTCTGCTTTCCGTTCATCTTCCGCGGCGCGCTCGATGTGGGGGCGACCGCCATCACCGAGGGATGAAGCTTGCCGCCGTCACCGCCATCGCGGAGCTGACGCGGATCGAGGCGTCCGAGACGGTGGCGGCGGCCTATGGCGGCGTCGCGCCGGTGTTCGGGCGGGACTACATCATTCCGAAACCGTTCGACCCGCGGCTGATCCTGCACATCGCCCCCGCCGTCGCGCGGGCGGCGATGGATGAGGGGGTGGCGCGGCGGCCGATCGCGGATTTCGACGTCTATCAGCACGATCTCGAACGGCTGGTGTTCCGCTCGGGCCTGCTGCTGCGCCCGGTGATCGAGGTCGCGCGCTCGGCGAAGGTGCGGATCGTCTATGGCGAGGGCGAGGACGAGCGGACGCTGCGCGCCGCCCAGAGCGTGATCGACGACCGGATGGGCACGCCGCTGCTGGTCGGCCGCACCGCGGCGATCATGCAGCGGATCGCGGCCCTCGGCCTGCGGATGAAGCCGGAGCAGGATTTCCGCATCATCGATTTCGAGCGCGAGCAGGGCCTGTTCCGCCGGCTGCTGGAAAACTACCAGCACATCGTCAATCGCCGCGGCGTGCCGCCGGATGCGGCCCAGCGCCAGCTCTCCCGCCGGCCGACCGTGGCCGCCGGCATGCTGCTCGCCGCCGGCGAGGCGGATGCGGCGATCTGCGGCGGGCTCGGCGACTGGTCGCGCCAGTTCCGCTACGCGATGCCGATCATCCCGCGCAAGCCGGGCATCAAGCGGGTTTCGGCGATGACGGCGCTGATCCTGCAAAGCGGCAACCTGTTCTTCTGCGACACGCATGTGAACGAGGACCCGTCCTCCGAAGACATCGCCGAGATGACGCATCTCGCGGCGGAAATGGTGTCGCATTTCGGGATTGCGCCGAAGGTCGCACTGCTGTCGCACTCGAATTTCGGGGCGTCGAACTCGGCCTCGGCGCGCAAGATGCGCCGGGCGCTGGCGCTGATCCACGCGCAGGACCCGGAACTTGAGGTCGATGGCGAGATGCACGCCGACGCCGCGCTGTTCGAGCCGATCCGCGCCCGCGCGGTGTGCGACAGCCGGCTGACCGGCTCGGCCAACCTGCTGGTCATGCCCTCGATCGACGCGGCGAATATCGGCTTCAACCTGCTCAAGGCGGCGGGCGAGGCGGTGACGGTGGGGCCGTTCCTGCTCGGCCTGTCAAAGCCGCTGCATATCGCGATCCCGAGCGTGACGGCGCGCGGCCTCGTGAACATGAGCGCGGTGGCGGCGATGGAAGCGGCGCTGATGGCCGGTTAGGCAACGGTTTTTTGCAGCGCAATACTTTCGGATGCCGCACAAACATGCCATACCGGTAAAAAAAAATGGCTTAATAAATTTGATGAGGAACCGAGCATGTCGCAGCCCGAAATCATTCCCGTAAAGCCGGAAATCGCCGCCGGCGCGCTGATCAACCGCGCGAAATATGACGACATGGCAAGCCGCGCGGCGGAGAACCCGGAGGCGTTCTGGGCCGAGGAGTGCAAGCGCATCACCTGGATGACGCCGCCGACCCGGATCAAGGATGTCAGCTTCACCGGCAACGTCTCGATCAAGTGGTTCGAGGATGGCGTGCTGAACGCCTCCGCCAACTGCCTCGACCGGCATCTCGCCACCCGCGGCGACCAGGTCGCCATCATCTGGGAAGGCGACGATCCCAGCGAACAGCGGCACGTGACCTATCGCGAGCTGCACGCCGAAGTCTGCCGCATGGCGAACGTGCTGAAATCGCTCGGCGCGCGCAAGGGCGACCGGGTGACGATCTACATGCCGATGATCGTCGAGGCCGCGGTGGCGATCCTCGCCTGCGCGCGGATCGGCGCGATCCATTCCGTGGTGTTCGGCGGGTTCTCGCCGGACAGCCTGGCCAACCGCATCCAGGATTGCGACAGCTCGATCCTGATCACCGCCGACGAGGGCCGGCGCGGCGGCCGCAAGGTGCCGCTCAAGGCCAATGTCGACGCCGCGGCGAAATCCTGCCCGATGCTGAAGAAGGTCGTGGTGGTGAAGGCGACCGGCGGCGCTGTGGACATGCAGGACGGCCGCGACGTGTGGTATCACGAGGCGGCCGCGACCATGCCGCTCGACTGCCCGCCGGAGCCGATGAACGCCGAAGACCCGCTGTTCATCCTCTACACCTCCGGCTCGACCGGCAAGCCCAAGGGCGTGCTGCACACGACCGGTGGCTACATGGTCTGGGCGAGCTTCACCCATCAATACGTGTTCGACTATCACGAGGGCGAGGTGTACTGGTGCACCGCCGATGTCGGCTGGGTGACGGGGCACACCTATATCGTCTACGGCCCGCTCGCCAATGGCGCGACGACGCTGATGTTCGAGGGAATTCCGAACTACCCCGACACCAGCCGCTTCTGGCAGGTGGTGGACAAGCACAAGGTCAACATCTTCTACACCGCCCCGACCGCGATCCGCGCGCTGATGCGCGACGGCGAGGGGCCGGTGAAGAAAACCTCGCGCGCCTCGCTGCGGGTGCTGGGCTCGGTCGGCGAGCCGATCAACCCGGAAGCCTGGCTGTGGTATTACCGCGTCGTCGGCGACCAGCGCTGCCCGATCGTCGATACCTGGTGGCAGACCGAGACCGGCGGCATCCTGATTTCGGCGCTGCCCGGCGCGATCGACCAGAAGCCGGGGTCGGCGACGCTGCCGCTGCCCGGCGTGAAGCCGGTTCTGGTCGATGGCGACGGCAACGTGCTGGACGGCGCGACGGAAGGCAATCTCTGCCTCGCCGATAGCTGGCCTGGGCAGATGCGCACCGTCTATGGCGATCACGAGCGCTTCATCCAGACCTATTTCTCGACCTTCCGCGGCTTCTATTTCTCCGGCGACGGTGCGCGCCGCGACGAGGACGGGTATTACTGGATCACCGGCCGGGTGGACGACGTCATCAACGTCTCCGGCCACCGCATGGGCACCGCCGAGGTCGAGAGCGCGCTGGTGGCGCACGCCATGGTGGCCGAGGCCGCGGTGGTGGGCTTCCCGCACGACATCAAGGGCCAGGGCATCTATGCCTATGTCACGCTCGTCGCCGGCCAGGAGCCGACCGAGGAGCTGCGCAAGGAACTGGTGATGTGGGTCCGCAAGGAGATCGGCCCGATCGCGGCGCCGGATGCGATCCAGTGGGCGCCGGGCCTGCCCAAGACCCGCTCGGGCAAGATCATGCGCCGCATCCTGCGCAAGATCGCCGCCAATGAGACCGACAGCCTGGGCGATACCTCGACCCTCGCCGATCCGGGGGTGGTGGACGACCTCGTGCGCAACCGGCTGGGCTGAGCGGCCGCGCGGCGGTGGGCGGAATGATCGAGCACGAGGCCGGCCGGGTCCATCGGGTGATGGGCTCGGGCGGCGTCGGGCTGCATGTGCGTGAATGGGGGCCGGAAGCGGCGCAGCCCATCCTGTTCATCCATGGCTGGTCGTCCTGCTATCTCGCCTGGCGCGGGCAGTTCGACAGCGCGCTGCGCGAGCGCTTCCGCCTGGTCTGCATGGACC
The DNA here is from genome assembly GCF_907164655.1 of Acidocella sp. C78. NCBI lineage: Bacteria > Pseudomonadati > Pseudomonadota > Alphaproteobacteria > Acetobacterales > Acidocellaceae > Acidocella > Acidocella sp. C78. Next base: position 7,014 of record NZ_CAJQZK010000072.1, read on the forward strand.
TGCGCGGCCACGGGTTTTCCGACCGGCCGCTCGACCCTGAACTCTACCAGACCGGCGCGCACTGGGCGGACGACATCGCCGCGGTGATGATCGCGCTCGGCCTGCGCCGGCCGGTGCTGGTCGCGGCGAGCTATGGCGGCTACGTCGTCGGCGACTATCTCGCCCGGCACGGCACCCGCAATGTGAGTGCGGTGAATTTCGTCGGCGCCGCGGTGATTTCCTCGAACCCGCCAATGCATATCGGCCCCCGCTTCATCGAGGGCGCGGTGATGGCGGCCAGCGACGATCCGGCGGTGATGATCGAGGGCGCGCGCAGCGTGATCCACGCCACCACCCACCGGCCGCTGCCGGCGGCCGATGCCGAGCGGGCGCTGGCGGGCTTCGCGCTCACCCCGCCGGCGGTGCGCGCCTTCCTGCTGATGCGCACGCTCGACTTCACCGACACGCTGGCCGCGCTCGACCGGCCGGCGCTGGTCACCCAGGGCGAGGAGGACGATATCGTGCTGCCGGCAATGGCGCGGCATATCGCCGAAACCGTGCCGCAGGGGCGGCTCTCGCTCTACCCCGAATGCGGGCACACCCCGCAATACGAATTCGCCGAGCGGTTCAACCAGGAGCTCGCCGCCCTGGCCAGCGCGGCCTGAGCCGCGTTGCTGACATTCCGCGCGGCCTGAGCCGCGTTGCGGACATTAGACGCGGCCTGAGCCGCGTCGCAGACATTCAGGTTATGCGATAAGTTCATGGCGGCTTCATGCCGTCCCCCCTTTTCCGGGGCTCGCGGCGCATTATCTGCATGAGAGACGGGTTCGCCCGCTCAGGAGTTTCGGCAGCGATGCCGTTTGCCATCCGGTCCTGACCGACCGGATAGGGGTCTTCGGATCCCGACGTCTCCCAGACGTGAAGCCTCCCTGTTGACTGCCCCGCCGGTGTTCCGGCGGGGCTTTTTTTGTGTCATTTCAGTGAAATGTAGCCTCATCGATCGCCGATCGCAATCGCGCGATGGCAACCGGCGCGGTTTCGCGACGGAGTGTTGCAGGGCAGACACGCCGCGGATCACGAGGTGGGTGCCGATGCGGTTTGTCTCGCGCGGCCAGCTATGGAATGCTGCCGTCAAATCATGCGGGAGGATATACGATGACGCTGCAACAACACTGGGAGTCCGGCCGTGCCGTGCTGAATGGCTGGCTGTCGGTCCCCGCCGGCTTCGCCACCGAGCTGATGGCGCGGCAGGGCTGGGATAGCCTGACGGTCGACATGCAGCACGGGCTGGTGGACTATTCGGGCCTGGTGCCGATGCTGACGGCGATGGCCGCCGCCGATGTGATCCCGATGGTGCGGGTGCCGTGGTTCGACCCGGGAATCGTGATGAAGTCGATCGATGCCGGCGCGCTCGGCGTGATCTGCCCGATGATCAATTCGCGGCAAGAGGCCGAGGCCTTCGTCTCCTGCCTGCGCTACGCGCCGCGCGGCCGGCGCAGCTATGGCCCGATCCGCGCCGCCCTCGTGCATGGCGCCGATTACGCGCGCCGCGCCGATGACATGGTGACCGGCTTCGCGATGATCGAGACGCGCGCGGCGCTGGAGGCGATCGACGAGATCGTGTCGATCCCCGAGCTGGACGCGGTCTATATCGGGCCGAACGATCTCGCGCTCTCGCTCGGCGAGGCGCCGCGCTTCGACCCGGAAGCCTCGCCCGTCTATGACGCGATCCTGCACATCCTCGCCCGGGCGAAGCATCACGGCAAGCGCGCCGCGGTGCATACGGGTTCGCCCGCCTATGCGCGGAAGATGGTCGCGGCCGGGTTCGATCTCGTCACCGTCGGCTCCGATGCCGCCTTCATCGCCCAGGGGGCCGCCGCCGCGGTGCAGGCCTTCCGCGGCGGCTGAGCGGCGCCATGGCGTATTGATATTCCGAGCATCTTGATCCGATCAGATGACCCCATCTGATCGGATGATGCTCTAGAACTTCACCTTCACCCCCGCATAGCCGGCGATCGGCGCCGCCGTGGAATAGGCGCGGTTGTCGGCGGCATAGGCCGGGCCGAGCACATAGGCGATGCCGGCGGGGTTGGAGAAGCCGCCATAGACGTAATAATGCGCGTCGGTCACGTTATCGACCTCGCCGAACACGGTGATGCGCGGGGTGAGCCGGTAGCTGGTGGTGACGTTCAGCACGACGAAGCCGGGCAGTTGCGGCTGCTGGTTCGACTGGTCGCCATGCAGATACGTGCCGGTCTGCGCGTTGGCCGACAGGCCGAGCGTCCAGGCCGGCGTCGCCTTGTAGTCGGCGCCGAACTTGAAAAGGTTCTCCGGCACGCCGGCCAGACGGTCGCCCGGCCGCACGGTGATCACCCCGCCCACATTCGAGGGGCTGTGCGAGGCGACCTGAAAGCCGCTCCGATAGGTCGCCTCGATCAGCGAATAGTTGAAATACGCATCCCATTTCGCGAAATCGAGCCGCAGGGCGAGATCGGCGCCCTGGCGCAGCACGCCGCCGATATTGGCGAAATAGCCGTTGGTGTTGTTGTTGAGGTCGGTGGCGAGGAACTCGACATCGTCATTCGCGCGGATGTGGTAGTAATCGAAATTGTAGGTCAGCGTGCCGTCACCGCCGACCAGCAGCGCCCCGCGGATGCCGGCTTCGAGATTCTTGGTGACGGTCTGCTTCAGGTTGGGGTCGAAGGTGATGAAGTTGGACAGGGTGCAGGGGTCGGTGGGGTTGGCGCAGGTCAGCTCGGCCGGGGTGGGCGCGGCATTGGCCTCCGAGTAGCTGCCATAGAGCGAGGCGAGCGGGGTCAGCCGGTAGCTGAAGCCGATCGTGGGGTTGAAGTGCTGGTAGTTGTGATGCCCGCTGAGATCCGCCTGGTTCTGCACCTGGCCCGCGGCGAGCACGCTCGCGGCCTCGGTATTGTGCAGGTCGATCTGGGCGATGTTGAGCCGCCCGCCGAGCGTCAGGGTGAGGCGGGGGGTCAGGTCGAGCGAATCCGACAGATAGAGGCCGTAATAGGCGTTGCGGATGGCCTCGGCCGAGGGCAGGGCGCCCGGCTCGTCGGTCTGGTAGCCCTGTCCGCTGCCCGGCGGCGCGGCATAGACGCGGACGGCGTTGAGCAGCCCGTCGAAATTGGTGGCGGTGAAGGTGGTGAAGCCGCCATCGAAGCTCGCGCCGGCGATCAGGTGGTTCTTCAGCCCGAACAGCACGTCCTTGCGGCTGAGCTGGGCGGTGGCGCCGTAGCCATCGGTAGTGGTGCTGTTCACCGCGAGCGAGCCGTAGCCGACATAGCCGGACGGCACCGCGAAATAGGGCACGGTGCCCCCGCCGAGCAGGGTGGCCGGCGTCGTCGAGCCCAGCCCGCAGAGATGGCTGGTCGAGCCGTCGGTGCATTGCGCATCGACCGGCCCGTTGCCGTTGATCAGGTGCTCGCGCAGATGGTCGTAATACAACACCGCCTGCACCGATGTGTGGCTGTCGATCCGGTCGTTCAGCGTCGCGGCGATGCGCGCATAGGTGTCCTCGATCGAGTTCGGCCCGGTATATTCCGCTCCCGGCGCGATCGCGAGCAGCTTCGCCGGCACCGTCGCCGGGCCGTTGAGGAAGGAATGGCCGAACATGCCGTTGATGTGCAGCTCGGCATGCGGGCCGCGCCAGCCGAGATCGGCATAGGCGCTTTCGAGGGCCGAGGATTGCAGGTCGCGCCAGCCGCCCGAGCGCGCGCCCTGCACCGCGATATAGGCGGCGGTGTCGCCGTGGCTTATGCCATACTGGCCGTTGCCGCGCAGCGTGCCGAACGAGCCGCCGGACAGCTCGACCTCGCCGCGATGATAGGTGAAGCCGTTCTTCATCTGCACGCTGAGCGCGCCGCCGAGGGCGTTGAGGCCGAAGAGCGGGTTGGCGTCCTCGACGCTGATATGCGCGATCGCCGCCTGCGGCAGCACGCTCCACAGCGCGAGGTCGCCGAAGGGAACGTTGAAGCGCGCGCCGCCGACATAGACGCTGATGCCCTCCGGCGTGCCCTGGATCGGCGAGAGGGTGAAGCCGTGATAGATGATGTCCGGCTGGTAGGGGTTGGCCTGGCTGTTCTGCAGGTTGACGCCGGAAGCGGAGCGGCCAAGGGCGGCGACGACGCTCGGGTTGCCGGCAACGTTGATCTGCCGGCTGCCCAGTTGCTGCACGAGGGCGGGCCATTTCGCCGCGTTGATCGCCGCACCGGCGAGCGGGGCGACATTGACGCGGATGGTGCGGATGGCGATCGGCGCCTTGGCGCCGGTTGCCCTGGCTTTCGCGTCCCGCGGCTGCGCCGGCGCGAGCGGCGCGACGATGAGGGGCGCCTTCGCCGCGGGCGTTTGCGCAGCCTTCGCCGCGGGCGCCAGCGGCGCGGCGAGCGTGCCCGCCGCCATCGCCGCGGCGGCCCGAAGTGCGAGTCGCCGCGCGTGCGGGATGGCTGATCTCGGTTTCATCGTCGTTTCCTCCATGTCCGGGGCGGTCGTTGCCGCCGCCGCGCCGCCTGTCACGGCGCGGGATTGTGCCGCGTTGCGCTCAGTCCGCGAAGGGGTCCTGCATCAGGATCGTGTCATCCCGCTCGGGGCTGGTGGAGAGCAGGGTGACCGGGCATTCCACCAGCTCCTCGATGCGGCGGACATATTTGATCGCCTGCGCCGGCAGATCGGCATAGGAGCGGGCGCCGCGGGTCGAGCCGGACCAGCCCTCGATGGTTTCATAGACCGGCTCGGCCTTCGCCTGCGCCGCGGCGCCGGGCGGCAGATGGGGCAGGGTTTCGCCGCCGATGCGGTAGCCGACGCCGATCTGCAGCGTCGTCATCCCGTCGAGCACGTCGAGCTTGGTCAGCGCCAGGCCCTGGATGCCGCCGACCTTCACCGCCTGGCGGACAAGGGCGGCGTCGAACCAGCCGCAGCGGCGGGCGCGGCCGGTGACGGTGCCGAATTCGTGCCCGCGCTCGCCGAGATGGCGGCCGATCTCGTTGTCCTGCTCGGTCGGGAAGGGGCCGGAGCCGACGCGGGTGGAATAGGCCTTGGCGATGCCGAGCACCCGCCCCGCCGCGTCGGGCCCGACGCCGGCGCCCGCCGCGATCTGGCCGGAAACGGTGTTGGACGAGGTGACGAACGGGTAGGTGCCGTGATCGACATCGAGCATCACCGCCTGCGCGCCCTCGAACAGGATGCGCGCGCCGGCCTTCTTGGCCTCCGCCAGCCGTTCCCACACCGGCTCGGCGAAGGGCAGGATCTGCGGTGCCAGAGCGAGGAGCTGGTCCATCAGCTCGGCCTTGCCGAAGGTGGGCGCGCCGAGGCCGGCCAGCAGCGTGTTGTGGTGCAGCAGCAGCTCGTCGAGCCGCCAGTCGAGCGTTTCGGGTTCGGCGAGGTCGCAGATGCGGATGGCGCGGCGGGCGACCTTATCCTCATAGGCGGGGCCGATGCCGCGGCCGGTGGTGCCGATGCGCCGTGCGCCGCGTGCCGCCTCGCGCGCGGCGTCGAGGGCGGCGTGCAGCGGCAGGATCAGCGGCGCGTTGTCGGCGATGCGCAGGGTTTCCGGCGAGACGTTCAGCCCCTGCGCGCGCACCCGGCCGATTTCGGCGAGCAGCGCTACCGGGTCGACCACCACGCCATTGCCGATCACGCCGAGCTTGCCGCGCACGAGGCCGGAGGGAAGCAGCGAGAGCTTGTAGGTCTGGTTGCCGACCACGAGCGTGTGCCCGGCATTGTGCCCGCCCTGGAAACGGACGACGACATCGGCGCGGGAGGCCAGCCAGTCGACCACCTTTCCCTTGCCCTCGTCGCCCCATTGCGCGCCGATGATGGTGACATTTGCCATGGCGTTATCCTTCGAGCGGAACGGCGCGGCCCTCGCGCCAGAGATGGGAGCAGGACAGGCGGCGCGCCTCGGCGGCGTCATCCGCCGCGGCGGCGAGGCCGCGAATGGTCGCGAAGCCCTCGGCGCGGGCGCGGGCCCCGGCATCGGCCGGGGTGCCGGCGGGCAGGAACAGGCGCGGGCGCAGGGAAGGGCGCGGGGCGACGGCGAGGATCGTGTCGGGATAGAGGGTGATCCCGGTCGCCGATTCGCCATTGTCGCAGAGATAGCGCCCGCCGCGGCCGAACTCGGCCTGGCGGCCGGGCGCGAAGATCGTGAGGGCGACGCCGGTATGGTAGCGGTAGCCGCGGAACTCGACCGGGTCGATGGTCAGCCGCAAGGCCGGCATCAGCGCGCGAATGGCGGCGACCGTGGCGCTCAGCCGGTCCGCCAGGGCACGAACCGGGGCGGGCAGGTCGATCGCCGCGAGGCGGACGATCGCGGTCTCGGCGGTGCCGGCGGCATCCAGCAGGGCGAGCAGCGTCGGGGCCAGCGCGCCGCCATGCGCCGCGATCTCGGCGGCGTCCTTGCGGTCGAGCGCGCGGACCAGCGCGGTGTGGGCCGAGGTGTCGCCCAGCAAGGCGGGGATCAGCGGCGGCATGGTCAGATCGACGCTGACCTCGCCGATGCCGGTCGCCGCGAGCGCGGCGGCGGCGGTGATGATGATCTCGGCGTCGGCCGCCGGCAGATCCGGCCCGATCAGCTCGATGCCCGCCTGCGCCACCTGCCGCTCGGGGGCGAGCTGCGAGCCGCGCACCAGCAGGCACTGCCCGGCATAGGCGAGGCGCAGCGGCCTTGCGGCGGCGGCGAGCCTTGTCGTGGCGATGCGGGCGATCTGCGGCGTGGTGTCGGCGCGCACGCCCATCATCCGCTGCGATTCGGGGTCCATCAGCCGGAAGGTCTGCTCGGCCACGGCCGCACCGCTGCCGGCGAGCAGCGTGGTCTCGAACTCGACCAGCGGCGGCTTGACCCGCTGATAGCCATGCGCGCCGAAGCTCGCCGTCAGCGTTTCGGTCAACCGCGCCTCGGCCTCGGCGTCCGGCGGCAGCAGGTCGGTGAAGCCCGCGGGCAGCAAAGCGGGGTGGGGCGGCAGGTCGTCGGTCATGTCGATACGGGTTCCGGCGCGGCGTGGGGAAGGCCCGGAGGGGCCGGGCTCGCGCGGCCTATAGCATCCGGTGCCGCCGGGGCCAATTCGGGGTAGAAATCGCCCGCGCCGCGTGGCAAGGTATTTTCAACCTAAGCGAGTATTTTAATCGTGCTTTTCAACGCGGCTCCTTTCGTCTTCGGGTTTCTGCCGGTGTTTCTGGCCAGCTTTGCCCTTGCCGGGCGGATTGCCGGGGCGCGAGCGGCGCTCGGCCTGCTGCTGCTGGCGAGCCTCGTGTTCTACGGCTGGTGGAAGCCGCTGCTGCTGCCGCTGCTGGCCGGATCGATCCTCGGCAATTACGCGCTGGCGGCGGCGATGCGGCGCTCGCCCCGGCCGCGTCGCTGGCTCATTGGCGGGCTCGCGGCGAATCTTCTGCTGCTCGGCTGGTTCAAATATGCCGGGCTGCTGGCGGCGACGGGCGCGGCGCTGCTCGGCCTGCCCGCGCCGGCGATCGTCATCCTGCTGCCGCTCGGCATCAGCTTCTTCACCTTCCAGCAGGTGATGTATCTGGTCGATACCGCGCGCGGCGAGGTGCCCGCCTGCGGCTTTCTCGACTATGCCTGTTTCGTCGCCTTCTTCGCGCATCTGATCGCCGGGCCGATCGTCCGCCCGGGCGAGATCATCCCGCAATTCGCCCGCCATCGCGGCCGGCTGCGGCATGACGACCTCGTGGCCGGCATCGAAATCTTCCTCCTCGGCCTCGGCAAGAAGCTGGTGCTGGCCGACAGCCTCGCCCGCTTCGCCGATCCGGGGTTCGCGGCGGCGGCGGCGGGGCATTCGCTCTCGCTCGTCGAGGCGTGGCTGGCGCTGCTCGCCTATGGCGCGCAGATCTATTTCGACTTCTCCGGCTATTCGGACATGGCGATCGGCCTCGCCCGGATGATCGGCATCGGCTTTCCGCTGAATTTCCGCAGCCCCTGCCAGGCGCGCGACATCTCGGATTTCTGGCGGCGCTGGAACATCACCCTGTCCTGCTTCCTGCGCGACTATCTCTACATCCCGCTCGGCGGCAACCGCTGTGGCGAGGCGCGGCGCAACCTCAACCTGATGATCACCATGCTGCTCGGCGGGCTTTGGCATGGCGCCGCGTGGTCGTTCATGCTGTGGGGCGGGCTGCACGGGCTTTATCTCGTGATCCATCACCAGTGGCGGCGGTTAGGGACGCGTCTGCCCCGGTTGGCGGCGCAGGGGCTGACGCTGCTCGCCGTGCTGCTGGCCTGGGTGCCGTTCCGCGCCGAAAGCCTTGCGGCCTGCCGGATCATGCTGCGCGGTCTCGCCGGCGCCGGCGGGGTGCTGCTGCCGCGCCAGATCATCGCCGCGATTCCCGCGCTCGGCGCGATCGCCCAGCCCGTCGCGGTGCTGCCCTGGCTCGGCGCGGCGCGGACGATGAGCGTGGTGCAGGCGGCGGCGCTGATCGGCCTCGCCTGGGGGATCATGCTGCTGTCGCCCGATATCCACGCGCTCGGCGCGCGCGGCCGCAACGCGGCGCTCATCGCCGGCTTCGCCTTCACCGCGCAGGCGCTGATCTTCGCGCCCTATGCGCGGCCCTTCATCTATTTCCAGTTCTGATGCGCCGTCTGCTTCTCTGCGCCATCGCCTCGCTCGCGCTCTACCTCGCTTCCTTCGCCTTTCTGCTCGACCGTCCGCTCTCGCTCGGCCTGCTGCGGCTGGAGATGCGCGAGAAACTCGCCCGCGGCGCGGCGCTGCCTTCGCCGAAGCTGGTGATCCTCGCCGGCTCGAACGGGCCCTATTCGCATTCCTGCCGGGTGATGGGGGCGATGCTGGGGGTGCGATGCGAGAACGGCGGCATCGCCGTCGGCATCGGGCTCGACGATCTGTTTCGCCGCTGGCTACCCCTGCTGCATCGCGGCGACATCGCCTACCTGCCGATGGAGGTGCAGCAATACGTCGTCAGCCGCGCGGCCAACCGGATGGATGTCGATGGCGCCATGCTGTTCCGTCACGACCGCGCGCTGCTCTGGCGGCTGCCGCCGGGGCGGATTCTGGGGGCGGCCTTCGACAACACCATGCCGGACGGGCTGGAGGCGCTGGCCGAGATGGCGGCGCGGGCGGCGGGGCTTGGCCATCTGCGCGCCCGCCTCGCCCGCGAGGAGGATGCGGAGGGCGACGAGATCGGCACCTCGCTCGCCACCGCCGACCGGTCTTTCCTCGCCGGGCTGCATCGGGTCGAGCCGTCGGCGCGGGAGATCCGCCGCGGCTATGGCGCGGTGCTGATCGCCCGGTTCGTCACTGCCGCGACGGCGCGGGGGGTGATCGTGATCGGCGGGCTGCCCACCGATTTCCGCGATGTGCGCCTGCCGGAGGCCGATCTGCGCGCCATCCGCGCCGTCTATCTGCGCCATGGCGGGCGGTTCCTCGAACTCGCCAACCGCAGCCGCTATCCGCGCGCCGATTTCTACAACAGCGAGGATCACCTGGCGCAGCCCTGCCAGTATTTCCACAGCCTGCTGGTGGCGCGCGGCCTCGCCCGGCTGCTCCATCGCAAGCTGACCGCGCCGGCGTCGGCGATGCTCAGCCTGGCGGCGACCTGCCCGCAAGAAACGCTGCCGCCCGCGCAACACAGCGTTCGAACGTCGCGAGCGAGTCGAACGGCAGATCCTGCCCGTCCGGCGGGGTGAGCAGCCCGCCTTCCAGCGCGCCGATCATCATCAGGTTGTCGCCCAGGCCGAAATCCTCGATCGCGGTGCCAGGCAGCGGATCGGGCTGGGCCGCGACCTGCATGCGGCTGCGGGCGGCGAACGGGGTGGCGGCGTTGGAATAGCCGAAACAGGGGCGGCGGCGGCCGAGGAACCAGCCCAGCTCGACCAGCGTGCCGGCATCGGCCGAGGCGCCGCGAAACGGGGTGAGATGGGCGATGACGATGTCGCTGGCCTCCATCATCGCCACATCCTGGCGGAAGATCGCCTGCCACAGTGCCTCGCCCGGCCGGCATTCCGGGGCCGGCGCGTCGAGCGGAGCGAGCGCCTCGATGCCATGCCGCGCCGCGATGGCGATCCTGCGCGCGGCATGCGCGGCGGCGCCGGGCAGGAACAGGTCCGGCCCGGCGAGATAGGCGACCGGGCGGCGCGTCACTTCGGCTCGTTCATCAGGCCGAAGCGGTGCAGCTTGCGGTAGAGCGTGTTGCGGCTCATGCCGAGGCTGGCGGCGGTGGTGCCGATGCGCCAGTGATGCTCGTCGAGCGCCGCGACGATCCGCGCGCGTTCGGGGTCGGGGCTGGGCGCAGCCGGCGGCGGTGCCGCTGCGGCGGCGTCGAGCCGCTCGGCGATCACATGCGGGAGGTGATGCACCTCGATCCGGCCGGAATCGGCGAAGGCGAGGGCGGTGCGCAGCGTGTTGCGCAGTTCGCGGATATTGCCCGGCCAGTCATAGGCGGTCATCGCCGCCATCGCGGCGGGGGCGATGGTGACCGCGCCGTCCTCGCTTTCCTCGGCGCAGATCGTCTCGATCAGCTGTTGCCGGTCGGCCCGTCCGCGCAGCCCCGGCATGGTGAGGGCGACGCCGTTGAGCCGGTAATACAGATCCATGCGGAACGCGCCGCGCGCGACCATCGCCTCCAGGTCGCGGTGGGTGGCGCTGATCACCCTGATATCGACATTGATCGGCGTCGTGCTGCCGAGCGGGACGATCTCGCGCTCCTCGAGCAGGCGCAGCAGCCGCGCCTGGATGGCGAGCGGCATGTCGCCGATCTCGTCGAGAAAGAGGGTGCCGCCATGCGCCGCCACCGCCTTGCCGCGCGCCCCGCCGGGCCGCGCGCCGGTGAAGGCGCCGGCCTCGTAGCCGAACAGCTCGCTCTCGATCAGCTGCTCGGGGATCGCGGCGCAGCTCATGGCGACGAAGGGCGCGCCGCTGCGGCCGCTGGCGTTGTGGATGGCGCGGGCGAACGTGTCCTTGCCGGTGCCGGTTTCGCCGAGGAGAAGAATGTTGATGTCGCGGTTCATCACCCGCTCGGCGCGCCAGACATTGTGCGCCATCGCCGGGTCGGCGCCGGCGAGGGCGGCGAGCGAGGGCGGGGTGTCGCGGCGCGGCCGGGTCATGGCGGGCAGTTTCCGTGCGGTGCGCGGTTCCACCACCCCCAGCGCGCGGCGCGAGGCGGTGGCGCCGGCGGCAAGGCGCGCGCGGGCGCGTTTCGCCGGCCAGACGCTGGCGAAGCCGTGCCGGTCGTCGCCATGGGCGATCGGCCAGATGGCGAAAGGCTGGGTTTCGGCGTGTTCCATCAGCCGGTCGAGCGAGATGTCGAACACCTCGGCGACGCTGCGGCCAACCAGCGTCTCGTGCCCGCTGGCGCCGAGCATGGCGGGCACCGAATTGTCCACCGCCCGGATCAGCCCGTCCCCGTCGACGGCGAGCAGCGAGTCATAGGGCAGGCCGACGAGTTCGGGGCGCTCGTGAAAGCGCATGATCATGCAGTCGCGGAAACTGTTGGTGAAATGCAGCTGCTCGATGATGCGGGCGGACATGCTGACCAGGGCGATGGTGGGCACCTGGGCGGCGCGGCTGTCATCGCAATCGAGGCAGGTGGCGTCGATCGCGCCGAGCAGCCGGCCATTCGCCCCCCAGACCGGCACCGCCGAGCAGGTCATGTTGTTGTTGCAGGTGAAGAAATGCTCGTCGCGATGAACAACGCGCGAGCGCCGGTCGTGCAGCGAGGTGCCAGGGCCGTTCACCCCGGCATGCGGCTCGTCCCACAGGAAGCCGGGCACCATGTTCGCCGCCTGCGCGCGGGCGGCATTGGCGCTGTCGGTAAAGACGTCGAGCACGGTGCCCTCGGCGTCGGTCAGCATCAGCACGTAGCGCGATGGTGTGGCGGACGTTCCGGTCTGCTGGCCGATCTGCCCGAGCAGCCGGTGCATCTCGACCCGGCCGAGCCGCTCGAACAGCGCGTGTTCCTCGCGGATGTGGCACAGCGCCGCCCCGCCGACATGCACCGCCGCCGGCGGCGCCTCCGGGTTCAGCCCGTACTCGTCGCGGCACCGCCGCCATGCCGCCTCGATATAGTCCTCGTGCCGGAAATCCCGGCCGGGCGGCGCCATCGCGGCATGCACCTGCCCATGTTTCACGTCGGTCATCTTCTGGTCGCTCCCCTGACCGTATCCGCCGCCGTTCCGCATGCCGGTCTTGTGCCGGCTCGTCGTGTGACGACAACGCGAGACAGAGTGTTCCACACAAATTACACATTGTCACCCCGATTTGCCGCGATCCGCCGGCGGCGGAACCACAACCTCCGGATTTGTGCCGCCCCGGCGCGGCCGGCACGATTGGCACGCGAATTGCCTATGCTCATGCCAGCCGGGGGAATCCGGTAACGCGTCAAACGTCCGCAGCCGTCGTCATGTGGCGCCGGCGCGCATTTGGAGGGAGCGTAATGACAAGACTTGGGACGAAATCGCTGAAGCGGTCGCTGCTGGCGGCCAGTTTCGGCATTCTGGGGGCAGGGGCGCTTGTGCTTTCGGCGCAGGCGGCCACGTCGGGCAGCGCCAATGAGTCGCTGCTGCAGATGCAGAAGAACGCCAATGACTGGGTGATGCCAACCGGCACCTACAATAACTGGCGCTACAGCACGCTTGACCAGATCAACGCGAAGAACGCGAAGAACCTGCAGGTCGCGTGGACGATGTCGACCGGGACGGATCGCGGCCTCGAAGGCCAGCCGATCGTCGTCGGCAACATGATGTATTACGAGACGTCCTATCCGAACTACGTCTACGCCATCAATCTGGATCATCCCGACCAGATCGCCTGGAAATACACCCCGCCGCGCAACACGAACGCGCCGCCGGTCGCCTGCTGCGACGTCGTCAACCGCGGTCCGGCCTATGCCGATGGCATGGTCTTCATCGACGCGCTCGACGCCCGCCTCTATGCGCTCGACGCCAAGACCGGCAAGGTCGTGTGGTCGGCCGATAACGGGCATCCGACCGCGGGCCAGACCATGACCGGCGCGCCGATGGTCGTCGGCAACAATGTCATCATCGGCATCGCCGGCGGTGAATACGGCGTGCGCGGCTACATCACCGCCTACAACATCCACACCGGCAAGATGGTCTGGCGCGGCTACAGCGAAGGCCCGTCGAAGGACACGCTGATCGATCCGGCCACCACGATCGACGGCGCGACCGGCAAGCCCGTCGGCCCGCATTCCAGCACCAAGACCTGGCAGGGCGACGAGTGGAAAGTGGGCGGCGGCACCACCTGGGGCTGGTATTCCTACGATCCGAAGCTGAACCTGATCTATTACGGGTCGGGCAATCCCGGCACCTGGAACCCGAGCCAGCGCCCCGGCAAGAACCGCTGGTCGATGACCATCTGGGCCCGCAACCCCGAGACCGGCAAGGTCAAGTGGGTCTACCAGATGACCCCGCATGACGGCTGGGACTATGACGGCGTGAACGAGATGGTTCTCGTCAACGTCAAGGATCACGGCAAGGAAGTCCCGGCGCTGGTGCATTTCGACCGCAACGGCTTCAGCTATGTCATGAACCGCGCGAACGGCAGCCCGATCGCGATCCACAAATACGACCCCTCGGTGAACTGGGCGACCGGGATCAACCCCAAGACCAACGAGCCGATCGTCGATCCCGCCAAGATGACCGAGGCGGGCAAGAACGTGAAGGACATCTGCCCCTCGTCGCAGGGCGACAAGGACGAGCAGCCGGTTTCCTACGATCCGAAGACCGGCCTGTTCTACGCGCCGCTGAACCACCTGTGCATGAGCTACCAGGCGTTCAACGTGAAGTACAAGTCCGGCTTCCCGTTCGTCGGCGCCATCGTGAACATGATCCCGGGGCCGGGCGGCTATCGCGGCCGCTTCATCGCCTATGACCCGATGACCGGCAAGACCAAGTGGCAGATCCACGACATGTTCCAGGATTGGGGCGGCGCGCTGACCACGGCGGGCAATGTCGCGTTCTACGGCACGCTGAAGGGGATGTTCCGCGCGGTGGACATCAACACCGGCAAGATCCTCTACCAGTTCAAGACGCCGTCCGGCATCATCGGCAACCCGATCACCTACATGCATGACGGCAAGCAGTATGTGGCGGTGCTGAGCGGTGTCGGCGGCTGGGCCGCGATCGGCATGGCGGACAACCTGCACAAATCCTCCGCCGGTCTCGGCGCCGTGGGTCTGAACGCCACGCTGACCGACTACACCAACCTTGGCGGCACGCTGATGGTGTTCTCGCTGCCCTCGAAAGTGGCCAGCGCGAACTGAGGCGCGTCTTGACCATCCAGCCCGGGTCGCTCCCCTGCCCGGGCTGGAGCTTTTTCTGCCTTGCCCGCCCGAGCGCCGCCACGCGCGGCGGGTGCCTGCAACGACAGGAACCGGCCCGATATCCGGCCGGCCACGCTGACGGAGTGAAACCCATGAAATCGTCGATGATCCGCTGGATGATGTTCGCGGGCTGTGCCGCCTTCCTCGCCGCCACCCCCGAGGGCAGCGCCGCGGCCAGCACAACCGCTCAGCCCTCCAAGACCAGCCCCGCCGCGAGCGCTCACGTGCTGCGCGTCTGCGCCGATCCGGGCTACCTGCCCTACTCGAACCGCGCCGGCGAGGGCTTCGAGAACAAGATCGCCGAACTCGTCGCCCGGGCGATGGGCCGCAAGCTCGAATACACCTGGGCGAGCTACCGCGCGCATGGCGGCTTCTCGAACTTCCTCGCCCTCAATCTCGACGCGCACAAATGCGACGTCATCATGAACCTGCCAACCGGCGACAACGAGGAACTGGCCACCAAGCCCTATTACCGCTCCTCCTACGTGTTCGTGACCCGCAAGGACAAGCACCTGCATATCCGCTCGATGCGCTCGGTCTCGATGCATTCGGTCAGGATCGGGTTCGAGGCGGAAACCACGCCGGAGACCGCGGTCAAGATTCTCGGCCTGATCCGCAACGCCGTGGTGTTCCACGTCGCCGGCAATCCCGCCGCCTCGCCGCGCGAACTGCTCCAGGCGGTGCAGGATGGCAAGGTCGGCGTGATGGTGACCTGGGAGCCGGCGATCGGCGCCTTCATGAAGGACTACCCCGATCTGCAACTGCGCCGGGTGCCGTCGGAGGAATACGGCCCGGGTCTGCCGGCGGTGCATTATTCCTACGCGATGTCGATGGGCGTGCGGAAGGGCGACACCGCGCTGCGCGCCGAACTCGACAAGGTGATCGCCACCCACAAGGCCGAGATCGCCGCGACGCTCGCGAAATTCAACGTCGGACTGCTGCCCAACCCGCGTCATTACAATTATTCCAACGGCTGAACCCGGCCGCGCCACGATCCGAAGCATGAGAAAGTGATACGCATGACCAAGAGTTCGATTTCATCATTCATTGGCGCGAGCGTGATCGCCGCCGCCGGCGCCGGGTTGCTGAGCGCCGCCGCCTTCGCCGCAGGCGGCGCCGGCGCGATGCCGAAGGGCGAGCAGCTCGCCAAGGGGAGCGACTGTTTCTCCTGCCACGCGATCAACCAGAAGGTCGTCGGCCCCGCTTTCGACGCGGTGGCGCAGAAATTCGCCGGCCAGTCCGGCGCCGAGGACACGCTGGTGAACGCGATCCGCAAGGGGCATGTCGGCACCTGGGGCAAGATCCCGATGCCCGCCCACCCGCAGCTCTCGGAAGCCGACACCAAGGAGATCGTCTCCTGGATTCTCAGCCTCAAGGGCGCGAAGGCCGCGAGCGCGCCCGCCGCCGCCGGCAAGACCTACAGCTACAAGGTCAACGGCAAGACCGTGAAGGTCGATTTCCCGATCTTCCAGCCCGGCACCGACAAGGTGACCAAGGATGTCTTCCGCGGCTACGAGCTGTTCAACTCCTACTGCTTCCGCTGCCATGGCGAGGATGCCGTGGGCGGCTCCTACGCGCCCAATCTGCGGGCGTCGCTCAACAACGGCATGACCGAGGCCGGCTTCACCAATGTCGCGATGACCGGGGTGAAGGCGAAGGGCATGCCGAGCTGGGCCGGGTTCTTCACCCCGCACCAGATCCGCGTGATCTACGAATATGTGAAGGCCCGCGCGGTGGGCGCCGTCGGCACCGGCGCGCCCAAGGAGTGAGGGGGCGGGGCGCGGTCCCGCACCCCGACACGCTGTCCTGTTCCTGAAAGTCCCGGGTGAGTTTCAGGAACAGGCGCGAAACCGGACGACTGATCTCGCGGGTGTCCGGCCTCGATCCGGGAGCGGCCCGAGTGCGGGCTCGCGATACCGGAGCGCCGTCCGCCCGGATGGCGTCGTCTGATCGGCTTAAGGATGATCCAACCAAGATAGGGAGTCAGAAACATGGCCATCTCGCTGCATCCGTCCATCGATAACGGCATCAGGCCGGGCTCGTCCGGCTTCGCCGGCGGCACGCTGCGCTGCCACTGCCCGAGCCACCAGGTGGTGGTGCGGATCGATTCGCAGACCGCGCACAACCACGCCTGCGGCTGTTCCAAATGCTGGAAGCCGGCAGGCGCGAAATTCTCGATCGTCGCCGTCGTGCCGCGGGACAAGGTTCACGTCGTCGAGAACGGCAACAAGCTGCATATCGTCGATCACAACGCGGTCATCCAGCGCCATGCCTGCCGCGAATGCGGCGTGCACATGTTCGGCCGCATCGAGAACAAGGACCATCCGTTCTACGGGCTCGATTTCGTGCATACCGAGCTGTCGTCCGACCAGGGCTGGTCGGCGCCGGAATTCGCCGCCTTCGTCTCCTCGGTGATCGAGCAGGGCACGCCGCCGGCCGAGATGGGCGCCATCCGCGCGCGCTTGAAGGAACTCGGCCTCGAGCCGTATGACTGCCTGTCGCCGCCGCTGATGGACGCCATCGCGACCCATGTCGCGAAGGCGAACGGCAAGCTCGCGGCCTGATCGCCCGGCGGGTCGCACCCGCCAGGACGGCATCCATTGCCCGGCCGGGTGAACGCATCCGGCCGGCTTACGCTCACAGGAGGATAGATACGATGGACGTTCGCGCCGCGATTGCGTGGAAAGCCGGTGAAAAGCTCGAACTCGGCACGGTCCGCCTGGAAGGACCGAAGGCGGGCGAGGTTCTGGTCGAGGTCAAGGCCACCGGCATCTGCCACACGGACGAATACACGCTTTCGGGCGCGGACCCCGAAGGGCTGTTTCCAGCCATTTTCGGCCATGAGGGGGCGGGTGTCGTGGTCGATGTCGGCCCCGGCGTGACCAGCGTGAAGAAGGGCGATCACGTGATTCCGCTCTACACGCCGGAATGCCGGCAGTGCAAATCCTGCCTCTCGCGCAAGACCAATCTCTGCACCGCGATCCGCGCGACCCAGGGCAAGGGCGTGATGCCGGATGGCACCTCGCGCTTCTCCTGCGATGGCGAGCCGGTGATGCACTACATGGGCTGCTCGACCTTCGCCAACTACACCGTGCTGCCGGAAATCGCGGTGGCCAAGGTGCGCGAGGACGCCCCCTTCGACAAGATCTGCTATATCGGCTGCGGCGTCACGACGGGCATCGGCGCCGTGATCAACACCGCCAAGGTGCAGCCGGGCGACAATGTCGTCGTCTTCGGTCTCGGCGGCATCGGCCTGAACGTGATCCAGGGCGCGCGGCTCGCCGGGGCGAACATGATCGTCGGCGTCGATCTCAACAACGCCCGCAAGCCGATGGCCGAGAAATTCGGCATGACGCATTTCGTCAACCCGGCCGAGATCGGCGAGGA
Organism: Acidocella sp. C78; assembly: GCF_907164655.1. Classification (NCBI taxonomy): domain Bacteria; kingdom Pseudomonadati; phylum Pseudomonadota; class Alphaproteobacteria; order Acetobacterales; family Acidocellaceae; genus Acidocella; species Acidocella sp. C78. Next base: position 24,696 of record NZ_CAJQZK010000072.1, read on the forward strand.
TCTCGTCCCCTATCTCGTCAACCTCACCGATGGCGGCGCCGACTATTCCTTCGAGTGCATCGGCAACGTGAAGGTGATGCGCCAGGCGCTGGAATGCTGCCATCGCGGCTGGGGCACCTCGATCATCATCGGCGTCGCCGGCGCGGGGCAGGAAATCTCCACCCGCCCGTTCCAGCTGGTGACCGGGCGCAACTGGCGCGGCACCGCGTTCGGCGGCGCGCGCGGCCGCACCGACGTGCCGAAAATCGTCGACTGGTACATGAACGGCAAGATCAATATCGACGATCTGATCACCCATGTGCTGCCCTTCGAGCAGATCAACGAAGGCTTCGAGCTGATGCGCAAGGGCGAGAGCATCCGCAGCGTCGTCGTGTACTGATGTCCCGCCGGCTCCGCCTGCTCGCCGTGTCCCTCCTCGGGGGCACGGCGTTCGCCGCCCCGGCGTTCGGTCAGGTGGCAAAACCGCTGATCGTGCCTTCGCCGGGCGAGATCGCGATCCGCAGGATCGTGGTGAGCGCGACCCGCACGCCGGAGCCGAGCTTCGATGTTCCGGTGTCGATCTACAGTGTCTCCGGCCATCAGGTCAGCCTCGCCAACGAGGAGGAAAACCTCAGCGAGACGCTGAACCGCGTGCCCGGCATCGATGTGCAGAACCGGCAGGACTACGCGCAGGGGCTGCGCATCACCTCGCGCGGCTTCGGCGCGCAGACGCCGTTCGGCGTGCGCAACATCCGCATCCTCGTCGATGGCATGACGCTGACCGGGCCGGACGGGACGACCGATTCCGAGGTGATCGACCTTGGCGACATCAACCGGATCGAGGTGCTGACCGGCCCCTTCTCGGTGCTCTACGGCAATGCCTCGGGCGGCGTGATCCAGGTGTTCAGCAAGGATGGCCCGGCGCGGCCAACGGTGAGCGGCGGCATCACCGCCGCCTCCTATGGCGGCTGGCGCGTCGGCGCGAGCTATGGCGGCACGGCGGGCTTCGGGCGCGGCGGCTCGTTCAACTACATGATGAACGCGTCGGATTTCTACACCGGCGGCTATCGCCAGCACAGCGCCGCCCGGCGCCAGCAATTCTACGGCAAGTTCCGCGTGCAGGTGAACCCGGACACCAGCTACACGCTGCTGGTCGACGGTCTGAACGAACCCTATTCCGAAGACCCCGGCGGGCTGACCGCGGCGCAGTATCACGCCGATCCGACCCAGGCGGGAACCAACACCGAAGCATTCGGCACCCGCAAGGTGCTGCGCCATCTGCAATTCGGTCTCGTCTTCAACCATCGGTTCAACGCGCATAACGCCATGCGCGTCGTCGTCTACGAGGCGACGCATTCGGTGCTGCAGTTCCTGCCCTTCACCGGCAGTTTCGCCGCATCCGGCGGCGGCGTGGTCGATCTCGCCCGCAAGTCCGGCGGGATCGATGCCTCCCTGACCCACAAGGACCGGGTGGCCGGCATTCCCGTCACCCTCGTGAGCGGGGTCGATTTCGGCTACGAGCAGCAGCACCGCAAGGGCTATGTCAACGATTACGGCGCGATCGGCGCGCTGCGCCGCAACGAGCAGGATGTGGCGCGCAACGTCGCCGAATACGCGCAGCTCAACGCACACGTGACCAGCCGCGCGACGCTCGTCGTCGGTCTTCGCCACAGCAACGACTATTTCAGCGTGACCGACAATTACGTGACCAGCGCGCTGACCAACGATTCCGGCTCGGTCAGTTACGGCAATACCAGCTTCGTCGCCGGCGCGACCTATCACCTGACGCCGACGACCAATCTCTACGCCGACTATGGCGAGGGATTCGAAACGCCGACGCTCGACCAGCTCGCCTACCTGCCCAATGGCCAGGCGGGCTTCAATTCCGCGCTGCGCCCCACCAGCAGCCAGAATTTCGAGGCCGGGATCAAGAGCCTGATCGGGGCGGCGACCTATCTCCAGCTCGCTGTCTTCCACATCCACACCAACAACGAGATCGAGGTCTCCTCCTCGAAGGATGCGCGGACCGCCTATTCGAACCAGGGGCAGACGGCGCGCAACGGCGTCGATCTCAGCATCGACACGCATCTGCCGCATCATCTCGAGCTGTACGGCTCATATTCGCTGCTGAAGGCGCATTTCCTCGCCAACCAGTTCGCCGGCAAGGCGCTGCCCGGCGTGCCCGACCAGCGCGTCTATGGCGAGATCGACTGGCATGATCCGGCGAGCGGGTTCTATGCCCAGGCGAACGGCCAGTGGCAGAGCCGGATGTATGTCGATTCGCAGAACTCGGCCTATGCGGCGGGGTATTTCACCGCCGGGCTCGCCGCCGGGTTCCGCGAGGATTTCGGGCCGATCCGCTTCAACGAGTTCGCCCGGATCAACAACCTGTTCAACCGCACCTATGTCGGCGCCGTGGTGATCGCGGCGAGCAACGCCACCTATTACGAGCCGGCGCCGGGGCGGAATTTCGTGATCGGCATGCGCGCGCGCTACCGGTTCTGAGCGGGCGGGCCGACGACTTCAGGTCAGAACAGCTTGCCGGGGTTGAGCGTCGCCGCCGGGTCGAGTGCGGTGCGGATGCGGCGCATGATCTCGCGCTCGGGGGCGGCGCGCCAGTGGGCGAAGGCCCCGGTCTTGACCAGGCCGATGCCGTGCTCGGCCGAGAAGCTGCCGTCCAGCTCCATGACGATGGCGTTGACATCCTCCATCAGCGCCTCGGCGCCGGCCATGAAGGCGGCGGGGTCGGCCCCTTCGGGCTGCAGCGCGTTGAGATGGATGTTGCCGTCGCCGATATGCCCGAACGCGACCATGCGCGCGCCCCGGTGGCGGGCGGCGAGCATGGCCTCGGCGCGCTCCAGCAGGGCGGGCACGGCGGCGACCGGCACCGAGACGTCGTTCTTCACCGAGGCGCCGGCGCGGCGCTGCGATTCGGAGAGATGCTCGCGCAGCGCCCAGAAGGCGGCGCGCTGCCCCTGCGATTCGGCGATCGCCGCATCGCCGATCACGCCATCCTCCAGCGCGTCGGCCAGCACGGCCTCCACCGTCTCGCGCAGCCTGTCGCCGCGCCGCGTGCTGGCGAGTTCGAGCAGGACGTAATGCGCCGCCGGGGCCGCGAGCGGCAGGCGGAAATCGGGCATGTGCGCCGCGTTCACCGCCATGGCGGCGCCGGAGATGTATTCGAAGGCGTAGAGTGCAGCCTCGTCCTCGTCGCGGAAGCGGGCGAACAGGTCGAGCACGGCGGCCACGCTGTCGAGGGCGCAGAAGCAGGTCTGATACTGGCGCGGCGCCCGCGCTAGGCGCAGCACGGCGGCGGTGACGATGCCGAGCGTGCCCTCGGCGCCGGCGAAGAGCTGGCGCAGCGCGTAGCCGGTATTGTCCTTGCGCAGCCGGCGCAGCCCGTTCCACACCGTGCCGTCCGCCAGCACCACTTCGAGGCCGAGCACGAGGTCGCGCGCATTGCCGAAGCGCAGCGTATTGTTGCCGCCGGCATTGGTCGAGATCACCCCGCCGATCGTCGCCGATCCCTCCGAGCCGATCGAGAGCGGCAGCAGCGCGCCGGCGGCGCGCGCGGCCTCCTGGGCGGCGCGCAGCGGCACGCCGGCCTCAAGCTCGATGGTCAGCCCCGCGGGGTCGAGGGCGCGCACCGCGTTCATCCGCGCGAGCGAGAGCACCATCTCCCGCCCCGCCGTGGCCGGCACCGCGCCCGCGACCATCGACGTGTTCCCCCCCTGCGGCACCACGGGCACGCCGGCCTCCGCGCAGAGCCGAAGGGCGGCGGCAACGCCCGCGGCGTCGCGCGGGCGCAGCACGGCGCGCGGCGCGTTGCTGAACAGGCCGCGCCAGTCGGCGCCGTAAGGGGCGATCTCGTCGGCGGCGACGAGCACGCCGCCCGGCCCGAGTGCTGCCGCAAGCTGGTCGATCAGGTCTGGCATGGGCCGACTATATCGCCATTTCCCGGCGGGGAAAGCCGCCGGCGCGTGGCGGCGTTGCTCCGTTTGGGAACAGCGTGTCGCCAAACAGACACGAAAGCTTGATCGTTTCACATCTTATGATAGCGTTATCACGCAGTCGCGGGTGCGCCAGCGCGTCCCGGCACGCAGCCTCATTTTCAACAGGGGAAACGAATATGAAGTCGAATCGGATAAAGGGAGGCCGCGGCCTCGTCGGCGGCGTTGCCGCCGCCGCTCTCGTCGCCGGCATTGCCGGGGTTGCCCACGCGGGCGCCATTTCCAACACCACGCCGACTCCGAAGGACTACGCCAACACCGCCGCCAGCAACTCGACCTGGATTCTCGGCGCGAAGAACTACGACAACAACCGCTATGTCGATATCGGCGAGATCACGCCGGACAACGTCTCCAAGCTGAAGCCGGTCTGGACCTTCCAGGTGTCCGACAACGGCCCGATCGAGGCGGCCCCGGTGATCTGGAACGGCACCGCCTACATCACCTCGGCGCATGACCACGTCTATGCGGTCGACGTGAAGACCGGCAAGCTGAAGTGGCAGTTCTCCGACAACCCCCATGTCATCTCCTTCGCCGCCAACCGCGGCGTCACCCTGCTCGATGGCAAGGCCTATCTCGCGACCCTCGATGGTCACCTGATCGCGCTGAACGCGACCACCGGCAAGAAGGTGTTTGACAAGGTCGAGGTCTCCGACACCGCGAACTCGTTCTACACGATGCAGCCGCTGCCCTACACCAACCCCAAGACCGGCAAGACCGTGCTGCTGCTCGGCATCTCCAACGGCGACTGGGGTGGAATCGGCACGATCCAGGCGATCAACCCGACCACCGGCAAGGTCGAGTGGAAATACGAAACCATCCCCGGGCCGGGCCAGAAGGGCAACAAGTCCTGGAGCGGCGATTCGTGGAAGCGCGGCGGCGGCGCCGTGTGGACGATGATGGCGCTCAACCCCAAGACCGGCATGCTCTACGCCAATGCCGGCAACCCGCAGCCGGACTTCAACGGCCCGGCGCGCAAGGGTGCCAACCTCTATTCGGACAGCCTGCTGGCGATCAACATCTCGGGTGCGAAGCCGAAGATGGTCTGGGCCCACCAGTTCATCCCGCACGACACGCATGACTGGGATCCGGTGATGCCGCCGATCCTGTTCAACGGCAAGGTGAACGGGCAGGAAATGCCGCTGGTGGCCGATGGCGACAAGGCCGGCAATTTCTGGCTGCTGAACTCGCAGACCGGCCAGGTGGTGAACCACCTCGCGGTCAGCATGCAGTATCACCTCAACCTGCCGCCGTCGCTGAAGGGCAACGTGGCCTGCCCGAACACCAATGGCGGTGTCGAATACAACGGCGGCAGCTACGATCCGAAGACCAACATGATCTACCTGCCGAGCTCGAACGAGTGCGGCTTCTGGCGGTCGACGAAGAAGGTGGTCTACATCGCCGGTCAGTTCTACCTCGGTGGCGCGTTCCCGAAATTCGTCGGGCCGAACACCGGGCAGTTCAACGCGATCGACGTGAACACCGGCGTCTTCGCGTGGCGCGACAATTCCAAGCTGCCGATGGCGGGCGGCGCCCTCTCGACCTCGACCGGCGTTGTCTTCACCGGTCTCGAGAATGGCGACTTCAACGCCTATGACGCGACCTCCGGCAAGAAGCTGTGGAGCTATGACACCGGCTCCCCGATCATCGCGCCGCCGGTTGCCTTCACCCAGGGCAACACGGAATACGTCGCGGTCGCGTCCGGCCAGGCTGGCAACCAGATGCTGCCGACCATGCCGAAGACCAACAAGGGCACCATGCTGACCATGTTTGCGCTGGCGAAGTAATGTCAGCGACTGGTTTTGCGCGTAGCCTGATCATCGCGGGGGCGGCATTTGCCGCCCTCGCTCTGCCTTGCGCCCATGCCGCGGCACCCACCTCCGACAAGGCGCGCGCGGCGGCGGTGCTGGCGAATATCCGTTCCGCCGTCAGCACGATCATGACCGCCGAGAACGACGCGACCAACGGCCCCGCCCGCTACAAGACGGCCGCGCATCGCGCGATCAACCTGCTTGTCGGCAACAAGGACGAGGCCTATGACGCCGCCGCCGGCCTGCCCGGCGATCCGGCCGGGGCGATCGGCGAGGTCAACACCCTGCTCGACCGCCGCGCCTCGCCGCCCTTCGTGCCGATGCTGCACGGCGTTCTGGTCAACCTGCAATCCTCCGTCGCGAGCCTGCAGGACGCCACCAACGCGCGCGGCCTCGGCGCTTACGAGGTCGACGTGTCGCAGGCGTTGCAGACGCTGGCGATGGCCGAAGGCCGCCCCGGCGCGCATGACGTCTTTGGCGGCATGCTCGGCGCCATGGCCAATACCGGGCTCGGCGTGCCGTCCGGCGCCCCGGTCGAGAACGGTTGCGCTGCGCCGCGCGCGCCGGGCTATGGCATGTCGCAGGGCTGGCTGGTATGGCGGGCCGTGAAGCTCGGCAGCACCCCCATCGCCACCGGCGGTGCCGCCATGGTCAGGAAGGAAGGTTCCATGCTCGTGCTCTACACGCCCGTTGCCGCGATGGTGCAGCATCTCTGCGCCGCCAAGGCGACCCATCACGCCGCGTCGCAGGCGATGATCCGCCCCGCCGCGGCCCCGGTCGCGAAGGCGCCGGCCGCCCGGCTGATCCGCGTCTCCGCCACCAGCAGCGACGGCGCCGTGTCCTACACCATGGCGCAGGCCACGGCGGGCAAGGCGGTGTATTCCGCGCATTGCGCGAGCTGCCACGGCGCCAACCTCCAGGGCGTCGCCGCTCCGGCGATCGCCGGCAAGGACTTCCTGACCACCGCGACCAAGAACGGCTATTCCGCCTCGATCCTGAACACGATCGTCACGCAGAACATGCCGTTCAACGATCCCGGCTCGCTCAAACCGGCGGAATATGCCGATGTCATGGCCTATCTGATGGCGTCGAACTGCTTCCCCGCCGGCAAGACGGCGTTTCCCACCGATCCGGGCAGCGATTTCGGAACGGTGAAACTTTCGACCCCGCTTCATCCGGCCGGCACGCCGGACAAGTTTGGCGTCTGCGTGGTGAAATAACCACTCCGCGCCGATCACCATGAATTCGACCTGGCCGGAGCAGCCTCCGGCCAGGTTTTTTCATTGCGATGCAGCCGAGGGAAGCTCAGACGATTCCCGCCCGCCGCGTGTAGTCGCCAAACCCCTCGCCCGGCAGCCGGTCCCTGGCATAAGCGGCGATGACCGGCTCCAGCGCGGCGAGGATTTCCGCCTCGCCGGCATTCTCGCGATAGACCGTGTTGAGCCGCGCGCCGTCGGCAGCACCGCCGAGCATCAGGTTGTATTTGCCGGGGTTGCGGCCGACCAGCCCGATCTCGGCGATATAGGGCCGGGCGCAGCCATTGGGGCAGCCGGTCATGCGAATGGTGATCTTCTGCTCCGCGAGCCCGTGATCGGCGAGAATCCCGTCGATCTTCCCGACCAGCGTCGGCAGGTAGCGCTCGCTCTCGGCGAGAGCGAGGCCGCAGGTCGGCAGCGCGACGCAGGCCATCGCCCCTTCCGCGAGGCGCGAGACGTCCTGGCTCACCCCATGCTCCGCCAGAATCGCGTCGATCGCGGCGCGCTCGGCGTCGTTCGCGCGGGCGATGATGATGTTCTGGTTGGTGGTCATCACCAGCGCGCCGGTATCGATGAAGCCGGGCAATGCGGCGATGGCGGCGAGGGCGGATTTCAGGCGCGCATCGCTCCGGTCGGCGATGCGGCCGTTGACGATGTGCAGCGTTAAGTGATGGTGGCCCTCGGCGTCGGTGCTCCAGCCGAGCCGGTCGTGATTGCCCTCGAAAGTGAAGGCGCGTGCGGGCTCCAGCGGCGCGCTCATCCGGCGGTCGACCTCGGCGCGGAACCAGTCGAGCCCGTGGGTGTCGATCGTGTATTTCAGCCGCGCGTGCTTGCGGTTGGTGCGGTCGCCGAAATCGCGCTGGGTCGTCAGCACCGCCTCGGCCGACTCGATCAGCCGATCCGCCGGGCAATAGCCGATCACGTCGCCCACCCGCGGATAGGTTTCCGTCTCGCCATGCGTCGCCCCCATGCCGCCGCCGACCACGACGTTGTATCCCGCGATCACCCCGTTCTCGACGATCGCGATATAGGACAGGTCGTGCGCGAAAACGTCGACATCGTTCGAGGGCGGCACCGCGATGGCGATCTTGAACTTGCGGGGCAGGTAGGTCGCGCCATAGATCGGCTCGGCCTCGGGCTCGCCGCCGAGCACCCGCTCATCGCCGATGAACACCTCGCGCCAGGCGCCGGTGCGCGGCAGGAAATGCGCCGAAAGTACCCGCGCCGCCTCCGCCGCCTCGGCATGGGCGCGGGAGAGATAGGGGTTGGCGGTGGAAATCACGTTGCGGTTCACATCGCCGCAGGCCGCGATCGTGTCGAGCAGGGCGGCGTCGATCGCCTGGAGCGCTGCGCGCACGTTCGACTTGATGATGCCGTGGAACTGCACGGTCTGCCGCGTCGTCACCCGGATGGTGCCGTTGGCCCGCTCATCGGCGATGCGGTCGAGTGCCAGATACTGCCGCGGCGTCAGCACGCCGGCCGGAATTCGCAGCCGGGCCATGAACGAATAGGCGCGGTCGAGCTTGCGCTTCGCCCGCTCGGGGCGGAGGTCGCGGTCGTCCTGGACATACATGCCGTGGAACTTGACCAGCTGGCCGCCATCCTCGGTGAGGCCGCCGAGCGCCTGCTGGCCGAGTTCCTCGACCAGCGTGCCGCGGAGAAAATCGCTCCGCGCCTTGATGTCCTCGTTGCGGGAGAGTTGAATGACGTCACGATCCGCCATGGTGGGCTCTTTCTGTTAGCGTTGTCGGGTCAGGCGGCCTGGCCGGCGCGGTCGAGGAAGATGCCGCATTCGGTCTTGCTGGTGCCGCTCCAGCGGCCGGCGCGCGGCGGCTCGCCGGGGCGCACGCGGCGGGTGCAGGTCGCACAGCCGATCGAGGGGAACCCCTCGGATTCGAGCGGGTGGCGCGGCAGGCGCCGGGCGGCGAAATAGGCGTCGATATCGGTGCGCTCCCAGTCATGCAGCGGGTTGACGATGGTCCGCCCGTCCGGCCCGGTCTCGATCGGCAGAATGCGCGCCCGCTGGTCGGACTGGGTGCGCTTGCGGCCGGAAATCCACGCCTCGAACCCTTCAAGTGCGGCGTCCAGCGGCATGGTCTTGCGGATGGTGCAGCACAGGTCGGGGTCGCGCCCGAACAGCGCGCCCTCCGGGTCCAGCTCGGCGAGATGCGCGGGGTCCGGGCGGATGGTGCGGACATCGTGCAGCCGCAGGCGGGCGATCAGCGCGTTGCGATAGGCGATCGTGTCCGGGAAGAGCTTGCCGGTATCGAGAAACATCACCGGCAGCGCCCGGTCGATCCGCGCCACCATGTCGAGCAGCACGGCGGATTCGGTGCCGAAGGAGGAGACCAGCGCGATCCTGCCGTGATGGGCATGAAGCGCCGCGCGCAGCATGTCGAGCGTCGCCGCCGCGCGCTCCTGAACCTGTTCGCTCATCAATAGACGTCCTTCTTGTAGCGCCCGGCGCCGATCAGCGCATCGAGTGCGGCCTGGCCCTTCGCCGCGTCCTCGCCGCCGAGGATGCGCACGAGCGTCGCATCGACATCGCGGGCCATCGCCTTGGCGTCACCGCAGAGATAGAGCGTCGCCCCCTCGGCGAGCCGGTCCTGCAGCGCCTCGCGCCGCTCCCACAGCACATGCTGCACGTAGCGCTTCTGCGGCTGGTCGCGCGAGAAGGCGAGGTCGATCTCGTTCAGCACGCCGCTCTTCAGCCAGTCCTGGATTTCGAGCTGATAGAGGAAATCATGGGTGAAGCGGCGATGGCCGAAGATCAGCCAGCTCCGCCCGGCCGCCCCCATCGCCTCGCGCTCCTGCAGGAAGGCGCGGTAGGGGGCGATGCCGGTGCCGGCGCCGATCATCACGATCGGCGTCGCGGTATCTTCCGGCAGCCGGAAATGCGGGTTCGCCTTGATATGGACCGGCAGCGTGTCGCCCTCGCGCAGCCGCTCGGCGACCATGCCGGAGGCGACGCCGAGCCGCGCGCGGCCCGCACTTTCATACGCCACCTTGGCGATGGCGAGATGCGCCGCATCCCCCACCAGCTTCTGCGACGAGGCGATGGAATAATAGCGCGGCGGCAGCTTGCGCAGCAGGGCCGCGAGCTGGCCGGCATCGAGCCGGTGCGGAAACGCCTCGAACAGGTCGACCGGCTGCCGCCCGGCGATGAACGCGGCGCGGGCCGCTTCGTCGGCGGCGAGGGCGGCAAGCTTCGCCTCGCCGGTCAGCGCGGCATAGTCGGCGATCAGCTTCGGGGTCAGCGTGGTGATGTCGCGCTCGCGGATCAGCGTCTCGCGGGCCTCGGCATTGCCGGCAAGCCCGGTCGCGCCGAGAATCGCATCGGCGAGCGCCGGGGCGTTGGTGGGGGCTATGCCCAGCGTGTCGCCCGGCTCGTAGCTCAGGCCGGAGCCGGTGAGGTCGAGTTCGAGATGCAGCGTCTCGCTCTCCGAGCGCGACGAGGTGATCGGGTGCAGCGCCGCCACCTCCGCCTCGAACGGGTTGGCCTTGCTGATCTCGACGCCCTCGGCGCGGTGGAAATCGACATGAATGACCGAGCCGGCATCGGCCTGCGGCGCGAGCGCGGTGAACAGGCTGTCGATGAAGCTCGCCGCCGGTGCCTCGTAGTCGAGATCGCAGTCGAGCCGGGGGGCGATGCGGCGGGCGCCGAGCGCTTCCAGCCTCGCGTCGATCTGCCGTCCGGTCTCGCAGAACTGCGCATAGGATGAATCGCCGAGCGCGAGCACCGCGAAGGTGACACCCTCCAGCGCCGGCGCGTCCTCGGCCAGCAGGGCGCGCATGAAGGGGGCGGCGCGCTGCGGCGCCTCGCCCTCGCCCCAGGTCGAGGCGATGACCAGCAGGTTCTCGGCCTCGGCCAGCGCGCCGGGGCCGATATCCGCCATGTCCAGCACCCGCGGGGCGAAGCCGCGCTTCTGCGCGTCCTTCTTCGCGGCGTTCGCCAGCGCCTCGGAATTGCCGGATTCGGTGGCGAACAGAATGGTGAGTTTCGTCTTCGCCGCCGGCGGCGCGGCGGGCGGGGCGGCATCGCCCTTCGCGGCGTCGATCCCGGCGAGGAAGCCGGCGAGCCAGGCGCGCTGCGTGCTGGAGGCGCGGCCGATCACCTTGTCGAGAACGGCGATGTCCTCGGGCGCGAAGGGGGCGGAACGGGGCAGGGCGGCGGTGCGGGTCATGATGTCAACCTTGTGCGGAGCGGATCGAGGGTTCGGCGTCCGGGCGGTGCGGCGCGAGCATCGCGCCGATTCCGGCGACGGGGCCGACGATCACCAGGGTGGCGGCCGGCTTCAGGGTGGCGGCGATGGCGGCGGCGGCGCCGATCGTGGTGTGGACGATGCGCTCGCGCGGCGTCGTCGCGTCGAGCAGGAAGGCCAGCGGATCGGTCGGGCTGCGGCCGCCCTCGATCAGGGCGGCGGCGATGCGGCCGATATTCTGCCGCGCCATGTAGAGCACCAGCGTGTCGGCGGCGCGGCCGAGTGCCGCGAAATCCACCTCGCCGCCGGCCGGCCCGGCCTCGCCGGTGGCGAACGCCACGCTGCGGGCGACACCGCGATGGGTGATCGGCATGTGCGCGGCACTCGCCGCCCCGATGCCGGCGGAAATGCCGGGGATCACCCGGAAGGGAATGCTCGCCGCGGCGAGGGCGAGGCACTCCTCGCCGCCGCGGCCGAACACGAACGGATCGCCGCCCTTCAGGCGCAGCACCCGCAGCCCCTGCCGGGCGAGGGCGATCAGGTCCTCGTTGATCGAGAGCTGCGGCGTGTGGATGCCGCCGGCCCGCTTGCCCGCCGGCACCAGCCGCGTCGCCGCCGGGGCGAGGCCGAGGATTTCCCCCGGCACCAGCGCGTCATGCAGAATCACGTCGGCGGTCTCGATCGCGTGCAGCGCCGCCAGCGTCAGCAGCGCGGGGTCGCCGGGCCCGGCGCCGGCCAGCCAGACGCTGCCGGGGGCGAATGCGGGATGTCGGATCATGCGAGCCAGCCTTCTTCCTCGACGAGAGTGGCGATCCGCCGCGCGGCCTCGGGCATGGTCACGCCCTCCTGCTGCCAGCCGCGGCGCAGCGCGCGGATTCGCGCGACGCGGTCGGCCCATTCCGGGCCGAACCGGGTTTCGAGATCGCGCCGCAGCACGCCGGCAAGCCCGGGGGCGGCGCCGGCGGTGGAAATGGTGAGCAGCAGGTCGCCGCGGCGAATTTCGGCGACCGAGTGAAAATCGCAAAAGGGCAGCACGTCCTCGACATTGACCAGCACGCGCGCCGCCCGCGCCCGCGCCGCCAGCGCTTCCGCTGCCTCGGCCGGCAGATCGACGATCCACAGCACATGCAGCGCCGCCAGCGCCGCCTCGTCCGGCAGGGCGCGGCGCAGATTCGCCCCCGCCGCCTCGACCGCCTCGGCGGCGGGATCGTCGGAGAACAGCAGCGCGCCTTCGGCCCCCGCCGCCCGCAGCGCGCGGTAGCGGCGCAGCGCCAGGGGGCCGTTGCCGGCAACGCCGAGCGAGGTCAGCCGTGGGTCGAGGGCGATCGGGATCATGGTGTCTCCTGCACAAACGAAGTATAGGAACGCGGCCGGGGCAGGAAAACAGATTTCTCCGAAATCGGCTCATTCAGCAGAAAATAAGTTTGATTTTCTGATTTAACTCGACGATATGAAAAACGAATCCAAAACTGAAGGGTATTTTGGAATGACCGACAAAGCCCGGACCAGCCCCGCCCCGGCACCGCCGGCGCCGGTTGCCCCCGCCGCGCTCGACACGATCGACCGCGCGATCCTCCGCCTGCTTGCGCGCGACGCCACCGTGCCGCTCGCCATCATGGCGAAGGAGGTCGGGCTTTCGGCCACGCCCTGCTGGAAGCGGATCAAGCGGATGGAGGAGGCCGGCGTCATCCAGGGCCGGGTGGTCGCACTCTCGCCCGAGCGGCTGGGCTATCCGGTTTCGGTCTTCGTCTCGATCGAGACGGCGGATCACTCCGATGGCTGGATCGCGAAATTCGCCGAGGTCGTCGCCACCATGCCCGAGATCGTCGGCGCCTGGCGGATGAGCGGCGATGTCGACTACCTGCTGCACGTCATGGCGCCGGACATCCCGTCCTACGACGCGTTCTACCGCCGACTCATCGCCGCCGTGCCGCTGCGCAATGTCAGCTCCCGCTTCGCGATGGAGCGGATGAAATCCGGCCCGCCGCCGATCTGACCGGCGGGGGCGCGGCGGCCGGTCGTTCGCTCAGGCGGTCAGGTGTTCCTGCAACCGCGGCATGAGTTCGACGAGGTTGCAGGGCCGATGCCGGGAATCGAGCTGGAAGACGAGAATGTCGTCCCAGCCATCCTTCACCGCACCGGTCGAGCCGGGCAGGGCGAAGAGATAGGTACCGCCCGCCACCCCGCCGATCGCGCGGGACTGGATCGTCGAGGTGCCGATCTTCTGGTAGCTCAGCATCCGGAACAGCTCGCCGAACCCTTCGATCTCCTTCTCCAGCACGCGGGAGAAGGCTTCCGGCGTCACATCCCGCCCGGTGATGCCGGTGCCGCCCGAGGTGATCACCACATCGATCGCCGGATCGGCGATCCAGGCGCGCAGCCGGGCGGCGATCAGGTCCGCGTCGTCGCGGACGATGCCGCGCGCGGCCAGCCTGTGGCCGGCGGCCACGACGCGCGCGGCCAGCGCGTCGCCCGACGTGTCGGTCTCCGCCGTCCGCGTGTCCGAGACGGTCATCACGGCGATGGAGACGGGAACGAATTTGCGGCTTTCGTCGATGCGCGACATGGCGAGGCTCCTTCTGATCTGCCGCGTCATATAGCGATTCGGCGCCGGCGGCGCAGCCCGGCCCTTGACGAAGTGCGGGGCGGATGAATGTCTTGCGCATGGCATATCCGGCACTCGCGCTGACGCTTCTGCTCTTTCTCATGCTGGTCATGGCCGGCGCCTGGGTGGCGCAGCGCGCGACCCGCAATTCCGGCTGGGTCGACGTGTTCTGGACCTTCGGCACCGGCATCGCCGGGGCGGTCGGCGCGCTGGTGCCGCTCGGCACGGCGGCGCCGGCGCGGCGGCTGCTGGTGGCGGCGCTGGTGCTGGTCTGGGCCGGCCGGCTCGGCGGCTACATCCTGCGCCGCACCGCCGCCATCCGCCACGAGGATGCGCGCTATGCGCGGTTCCGCGCCGAATGGGGGGCGGGGTTCGAGCGGCGGATGTTCGCCCTGCTGATGATCCAGGCCGCGGTCGCCTGGCTGCTGGCCCTTGCCGTGACGCTCGCGGCGAGCAACCCTTATCCGCTCGCCCCCGGCCTGACCCTTGCGGGGCTCGCCGTCTTCGCCGGATCGGTCGCCGGCGAGGGGCTGGCGGATCGGCAGATGCACGCCTTCCGCGCCGATCCGGCCAATCGCGGCAAGGTCTGCGCCAGCGGCCTGTGGGCGTGGTCGCGCCATCCGAACTATTTCTTCGAGATCCTGGTCTGGCTCGCCTATCCGCTGATCGGGCTCGCCGGGCCGTGGTGGCCGGGCCTCGCCGGCCTCGCCGCGCCGCTGTTCATGTACTGGCTGCTGGCGAAAATCTCCGGCGTGCCGCCGCTCGAACGCGAGATGCTGGCCTCGCGCGGCGACGCCTATCGCGACTACCAGGCGCGGGTCAGCCCGATCGTGCCGTGGCCGAAGCGGTGGCGCGGCTGAGCGCGGTGCATCCGTATGCCCCACGGCGCCGTAACCCTAGGGTCTGAACCAAGCCCCGGAGCGAACGCATGAACCTCGCCGCCACCATGGCCGGAATGGCCGAGCGCCTGCCGATCCCCGACGCGCTGACCCGCCGCGGCATCGCCGGGCTGGTCGGGCGGACCGACCGCAAGCTCGCCTCGTTGACGGCAGATGCCGAACGCGCCTTCGCCCGCGACATGGCAAGCCTGCCGATCGCCCTGCACACCGATGCGGCGAATGCCCAGCACTACGAGGTGCCGGCGGCGTTTTTCGGTCAGGTGCTGGGGCCGCGCCGCAAATATTCGAGCTGCTTATTCCGCTCTCCGGCCGATACGCTGGAGACGGCGGAAATCGAGGCGCTCTCTCAGACCTGCGAGCATGCCGGCCTCGCCGACGGGCAGTCGATTCTCGAACTCGGCTGCGGCTGGGGTTCGCTCAGCCTGTTCATGGCCGAGCGCTACCCCGCCGCCGCCATCACCGCCGTCTCCAATTCCGCCTCGCAGCGCGCGCATATCGAGGCGGAGGCCGCGCGGCTTGGCCTGGCCAATCTCTGCGTCGTCACCGCCGACATGAACGCATTCATCCCCGAGCGGACATTCGACCGGGTGGTCTCGGTCGAGATGTTCGAGCACATGGCCAACTGGCAGGGCCTGCTCGGGCGCGTCCGCCAGTGGCTCGCGCCCGGCGGCGCGCTGTTCCTGCACGTGTTCTCGCACCGCACAGGCCCCTACCGCTTCGATCACGACGATCCGGCGGACTGGATCGCCCGGCATTTCTTCACCGGCGGCATCATGCCGAGCCACGGGCTGATCGGCCAGTTTTCCGACCTGTTCGCGCTGGAGGCCGACTGGCGCTGGAACGGCACGCATTATGCCCGCACCGCGCGCCTCTGGCTGGAGAATTACGACCGCAACGCCGGCCCGATCGGCGAGATCCTGAGCCGCGTCTATGGTGCCGAGGCCGCGCTGTGGAAGCGCCGCTGGCGGCTGTTCTTCCTCGCCACCGAGGGGCTGTTCGGCCATGCCGGCGGCGAGTCCTGGGGGGTCAGCCACTACCGGCTGCGGCCGGTCTGATGCGCGCCGCCGCCCGCGCCCTTGCCGGTTTCGTCGCGCATGAGGACGGGCTGACCGCGACCTGCAACACGATCGCCCTCGTGCTGGCGGGCAACACGCCGTTCTACCCGCTCTATCTCTGGGCCGTGCTCGGGCGCGATGCCGGCCCGTTCGTGCTGCTCACCCTGGCCTCGCTGCCGTTCTGGCTCGCGGTGCCGCTGCTTGCCCGGCGCAGCGGCTACGCCGCGCGCGCCCTGCTCTGCACGGTGGCGACGCTGAACACCGCATGGTGCAACCACGTGCTCGGCTTCTCCTCCGGGGTGGCGCTGTTCCTCATTCCCTGCGTGATGCTGGCGACGCTCGGCTTCCACCAGTCCGAACGGCGGACGATGTTCGCCCTCGCCGGGCTGCCCTTCCTGGCCTATGCCGCGCTGCGCCTCGCCCCGATGCCGCCGGTCGCGACCTATCCGGCCGCCGCCGCCGCATCGCTCGCAACGCTGAACGGCTTCAGCGTCGCCTGCCTCACATTTTTCCTCGGTCTTGCCTTCGCCACCGTCCGTCCCGCGGTGCCCCCGGCGCGGCGCTGAGCGGAACCGCGCCCCGCCTCTGTGGGGCCTCTTGCCTTCGCCGCGCCGCGCCGCTAGAGACGAGCGGACCGGGTGCGTAGCTCAGCGGGAGAGCATCGCCTTCACACGGCGGGGGTCACAGGTTCAATCCCTGTCGCACCCACCATCCTTTCGCGACGTCGAAACAGGATGGTGCCCGGTTCCCAATATCCGATCGTCACAAATACATTGGCTATCTGCTGAACAGTCCGGCCGTTGGCGCCCTTTTGCGTCGGCTGCGGATTTTCGCAGCGCCGCCGCCACGGGGCAGAACCGCAAGCCCGATGTGCCGGAGCATTTTAGCGTTTCGTTAAATAATTGGTCGCATCCTGCCGAACCTTAAATCTGTCTTTCCGGATGCTTGGCTTGAGGGCGTATCAATGATGACGATGTCGGCATGGGGATGACTGAAACACGTCCCGAAATCACGAAATCCTGCGCCGGCTGCCGGCAGGGGCTGTTCGACCGGCCATTGGCCATGGCGTTTCAGCCGATCGTCGATATCGCGGCGCGATCGGTCTTCGCCTACGAGGCTCTGGTGCGCGGCCCCGCCGGCGAGTCCGCGGCGAGCATCCTGCGCAGCGTCGGCAAGGCCGAACTCTATACGTTCGACCAGGCCTGCCGCGTCACCGCGATCGAGACCGCCGCATCGCTCGGCCTTGGCGGCATGGCGTCCGATCTCTCGATCAATTTCCTGCCCAACGCCGTCTACGAGCCGCGGGCCTGCATCCGCACCACGCTGCAGGCCGCCGCCCGCTCCCGGTTTCCCACCGGCAAGCTCATCTTCGAGATCAACGAGGGTGAGCTTCTCGCCGCCCCCGACCATCTGGCCAACATCGTCGCCGAATACGCGGCGATGGGCTTTCGCACCGCCATCGACGATTTCGGGTCGGGATATTCCAACCTCAACCTGCTCGCCAAATTCCGCCCCGACCTCGTCAAGCTCGACATGGAGCTGATCCGCGGGATCGACACGGACAAAGGGCGGCGGAGCATCGTCGGCCATTGCGCCGCGATGTGCCGCGAAATGGCGATCACCATCGTTGCCGAAGGCGTTGAAACGCGCGATGAGAGCGCCGCGCTGGCCGATCTCGGCATCACGCTCATGCAGGGCTATGTCTTCGCGAGGCCGGGTTTTCGCAGCCTGCCCGCGCCAGACTGGCCCGATCGCGCGCCTCCCGCGTCCTGAACCGCCGCGCCCTTCGGAGGGCCGGGCCTCACGCCGCGCGCGCCTGGCGCGGCTGGCCGAACCGCCCACCCGCGGCGCGCAGCGCCAGCGGCGGAATGGCGAGCCACTGGAGCGTCGGGCCAAGGCCGACGCCGAGAAACGGCAGGCGCGGCATCAGCGCCGCATAGTGCCATGTGCCAAGCCGCAGATGCACCATTTCGCTGCCGATCGTGTAAACCAACCCGATGGCGACGGTCGCCCAGGCGACGGACGGGCCGATGGAGGGCGCGGCACCATCCCTGCCGAACAGGCTGAAGGCGCAGACCAGCGACACGATCGCGATCGGGATATCGCCGCAGGTTCCGGCAAGGGCGATGCCGGCCAGGCGCAGCGCGCCGGCGTGATACCAGATGCGATAGAGCGGGAGCTGCACGATCTCCCACGCGAGATTGCCCGCCGCCACGCTCAGGATATAGCGCCGCAGCGCCATGACACCGAGGCCGTGCGGCTGTCGTTCCGTGACCATGCTGCGGAAATGGGAACCTGCCCGGTGCGAGGCAAGCAGGCCCGCTCTACCCGCCGGCCCGCAGACCGATATCGCCGTACCAGGCACGGCCATGGGTGTGCGAATCGTCGCAATCGGTCATGACCGCGATGGCGCCGATGATGTGCCGATGGCCGCCAAAGGCGCGGGCGAGGTCGGCCTTCACGTTGCGCTGCTCGGCAACCCACTGGCCGGCGCCGGCAGGGCCCTGCCGGAGCGCGACGATCTCGGCCTGCGAGGTATACGGGTCGGGGTAGAAACTCGTGCCGTGCGGCCCGTGCTTCGCCGCCGTGACCGGGCCGTTCGCCCAGACATAGACAAGGCTGCGCAGCGTCCAGGGAAACAGCGGATTGCCGGCGACGACATAGACGCGCGCGGGATAATCGTCGCCGGACTTCGCATGGGGGTCGAGCCCGGGATAGACATGGGCGATCTTCCAGCGCCAGCTCATCACCGGGGTTTCGTCGAGATCGATCCGGTGCTTCCAGATCAGGCCTGAGGCCGAATCGTTGCAGACCGCCCGCAGCACGTCGCCGCCGCGCGCGGCGGCGAGCGCATAATGCGTGACATGGCGGCCATCGAACCGCTTGACCGTCCATCCCGCCAGCGACCCCGAGGAAAACGCGGGCGGTTGCGCCGCCGCGGCGCCGGCTGGCGCCGTGGCGGGCAGGCCGAGTGCCGTCACCAGCACACCAAAAACGGTCAGCGCCGTGATGGCATCGCGCCGGCCGGCATGCGAACGCCTGCGCACCGGGGTCAGCGCCCCGTCTGCGCGGTCGCGCCCGGTGTCGCGCATTTCGTGTGGAACTGCGTCTTGTAGCTGGTATCGACCTTCTGGATCAGCCGGTCGTGCGGGGTGCATCCGGGCAGCGCGAACGCGGTGCCGGCGGTTGCGAAAACCGCGAGCGAGGCCGCGAGAAGAAGCCGGCGATAGGTGCCGCGCATGGCAAACTCCTGTGTCGATGTGTGGCGGCATCCAGCGAGGCCGCTGCTCCGTATTTCGCGGCGACCGACCTGTTGGTTACAGGCGCGAGAGTATTTTTCCCGCCATCGCGAGCGACAGCGTCGCCAGCGCGGCGAGGGGTCCGGGTCTTCCGGCGGTCATCGGCACGCTCCGTGCTTGTGCTGGCTTGGCGTCATTCCGCCCCTCCGCCCTCCCGCATCCGGTACGACACGGCGCCATAGGTCGCCACGCAATAGGGCACGATGAAGGTGAGGATCATCTTCAGCCAGTGCGGCCGGGCGAGGCCGAGCAGCGCATCGCCCTGGTTGATCAGATTGAGGATGATCCCGACCACGATGGCGACGCGCAGCGAGCGCGCCGGAATGCCGTCTGCGAGGCTGAGCCGGATCGCCCGCCGCGCCATCGCGACCATCCCGGGCGGGCCGTCGTCTGCCGGTGCCATCTGCGTCATCTGTTCAGGGTCATGGGCAAGGCGAAGGGAGCATCGGCGCGGTGTACCGGCGCTTCTCTTAATATTTCGTATCCGGTTCGGACGCCGTGTGCATTTCCGACGGCGCCCCGCGCCTCGCGGTTCGGCGCCTCGGCGCGATCGGTCCGGTCACGGGTGGATGCCTGCCCGGCCCGGCGGCGCATCAGCCGGCCAGCTGCCGGCGGCGCGGCGCCCGCGCGACATTGCGCAGGATCGTGCTCGAGATGAACCAGGCGGTGGAGGTGAACAGCATCACGCTTCCCATCTGCCACAGGAGCAGAGTGGCGATGTTGACCGAGCCGTGAAACAGGCGCAGCGCCACGTCCGCCGCCGCGCCCGCGGCGAGCGCGCCGCACAGGCAGGCATGGTCGCGCCGGAACGTCGCGCTGCGGCGCATCAGCGCCACGATCAAGCCGGCCGGAATCACGCCCGCGATGACGATGGCCGGCACGCACATCGGGTCGAGCTGCAGGCGCAGCACGCCGCCGGCGTCCTGCAGGCTCACAACCGCGCATTGCCGTCCAAGATCGCCGAGCCAGACCAGCATCGCCAGCATCGGCGCCCAGAGTTTCCACCCCGGCTGGTCCGGGCGGCCGGCGCAGAACGCGGCATAGGCCGAGACCACCGCCGTGACGACGCCGAGACCCTGCGAAATCACGAACCCCGCCTCGCCGCATTTCCCGGCAAGATCGGGGCGCGGCCCCATCATCAGGGTGATCGCGGCGAGAACCGGAACGCTGACGCCAAGCCAGACCGCCAGCAGCCGCGCGGGCGAGGGCAGGGGCCTGACGGCGCCCAGATCCTGCGCCAGCGACGTGATCAGGTCCTCACTCCTCATCGGTCACTCCCAGTTTCGCCCGCAGGCGCCGGATGGCCCGGAACGTCGCCACCTTCAGCGCGCCCACGCTCATCCCGGTCGCCGCCGAGGTCTCGGCGAGCGACATCTCGCGCAGCTTCAGCATCTCCAGAATCTCCCTGTCGCGCGGCGGCAGCGCGCCCACCGCGGATGACACGCGCCCGGCATCGATCGCGACCTCCTGCGTCTCTTTCGTCGCCAGGGCCGTCGAGGTTACAGGCACATCGTCGAGCGGCGTCTCGCGGACCTGGTGCCGCGCCCGCGTCCGCCGCCGGTCGGCCCCCCGCAGCTTGAGGATCCCGAGCAGAAAAGGCTCCGCCGGCCGGCCCGGATCGTAGAGATGCAGGTTGCGGTGCAGCGCCAGCAGCGTATCCTGCACCATATCCTCGGCCTCGGCCGCATCGGCCCAGGGGAACCGCCTGCGGGCCATGCCGCGCAGCCACGGCAGCGCCGCCCTGAGCAACGCCTCGTAGCTCCGGCGATTCCCGGCCTGCGCCTCGCTCAGCCACCGCGCCCAGTCGCCCTGCTCGCTCATGGCGCAATACCTATCATTCATGAAGCGCGTGTAAATCGGACATTGTTCCCGATCGGCAAAATACCTCCGGGCTGCGGGATGATGCGGAATTCAACAGGCGAGGTCCAGCCCGTGCGTCGTTTCACAAACCGGCTCAAGACACGACGCCGCGCCGTTGATCGCCACCGGCCGGCACGATCGCGGCTACCCGATCGGCCAACCGGTTTTGCGAACGGCCAGATATCAAAACGACTTGTTAACCATCCGCCCCTAATAACAATTCCACCCCCTCTCCCGTGCGGCGCGCCACCGATCGGCGCAGCGCCCGATGCGGGCTGAAAATGAACAGGCGTCGGAAAAACCCGAGCTGAACTAACAAGATCACGAACAACAACATCAACAAAAACAATAACAAGCGAAAATCCTTCCCGAGAAAAAATCTTTTCGTCACATCACCGACTCGATAGGAAACAAGATGAAAAGGTTTATCATCGCGCATCGTCGCATCGCGTCCGCCCTCGTCGTGCTGGCGCCGCTGTCGGGCCTCGGCGCCGTGGCGCTCGCCGCCGGGGGCAGGGTGGTCTCCACCGCGGACGAGGTTGCCATCGCGCCATATCTGCAAGCCCCCGCCGTCTCGCCGGAGTCGGCGGTCAACCTGGCCGGCATCGCCAGGGCCGATCACGTCACCACATGCCGTGGCGTCGTCACCCTGCTGGCCGCGCATTCCGCCTGCCCCGCCGCGCCTCGGCCCGGAAACTGAGCGCGCCACCCCCGCCTCATCCGTTCGGCCGGCAACGCCCGACCGGATGAGGATACGTCCACGATCGGACGGATCGCCCCGCGCCGCCGCTTGACCAGGATCATCGACGCCGGGGCGCGGTCCCGCGCATGGTTCGGCCATGTCGGACCCCAGCCCCCTGCTGACCGACCTCTACGAGCTGTCGATGCTGGACGCCTACGCGGCCGACGGCATGGACGATATCGCGGTCTTCGAGCTGTTCTTCCGCGCGCTGCCGCCCGGGCGGGGCTTCCTCGTCGCCGCCGGGCTCGAACAGGCGGTGGAGTTTCTCGAAACCCTCCGCTTCGGCGCCGACGAGCTAGACTGGCTGCGCGCCACCGCCCGGTTCGACCGCACTTTCATCGACAGTCTCGCCGCCTTCCGCTTCACCGGCGATGTCGATGCGATGCCGGAAGGCACGGTCTTCTTCGCCGATGAGCCGGTGCTGCGCGTCACCGCCCCGCTGCCGCAGGCCCAGCTGGTCGAGACCCGCCTGCTCAACCTCATTCATTTCCAGACCGTGATCGCCTCGAAGGCTGCGCGCATGGTGCTCGCCGCCGGCGGCCGGCAGCTCGTCGATTTCGGCCTGCGCCGCGCGCATGGCGCCGAGGCCGGCCTGCTCGCCGCGCGCGCCGGCTACCTCGCCGGGTTTGACGGCACGGCGACCGTCGCCGCCGGCCGCGCCTTCGGCATCCCGCTCTTCGGCACCATGGCCCATGCCTTCGTCCAGGCCTATGCGGATGAGGCGACCGCCTTTCGCCACTTCGCCCGCAGCCGCCCGGCCGGCCTCACCCTGCTGATCGATACCTACGACACCGAGGCCGCCGCCCGCCTCGTCGCCGCCCTCGCCCCGCGCCTCGCCGCCGAAGGCGTCACGATCGCCGCCGTGCGGATCGACAGCGGCGATCTCGGCGCCCATGCCAGGGCGGTGCGCGGCATTCTCGATGCCGCCGGCTGCGCGGCGATCCGCATCTTCGCCAGCGGCGGGCTCGACGAGGCGAAGATCGCCTCCCTCGCCGGCGCGCCGATCGATGGGTACGGCGTCGGCACCGCGCTCGCCACCGCCGCGGACGCGCCGGCGCTCGACTGCGCCTACAAGCTCCAGGAATACGCCGGACTCCCCCGGCGCAAGCGCAGCGAAGGCAAGGCGACCTGGCCGGGGCGCAAGCGGGTGGTCCGTCGCCATGGGCCCGGCGGCACGATCGAGGCCGATACCATCGCCCGGCTCGACGAGGCGGTCCCCGGCGAGGATCTGCTGCGCCCGGCCATGCGGGGCGGCAGCCGCGTCGCCGGGCTGCCGGGGCTGGAGGCGGCGCGGGGCCATGCCCGCCGCGCCCTCGCGCGCCTGCCCGAAGCGCTGCGCCGCCTCGACCCCGGCCGCGCGGAGGTGACGATCAGCCCCGGCCTGCGCGCCCTCGCGAGGGAGGTCGACCGCGCCCTCGCGGAGCGCCTCGCCCGCGCCGCGGGGCTCGCGTGACCGCGCCACCCGCCGATCCGCTTCCCGCCGATCCGCCCGACCAGCAGGCGGCGATCGCCTTCCTCTCGCGGCCGGCGAGTTACGGCCTCGCCGGCGGGCGGGTCGAGCGCATCGCCAGCCACTGCTCGATCGTCTTTCTCGCCGCCGACCGCGCCTACAAGCTCAAGCGGGCGATCCGCTACGCCGCACTCGACTACACCACGCTCGCCGCCCGCCGCGCCGCCTGCGAGGCGGAGCTGACGCTGAACCGCCGCACCGCGCCCGCGCTCTATCTCGCGGTCCGCCGCATCACCCGCGATGAAGCCGGCCGCCTCGCCTTCGATGGTCCGGGCGAGACGCTCGACTGCGTGGTGATGATGCGCCGCTTCGCCCAGGCCGACCTGCTGGACGCGATGGCGCCGGCCGGCGCGCTCACCCCGGCGCTGATGCGCGCCCTCGGCGCCGGGATCGCCCGCTTCCATCTCGCCGCCGCGCGCCGGCCCGATCATGGCGGCAGCGCCGCGGTCGCCCGCGTCATCGCCGACAACGCCCGCGAACTCGCCCGCTTCACCCGGCCAGCCGATGGTCCCGCGCCTGGCGGTCCCGCGCCTGGTGGCCCCCTGCTCGATGGCGAAGCGGTCGCCGCCCTCGGCCGCCGCGCCGAAGCCTCCCTCGCCTCCCTCGCGCCGCTGCTCGACCGGCGCCGCGCGTCCGGCTGGGTGCGGCGCTGTCACGGCGATCTCCGGCTTGCCAATATCTGCCTCTTCCGCGGCCGGCCGACCCTGTTCGACTGCATCGAGTTCAGCGACGAGATCGGCTGCATCGACACGCTGCACGATCTCGCCTTCCTGCTGATGGACCTCGAGTTGCGCGGCCGGCGCGATCTCGCCAACGCGCTGTTCAACGCCGATCAGGACGCCGCCCCCCGATCCCGACTGGCCGCGCGCCCTGCCGCTCTTCCTGTCCCTGCGCGCCGCGACCCGCTGCTACGCCCTGGCCGGCAAGGCCTGCCGGCAGACCGACCCGGCCGAAATGCCCGCGTTCGCCGCCGCCGCGCGGGCTCACCTTGCCGCTTCGCGCCGGTTTCTCGACCCCGCCCCGCCGCGCCTGATGTTCCTTGCCGGGCCGGACGACGCGGCGACCCGCGCCCGCGCCGCGCGCCGCGCCGCGGCGGCCAGTTCGCCGCCCGGCGCGCGCATCCTTCGTCTCGCCGGGGCCGAGGGGCCGCGCTGGCGCGAGGCCGCGGCCACGCTCGCCGCCGGCGGTAGCGTCCTGCTCGTCGCGTCACCCGGCGATGCGCCCGCCCGCGCCCGCGCCGCCGCCCTCGCCGCGGGGCAGGGCATGCGGCTCGATGCGGATGCCGACACCGACATCGATACCAACGACGCCCCGCCCGCATGACCCCGATGGGTGAAAGGATGCCGCCATGACCCGCGCCCCGCTCTCGCTGTTCGGCCTCCAGGGCAGCGCGCCGCTGGCCGGCCGGGTCGCCGCCCGTCTCGAAATCGCGCTCGCCCGCCACGAGGAGCGCGAGTTCGAGGACGGCGAGCACAAGGCGCGGCCGCTGCAGGATGTGCGCGGCCACGACGCGTTCGTGCTGCACAGCCTGCATGGCGGCCCCGGCGCCTCGCCCAACGACAGGCTCTGCCGCCTGCTGTTCTTCTGCGGCGCGCTGCGCGATGCCGGCGCCGCCCGCGTCACCGCCGTCACCCCCTATCTGTGCTACGCCCGCAAGGATCGCCGGACCAAGCCCAACGACCCGATCACCACCCGCTACGTCGCCGCCCTGTTCGAGGCGGTCGGCATCGCCGGGGTGATCGCGCTCGAGGTGCACAACCTCGCCGCCTTCGAGAACGCGTTCCGCTGCCCCACGATCCACCTGCCGGCGGCGCCGCTCTTCGCCGCGCATTTCGCCGCCCTGCCGCGCCGCTCCCGCGTCGTCGCGGTCTCGCCGGATGCCGGCGGCGCCAAGCGGGCCGAACAGTTCCGCCAGGCGCTCGAAGCCGCCACCGGCGCGGATGTGGGCAGCGCCTGCATGGAGAAACACCGCTCGGGCGGCGTGGTCAGCGGCGCGCTCCTCGCCGGCGAGGTGCGTGGCCGGGCGGCGATCATCATCGACGATCTCGTCAGCACCGGCGGCACCCTGCTGCGCGCCGCCCGCGCCTGCCGCGAGGCCGGCGCCGTCGCGGTGCACGCCGCCGCCGCGCATGGCCTGTTCGTGGGCGGCGCGCCCGAACTCTTCGCCTCGCCGCTGCTCGATGGCATCGTCATCGCCAACACCGTGCCGCCCGGCGATGCCGGCGCGGGGGCGCCGCGCCGCCTTGCCATCATCGATGCCGCTGAAACGATCGCCCGCGCCATCGCGACCTGCCACGACGCGGCATGACCGCGCCGGCCCGGCGCGTCATCCGCGGTTCGCGCCCGGCCGCGCCGCGGCGCGGGCGAGGGTGTCGACCACCTCGTCATCGCCGACCTGCCCGAAATCGGCATACCATTCGCCGACCGCGCCAAGGCTCGCCGGCATCTCGACGCAGACCACCTCGTCGGCCAGCGGGCGCAGCCGCGCGATCACGTCTTGCCCGGCAACCGGCACCGCCAGCACAAGTCGCTTTGGGTGCCGCGCCCGCGCCATTTCCAGCGCCACCCGCATCGTCGCCCCCGAGGCGATCCCGTCATCGACGACGATCGCCGTCCGCCCGCCGATCGCAACCGCCGCCCGCCCGGCGCAATAGACCGACCGCCTGCGCGCCAGCTCCGCCGCCTGCCGCGTTTGCTCCCCGGCGATGTACGCCGCCGGGGCGCCGAGCCGCCGCACCAGCGCCGTGTCGATATACGGCGCCGCCGTCTCTCCCTCGCCGAGCGCGCCGATCGCCAGCTCCGGCTGGTGCGGCGCGCCGAGCTTGTGGACCAGCAGCACATCGAGCGGCGCCTCCAGTGCCGCGGCCACCTCGAAACCGACCGGCACGCCGCCGCGGGGCAGCGCCAGCACCACCGGCCGCGCGCGCCTGAACCGGCGCAGCCGAGCGGCAAGGCGCAGGCCGGCCTCGTGACGGTCCTGAAACATCGTCTCCGCTCCCGCGCCCGGCAATCTCTCCCGGCGCCGGTCCCGAGCGTGGTGGCGTTGCCGGTCAAATGGAATCACCAGATCGGATGATCCTCCGCGGGGAAAGGGAAGGGGAGGGGGATGGTCCAGATCCCGAGGCGACGGTCATTCCTCCCGCGCAAGGTAGGGTCCCGGGGCAAAGCCGTTTCGATAATGTTTCGTTAACCGGATCGTGCATAATTCGTGACGCAGGAGGGCGGTCCCGGCGCTCGCCCGAAACAGTTGAAAGCAATGCCGTCTTGCATTCGAAACCGCATTTCAGCAGACCGACGCCTGCCCGGTAGCATTCCATGTGGACAACCCCGCACCCGAGCCCGGATGCCCCGCCAGACCCCGAGCTTGAGCGGCTGATCCAGCGTGATCGCGCATCGCTGCTCTATTCGATGGGCAGCAGCAGCGTTTTCGTCACCATCGCGGTCTCCGCGATCCTGATCGTCGTGGTGCGAACACCTGAGCTGTCGCCCGGCCTCTATGCGTGGTACGCCGGTATCCTGCTGATCTCGGCGATCCGCTTCGTCGACATGTTCATCCTGTTTCCCCGGCTTCGCCAGCAGGCGTTCGACGGGCGGCGGCAGATCCGCCGGTTCGGCGCCGGCACGATGGCGCTCGCCCTGCTGCTCGGCAGTTTCTCCTGGCTGTTCTTCTGGCGCCTGCCCCCCCTCTCCGAAGCCTATGCCTTCATGGTGTTCTTCGCCATGGCCGGCGGCAGCGTCACGGTGCTGAGCGCGAGCTTCCGGCTGATCGTCGGCTATTGCGCCGCGGTGATGCTGCCGGGCGTCGCCTTCGTGCTGTTCGCGCGGCCGGATGACGGCGGCAGATTCGCGGTATTCGGCATTTTCGGCTTCATCGCCTCCTTCGTGTTCGCCCGGCGCACCTCGCGCACCGTGCTGAACGGGCTCCGGCTCACCCGCTGGAACCAGGTCCTGACGATCCGCGCCGAAGAGGAGCGCAAGACGCTCGAACGGGTCCGGCTCGATCTCGCCGAGGCCAATGCGACGCTGGAGCGCCGCGTCGCGGAGCGGACGTCGGAACTGGCCCACGAGGTTGCCGAGCGCGAACGTTATGCCGAGGCGCTCGGCCGCCTCGCCTCGATCGACCCGCTGACCGGGCTTTCCAACCGCGCGACCTTCAACAGCCGTCTCGCCGCAATGCTTGGCGGCACCGCGCAATCGCCGTCCGGTGTCGCGCTACTCTTCCTCGATCTCGACAATTTCAAGCAGATCAACGACCTGCGCGGCCACGAAATCGGTGATCAGGTGCTGCGCCAGACCGCCGCGCGGGTGGCCGCGGCGGTGGATGGCAGGGGCGACGTGGCACGCTGGGGCGGTGACGAGTTCCTGATCGCGCTTCCCGATTGCGATGGCGACGCGGCGCTGCGCCTCGCCGGAAATCTGATCGACGCGATCCGCCCGCCGATCACCGTCGGCGCCGATATCTGCCGGATCGAGGCGTCGGTCGGGGTTGCCCTCTATCCCGATAACGGCCAGTCCGCCGACATCGTCATCCGCGCCGCCGATGTCGCGATGTATGCCGCCAAGCGCGAGGGCAAGAGCCGGGCCAAGCGGTTCGACCCCGCCCTCGCCGAAGACATGGCGGACCGCTACGACCTCGAGCAGGGGCTGCGGGACGCGATCCGCGACGGCCAGTTCAGCCTGGCATTCCAGCCGATCATCTCCGCGCGCAATGGTGCCTGCACCGCGTTCGAGGCGCTGCTCCGCTGGATGCATCCGCTGCGCGGCGCGATCAGCCCCGCCACCTTCATCCCCGTCGCCGAGCAGAGCGGGCAGATCCAGCGGATCGGCGGCTGGGTGCTCGAACAGGCCTGCCTCGCCGCCGCCGGCTGGCCCGATCCCTCGATCGCCGTCACCGTCAACATCTCGGTCGCCCATGTGCTGGTCGGCAATCTCATGGAGGATGTCGAGCATGCGCTCGCGGTCTCCGGCCTGCCGCCCTCGCGCCTGAAGATCGAGATCACCGAAACCATGTTCCTGCACGACGCCGAACGCTCGGCGCAGCTTTTCGACAGCCTGCGCCGCCAGGGGATCGGCATCCTGCTCGACGATTTCGGCACCGGCTTCTCCTCGCTGTCCTTCCTCGGCAACCTGCCGATCGACGTCATCAAGATCGACCAGTCCTTCGTCCGCGATGCCGGGCGCAACGGCTACGCCACGATCGAGGCGATCCTCTCGATCGCCCGTGCCCTCGGCCTGCAAGTCACGGCCGAGGGGGTCGAGACCACGGAACAGAACCGCCACCTCGTCGAACTCGGCGTCGGCTCGCTGCAAGGCTACCTGTTCAGCCGGCCGATGCCTGAGGAGGATGTCGCCGGCTGGCTGCGCGCCCGGGCAGACGCATTGCCGCGCCTGCCCCCCGTCTCCGCCTTCGCCGGCACCTGACCGGCGCGCCGTTCGCGCCGCCCCTTCAGGCCGCGCGCGACACCCCGGCCTTGACCCGGCGCAGCGGGATCGAACTCTCGATCGAGGCCACACCCCGCACCCGCGTCAGCTGCCCGACCAGGAACTGCTCGAACCCGGCAAGGCTCGTCGTCACCACCCGCAGCAGATAGTCGCGGCTGCCCGTCATCAGCCAGCAATCGACCACTTCCGGAAACGAGGCGATCGCCGCCTCGAAGCGCACCAGCGCGTCGTCCACCTGCTTGTCCAGCTTCACCGAGACGAACACCGAGACATCGTAGCCGAGCGCCGCCTCGTCGATCATCACGGTATAGCCGCGGATGATGCCCTCGCGCTCCAGCCGGCGCACGCGGCGGGCCACCGGCGTCGCACTCAGCCCGACCCGCTCGGCGAGGTCGAGCATGGAGATCCGCGCATCGCTCCGCAGCGTGGACAGAATCTCCCTATCGAAATCATCGATCGTGCCGGATTTCACCATGATCATAAAAATCCATGAAAAATTTCACCACAATATCGCCTTCACGCGCGCGAATCGCAAGGATTCGCTCCGCCCGCCCGCCTACACTCGGCGCACCGCCCTCACGCCGGGAGACCGCGAATGACGCCGCATCTGAAAACCGCCGAACAGCGCCTGCTCTGGCTGTCGCACTGGATGATCCACAACGCCAACCACCTCCGGCCGAAGGCGGACGGCATCAAGATTGGCGGGCACCAGGCCTCCTCCGCCTCGATGGTGAGTATCATGGCGGCGCTCTATTTCACCGCGCTCCGCCCGGAAGACCGCATCGCGGTCAAGCCGCACGCCGCCCCGGTGTTCCACGCGATGCAATACCTGATGGGCAACACCACGCGCGCGCGACTGGAGACTTTCCGCGGCTTCGGCGGCACCCAGAGCTATCCGAGCCGCACCAAGGACGATGACGACGTCGATTTTTCCACCGGCTCGGTCGGGCTCGGCGTCGCCATCACCTCCTTCGCCTCCCTGGTTCAGGACTATATCGCGGCGAAGCCCTGGGGGCGGGATCTGCGGCGCGGCCGCATGGTCGCGCTGATGGGCGATGCCGAGATCGACGAGGGCAACATCCACGAATGCCTCCAGGAAGGCTGGAAGAACGGGCTGCGCGATGTCTGGTGGGTGATCGACTATAACCGCCAGTCGCTCGACGGCGTGGCCCGCGAGGGGCTGTGGCAGCGCATCGAGAAGATCTTCGAGGCCTTTGGCTGGGACGTGGTGCGGATCAAATACGGCGCGTTGCAGCGCGCGGCCTTCGCCGAGCCGGGCGGCGAGGCGCTGCGATGCTGGATCGATTCCTGCCCCAACCAGCGCTACGCAGCACTCACCTTCCAGGGCGGCGCCGCCTGGCGCCGGCGCCTGCTCGACGAGCTGGGCGACCAGGGCGCGGTCTCGGCGCTGATCGCCCGGCGCAGCGATGCCGAGCTGGCCGCGCTGATGGAAAATCTCGGCGGCAACTGCGTGCAGACCATGGCGGACACCTTCGCCGCCATCGATCACGACCGCCCGACCTGCTTCCTCGCCTACACGATCAAGGGCTGGGGCACGCCGATCGCCGGGCACAAGGACAATCACGGCGGGGTGATGACGGTCGAGCAGATGCGGGCCTGGCAGCGCCACATGGGCGTGAGGCCGGGCGAGGAATGGGAGCGTTTCGCCGCGGTCGCGGACGTGGAAGGCTTCCGCGCCTGGCTCGACGCGGTGCCCTTCTTCGCCGCCGGCCGCCGCCGGCACGATGATGCGCACCTGCCGGTCCCCCCCCTTGCCGCACCCGGCGAGCGCGAGATCTCCACCCAGGCCGCGTTCGGCCGCATCCTTGATGATCTCGCCCGCGGCGACAGTGCGCTCGCGTCGCGCATTCTCACCACCTCGCCCGACGTCACCGGCACCACCTCGCTCGGCCCCTGGGTGAACCGCCGCCGCCTGTTCGCCCGCGAGGCGATGGCGGACCTGTTCCGCGCCGAGAAAATCCCCTCGACCGCGCGTTGGGATTTCGCGCCCGAGGGCCAGCATCTCGAACTCGGCATCGCCGAGACCAACCTGATGCTGCTGCTCGCCGCCGCCGGCCTCGCCCGTTCGCTGTTCGGCCGCCGCCTCATCCCCATCGGCACCGTCTACGATCCGTTCATCGCCCGCGGGCTCGATGCGCTGAACTACGCCTGCTACCAGGATGCCCGCTTCCTGCTGGTCGGCACGCCCTCCGGCG
Source organism: Acidocella sp. C78 (assembly GCF_907164655.1). Lineage (NCBI taxonomy): Bacteria > Pseudomonadati > Pseudomonadota > Alphaproteobacteria > Acetobacterales > Acidocellaceae > Acidocella > Acidocella sp. C78. Next base: position 55,579 of record NZ_CAJQZK010000072.1, read on the forward strand.
TCACCCTCGCCCCCGAGGGCGGCGCGCACCAGTCGATCGGCACGCCCGCGATCGGCATGACCCAGCCCGGCCTCGCCGCCTTCGAGCCGGCCTTCGCCGACGAGCTGGCCGTCATCATGGAATGGGCGTTCGAGCATCTCCAGCGCGACGGCGGCGAGATGACCGATCCGGCCACTGGCCTTGCCGATGCGGCGGGCGGCTCGGTCTATCTGCGCCTGTCCACCAACCCGGTCGAGCAGCCGGGCCGGCGCGGCGCCGCCTGGCGGCAGGGCGCGACCGACGGCGCCTACTGGCTGCGCGAGCCGGGGCCGAACGCCGAACTCGTCATCGCCTATCAGGGGGTGGTGGCGCCGGAGGCGATCCGCGCCGCCGGGGCGCTGGCGGAAAGCCGGCGCGATATCGGCGTGCTCGCCATCACCTCGGCCGACCGCCTGCACGCCGGTTGGAGCGCGTCCCAGCGCGCGCGCTGCCGCGGCGCGGCGGCGAGTTCGCTCGCCGAGCGCCTGCTCGCCCCGCTCCCGCGCGGCTGCCGCATCGTCACGGTGATCGACGGCCATCCCGCCACCCTGTCCTGGCTCGGCGGCGTCGCCGGCCATGCGGTGCTGCCGCTCGGCGTCGAGCGCTTCGGCCAGACCGGCACCATCGCCGATCTCTACCGCGCCAACGGCATCGACGCCGCCGCGATCATCGAGCGCGTCGGCGCCTTCACCAGCGGCCGCCCGGTGCTGGCCTTCCCGGCCCGTCCCCGCGCCGCCGCCGGCTGAGCCGGCCGGGCTGACCAGGGCCGGGCTTGGCATCGTCCCGCAGATCGTCCTACCTGCGGATCAGGAGGACCGGCGATGACGGATTGGGCCTGGCGGCGCCCGCGCGGGCGGCACGACGCCTCGACTGACGCGCGGGCGGCATGAGCGCCCCGGCCGAATCGGGCCTTGCGCGCCCGCGCCTGCCGCGCGCCATCTGGGCGCTCGGCTGCGTCAGCCTGCTGATGGACATCTCGTCCGAGATGGTCCACGCGCTGCTGCCGGTCTTCCTCGTCGTCACGCTCGGCGCCGGCACCGAAATGGTCGGGCTGGTCGAGGGGCTGGGCGAGGGCACGGCCTCGATCGTCAAGATGTTCTCCGGCTGGCTGAGTGACCGGCTCGGCCGGCGCAAGCCGCTGGCCATCGCCGGCTATGCGATGGGCGCGCTGTCGAAGCCGGTCTTCGCGCTGGCGCCGGTGGCGGGCGTGGTGCTGGGCGCGCGCGTGTTCGACCGGATCGGCAAGGGCGTGCGCGGCGCCCCGCGCGATGCGCTGGTGGGCGACCTCGCGCCGCCCGGCATGAGCGGGGCGGCGTTCGGCCTGCGCCAGTCGCTCGATACGGTCGGCGCCTTCGCCGGCCCGCTGCTCGCGATCGCGCTGATGGCGGCGAGCGGCGACAATATCCGCCTCGTCTTCTGGCTGGCGCTGCCCTTCGGCCTCGCCGCCGTGCTTCTGCTCGCGGTCGCGGTGCGCGAACCGCCGCCGAAGCCGGATCGCCCGCCCGCCCGCCTGCCGCTGCGCGCCCGCGAATTCGCCGCCCTCGGCCCGCACTTTCGCGCCGTCGTGCTGGCCGGCGCGGTGCTCACGCTCGCCCGCTTCGGCGAGGCGTTCCTCGTCCTGCGCGCCCGCAGCCTCGGCCTGCCGCTGGCGCTCACCCCGGCGGTGCTGGTGGTGATGAACGTGGTCTACGGCCTCGCCGCCTATCCGGCCGGCCGCCTGGCCGACCGGCTGGATCGGCGGGGCGTGCTCGCCGCCGGGTTCGGCGTGCTCATCCTCGCCGATCTCTGCCTCGCCTTCGCCCCCGGCCTCGTGGTCGGCCTGCTCGGCATCGCCCTGTTCGGCCTGCATATGGGGCTGACCCAGGGCGTGCTCTCGGCGCTGGTCTCCGATGCCGCACCCGCGGCCGCGCGCGGCACGGCGTTCGGCGTGTTCCACCTCGCCGGCGGTCTCGCCCTGCTGGCCGCGAGCCTGATCGCCGGCCTCGCCTGGAGCGTCGCCGGCCCGGCGGCGACCTTCCTCGCCAGCGCCGGTTTCGCCGCGTCCGGCCTCGTGCTCCTGCGCCTGCTGGGCTGATCCCGCGCCGTGGCGCACGGGTTGCCCGCCGCGGCGGATCGGGCCACACCAGCGCCATGACCACACCCGACCCCGACGCCGCACTCCGCCGCTCGCTGTTCCGGCACCGCGCCTTCGCGACCGGCCTGCTCGCGCTGATGGCGGCGCTGATGGCGGCGGGATACGCGCTGAAGCCCGGCCCCGCCGCCCTGTTCCTGCGCGATGCCGCCAAGGCCGGGCTGATCGGCGGCCTCGCCGACTGGTTCGCCGTCACCGCGCTGTTCCGCCACCCGCTCGGCCTGCCGATTCCGCACACCGCCATCCTGCCGGCGCAGAAGGAGCGGCTCGGCGCCGCGCTGGGCCGCTTCGTCGCCACCCATGTCTTCACCGGCGCCGACGTGACGCGGTTTCTCGCCGGGCTCGACATTCCGGCCCTGCTCGGCCGCTTCCTCGCCGATCCGGCGATGTCGGCGCCGTTGGCGGAAGCCATCGCCGGGGCACTGCCGCGCCTGCTCGATTCGGTCGAGGATGGCCGCGCGCGGCGGGTGCTCGGCCGCCTGCTGCCGCGCATGGCGGGCGGGCCGACCGCCGGCCGCCTCGTCGCCCGCGCGCTCGCCTCGCTGGTCGAGAGCGGACGCCATCAGGAGGTGTTCAGCTTCATCCTCGGCCAGCTCCGCCTGCTGCTGCAAAGCCGCGAGGCCGAGCTGAAACAGGCGGTGCGCGAGCGCGTGCGCGAGCAGGGCGGCGCGCTGGTCGGCTGGGCGGTCGGCGCGAATATCGCCGCGCGCGTCGTCACCGCGCTCAACACCGAGCTGGAGCGCGTCGACCCCGATGGCTCCGAGCTGCGCGCCGCCTTCGATGAATGGGTCCGCCGCGAGATCGTCCGCCTCACCGATGATCCCGCCCGCGCCGCCGAACTCGGCGCCGCCCTGCGCGGCGTGGTCGGGCATGAGAGCGTGCGCGCCTGGGGGGCGGATCTGTGGGCGCGGCTTCGCGCGGCGATCGCGGCGGACGCCGCACGGCCGGGCGGCCACGCGCAGCTTCTGATCGCCGGCGCCCTCGCCAATTTCGGCGCCCTGCTCGCCGAGGACCCCACGATGCGCGCGCGCATCTCCGCCGGCGCGGGCATGGTCGTCACCCGCCTCATGCCCGGCGCGCAGGCCGAGATCGCCGGCTTCATCGGCCGCGTCATCGGCAACTGGGACGCCGCGACGATCACCGAACGGCTCGAACTGCGCGTCGGCAAGGACCTGCAATATATCCGCGTCAACGGCACGCTGGTCGGCTTCCTCGCCGGCGGGCTGATCTTCCTTCTCCTGCATTTCGGATTTCACCAGCCGGGGTAAGCATGCACATCCACATCCAGGAATTCGCCGACAGCCCCTATCTCAAGCTGACGGCGCCCGAATTTCACGAGGCCGCCGCCCTCGCCGGCGACATCGGCGCGGGCCACACCCTGACCGTGGGCGAGACCGAGGCCGATTTCGCCGCCGCCGCCCCCGGGATCGAGGCGCTGATCGCCACCCCTGCCGCCATCCGCCGGCTCGATCTCTCGATCGCGCCAAAGCTGCGCCTGATCCAGTCCACCTCCGCCGGCGTCGACCCGCTCGCCCCGTTCGACATGATCCCCGAGGGGGTGATGCTGCTGAACAATCGCGGCGTGCACGCCGACCGCGCCGGCGAGTTCGCGATCATGGCGATGCTGATGCTGGCGACCCACATGCCCGCCTTCGCGACCGACCAGCGCGCCCATCGCTGGCAGCGCCGCGCCTCCGGCACGGTGGCCGGCATGCGCGCGACGATCGTCGGCGTCGGCGGGCTCGGCGGCGGCGCGGCGCGCCGGGCGCGGCAATTCGGCATCCATGTCACCGGTGTCCGCAACGGCGCCGCCCCGCATCCCGATTGCGACGCGACCAGGCCGGTCGCCGATCTCGACCTGATCCTGCCCCACACCGATTTCCTGCTCCTCGCCTGTCCGCTCACCGCGGCGACGCGCAACCTGCTCGATGCGCGGCGGCTGGCGCTGCTGCCCGCGCATGCCGGGGTGATCAACATGGGCCGCGGCGCGCTGCTCGATCAGCCCGCGCTCTGCGCCGCGCTGCGCGATGGCGCCATCGCCGGCGCGGTGCTCGACGTCTTCGCCACCGAGCCGGTCCCGCCGGACGATCCGGTCTGGGACACGCCCAACCTGATCATGACGCCGCATATCTCGTCGGACGATCCGGCCCGCTACAACGCGGCGACGCTGGCCAGCTTCTTCGCGTCGCTGCGCACACTCGCCGCCGGGCGCGTCCCGCCCACGCTGGTCGATTTCGCCGCGGGCTATTGAGGCGCGTGGCGCGCGCCGAACAGCGCCGAGCCGACCCGCACCTCGGTCGCCCCGCAGGCGATCGCGGTCTCGAAATCGTCGGACATGCCGATCGAGCGCACCGCCAGCCCGTGCGTGTCGGCCATGGCGACGAGGGTGCGGAAATAGGGCGCGGGATCGGCGCCGAGCGGGGGAATCGCCATCAGCCCGTGCAGGCGCTCGCCGAACCGGGCGCGCATCGCGCGGATGAAGCCATCCGCCTCGGCCATGCTCACTCCGGCCTTCTGCGTCTCGTCGCCGACATTCACCTGCACCAGCAGCCGCGGCATCCGTCCGGCGCGCGCCGCCGCCGCCTCCAGCGCATCCGCCAGCTTCGGCCGGTCGAGCGAATCGATGCAGTCGAACAACTCCACCGCCTCGCGCGCCTTGTTGGTCTGCAACGGCCCGATCAGGTGCAGTTCGAGGCCCGGATGCGCCGGGCGCAGCAGTGGGAACTTCGCCGCCGCCTCCTGCACCCGGTTCTCGCCGAACACGAGTTGCCCGGCGCCGAGTGCCGCCTCGATCGCCGCGACCGGCTTGGTCTTCGACACCGCGATCAGCGTCACCGCGCGTCCCTGCGCGGCGCGGGCGATCCGCGCGCGGATCGAGTCGAGGGCGGGCCTGATCGTCTCGGGGCTGAATTCGCTCATGGATGAACAACTGATCGCGGCGACGCGGGCGGTCAAGCGCCGCCGCCGCGCCCGCCACCCCACGCTGTGGCTGTTCACCGACCCCGCCCGCCTGCCCGACCCGCTGGCCGCGATCGCGGCGCTCCCGCCCGGCCTGTCCGGCGTGGTGCTGCGCGATGAACCCGTGGCGGCGCGCGCCGTCGCCATCGCCCGGCTCTGCCGCGCGCGGCGGATCGCGCTGGTGGTCGCCGCAGCGCCCGGCCTCGCCGCGCGCCTGCATGCCGGGGTGCATCTGCGCCGCGGCGCGCGCGCGCTCCCCGCCGCCCCCCGATCCCCCGGCGGCGGCTGGATTACCGCCTCCGCGCATGACCGGGCGGAGCTTGTCCGCGCCCGCCGCGCCGGCGCCGATCTGGTGTTTCTTTCGCCGGCCTTTCCCACCGCGAGCCATCCCGGCGCGCCCGCCCTCGGCCCGGTGCGCTGGGCGGCGCTGGCCCGCGGGGCGGGGCTGCCGGTGATCGCGCTCGGCGGCGTGTGCGGCCGCCGTCTGCGCGCGCTCGGCCCCTCCTGCGCCGGCGGGGGCGCCATCGGAGCGCTGGCAATTCAGCGCCATACACTGTGGCCTTGATACAACAGCGCACCTAAATAGCCCGGCTCCGGCCGCGCGCATGTTGCTTCCTGAGACTGAAATGCCTTTTATCCGCTTGTCCGCTGCCCGGCCGCGATCAATCCCGGTTTCTGATACGGCACAGGCGGCGCAGGGTTCACGCCGGTTTCGCCGGCACAATGGAGGTTTGAATGCGCAAGTATCTTCTGGCGTCTGCCGCGTCGCTCGGCTTGATGGTCGCGGCGTCCGGCGCCGCCCACGCCCAGGCTGCCAAGGCTCCGGCCCCGGGCTCGATCCACGTCTATCTCAACGGCCTGATCAACGACCAGATCAACATGATCGGCGCCTCCGGCGACAGCGTCCAGGGCGGCACCAAGCTGAACCCGGTCGGCATGTCCGGCTTCATCCGCCTGTATCCGGGCTTCGACGGCACCACCGAGAACGGCATCCAGTACGGCGCGCACATCGAGCTGCGCACGGCCTACAGCAATGCCGGCACCGGTATCGTCGAGAACAGCGCCAGCGGCAGCCTGACCGGCCTCGCGATCCGTCGCGCCTTCGCCTATGTTGGCACGCCGCAGACCGGCTTCGTCCGCTTCGGCCAGACCGACGGCATCTGGTGGCTGCTCTCCACCGGCGAATACTACAATTTCGGTGACGGCAACCTGTGGAACTCCGATGGTGGCGTCGGCGCCGCCGTTCCCTCGCCGGACGCTCCCTCGGGCCTCTTCACCTCGACCGGCGCGCTCTACACCACCAACAAGATCGTCTATATCTCGCCGAAGATGGCGGGCTTCCAGGCCGGCTTCGACTATGAGCCGAACTCGAACGGCTTCAAGCAGGGCGAGATTTGCGCCATCGGCAGCACCAACTGCGCCACGCTGGCGAGCGCTGCTGGCGATGCTTCCCGCCGCAAGAACACCGTCACCGGCGGCATCGAATACTCCGGCGAGTTCAACGGCGTCGGCGTCACCCTCGCGTATGACTACCTGCACGCCGCGCCGATCGGCAACAGCACCGGTCTCGGCTTGAACTACAAGTCGATGGGCATCAACGAACTGTCCGGCCAGGTCAAGTATGCCGGCTTCACCCTCGGCGTGAACGCGAAGTCCGGCCAGGTCAACAACGGCATGCACTTCCTGATGGCCGGCCAGCGCGACCTGACCTTCTATGAAGTGACTGGCATCTACGACATGGGCCCCTACACGGTCGGCGCCTACTACTTCAACAACCAGTCCGCTGGCGCCTACACGATGGGCTCCGGCCTCGGCCGCACCGAGACCGACTACGGTGTTGCCGTCGGCGCCAACTACGCGCTCAGCAAGAACCTCGGCCTGTATGCGACCTACCTCTATGGTCACCGTCACCAGGCTGGCTACACCTTCGCGTCGAACAGCACGACGGCTCTGAAGAACAACGTGCAGTCCCAGGCGATCAGCCTCGGTGCCGCTCTGAAGTGGTAATCTGACCCGCAAGGTGTTCAGATGGGGCGGCGGAGCGATCCGCCGCCCTTTTCTTTTGCCCGGCCCCCAGCGCCGCCCAGCCCTTGGCGCGGCCGCGCCGCAGGGTTAAAGACCATCGTTGCCGGCCGGATCCTCCGGTCCGAACTGCGGAGACGAATGTGCGCTTTCCAGACATGACCTGCCCGAACCATTTCCTGCGGACCGCCCTGAAAGCCGCGTCGCTGGCCTCCGCCCTGGCGCTCGTGGCGTGCAGCAACGCGCAGCAGCCCAACCTGCCGAGCATGCAGTCCTACCGGGTGCCCCAGGCAATGGCGTCGAGCGGCAATGGCGGCGGCCTCGGCTCGCTGTTCAGCCTCGGCGGCAAGAGCCCGGCCGGGCAGACCGGTGTTGCGGTCAATGCCTATCTCTGGCGCGCCTCGCTCGACACGCTGAGCTTCATGCCGCTCGCCTCGGCCGATCCCTTCGCCGGCGTCATCATCTCCGACTGGTATTCCCCGCCCGGCACCACCGGCCAGCGCTTCAAGGTCACCGCCTACGTGCTCGGCACCACCCTCGCCGCCAACAACCTCAAGGTCTCGGTGTTCGAGCAGGGCCGCAGCGGCGGCGCCTGGGTCGATCAGCCGGTGGACCCGGCGGTCGCCAGCGGCATCGAGGACCGCATCCTCGCCCGCGCCGCCCAGCTCAAGGCCGCCGGCCAGCTGAACGGCTGATCGATGGACCAGACCACGCACGAGTCCGGCGCCTACGATTTTTCCGCCGCCGAGGCGCGCTGGCAGGCCGAATGGGAGGCGCGGAACAGCTTCACCACCGCCGACGCCCCGCAGGGCGGCCGACGCAAATGCTACGTGCTGGAAATGTTCCCCTATCCGTCGGGGAAAATCCACATGGGCCATGTCCGCAACTACGCGATCGGCGACGTGATCGCCCGCGCCCGCCGCGCCCAGGGCTACGACGTTCTCCACCCGATGGGGTGGGACGCGTTCGGCCTGCCGGCCGAGAACGCGGCGCGCGAGCGCAATGTCGATCCCGCCAAATGGACCCGCGACAACATCGCGGCGATGAAGGCCGATCTCAAGCGCGTCGGCCTCTCGGTCGACTGGTCGCGCGAATTCGCCACCTGCGACCCTGAATATTACGGCCACCAGCAGAAGCTGTTCCTCGATCTCTGGCGCGCCGGCCTCGCCTATCGCCGCGAATCGGCGGTGAACTGGGACCCGGTGGACATGACCGTCCTCGCCAATGAGCAGGTGATCGACGGGCGGGGCTGGAAATCCGGCGCGCTGGTGGAAAAGCGCAAGCTGCGCCAATGGTTCTTCCGCATCACCGACTTCGCGGACGACCTGCTCGCCGGGCTCGACACGCTGGAGAACTGGCCCGAGCGGGTGCGCACCATGCAGCGCAACTGGATCGGCCGCTCCGAAGGCGCGGAATTCTCGATCCGCCTGACGGAACCCTGCGCCGGGATCGAGAGCGTGCCGGTCTACTCCACCCGGCCGGACACGCTGTTCGGCATGAGCTTCGTCGCCCTCGCGCCGGATCATCCGCTCGCCGCCGCCATCGCCGCCACCAATCCCGAGGCCGCCGCCTTCATCGCCGCCTGCCAGAGTGCGGGCACCTCCGAAGCCGCGATCGAGGCGGCCGAGAAGCGCGGCTTCGATACCGGCCTGCGCGTCGTCCACCCGTTCGACCCCGCGCGCACCCACCCGGTCTGGATCGCGAATTTCGTGCTGATGGATTACGGCACCGGGGCGATTTTCGGCTGCCCCGCGCACGACCAGCGCGACCTCGATTTCGCCCGCAAATACGGGCTGGACGTTACCGTCGTCGTAGCACCCAAGGATGATCCCGGCATGGCGGTGGGCGATGTCGCCTTCACCGGCGATGGCGCGATCGTCAATTCCGGCTTTCTCGACGGTCTCGCCGTCACGGCGGCGAAATCCCGCGCCATCGCCGAGCTTGAGGCGCGCGGCGCCGGCAAGGGCGTGGTCAACTGGCGCCTGCGCGACTGGGGCGTCTCCCGCCAGCGCGCCTGGGGCTGCCCGATCCCGATGATCCATTGCGAGGTCTGCGGCACCGTTCCCGTGCCGGAAAAGCACCTGCCGGTGCGCCTGCCGGAGGATCTCCCGTTCGACCGGCCGGGCAACGCGCTCGACCATCACCCGAGCTGGAAACACGTCGCCTGCCCGCAATGCGGCGCCGCCGCCCAGCGCGAGACCGACACGTTCGACACATTCGTCGATTCCTCGTGGTATTTCGCCCGCTTCTGCGCGCCGCACGCGCCCGTGCCGGCCGATCCGGCGGCGACCTCGCACTGGATGCCGGTCGATCACTATATCGGCGGCATCGAGCACGCGATCCTGCACCTGCTCTACGCCCGCTTCTTCACCCGGGCGATGCACCGGCTCGGCCAGGTCGGCGTCGCCGAGCCCTTCGCCGGCCTGTTCACCCAGGGCATGCTGACGCATGAGAGCTACCGCACCGAAGACGGCAAGTGGCTCTACCCCGAGGAGGTGATCCGCCACGCCGACCACGCGACGACGCTCGATGGCCGCAAGGTCATTGTCGGCCCGATCGAAAAAATGTCGAAATCGAAGCGCAACACGGTCGATCCCTCGGCCGTCATCGCCCGTTTCGGCGCCGACACCGCGCGCTGGTTCGTCCTGTCGGACAATCCGCCCGAGCGCGACGTGGAATGGACCGAGGCCGGCGCCCAGGGTGCGTTCCGCTATGTCCAGCGTCTGTATCGCCTCGCCCGCAGCGTCGCCGCCGACCGGGCGGACGACGTGGCGCTGGAACGCGCCGAGGGCGCGGCCCGCACGCTGCGCCAGGCGACGCATCGCACCATCGCCGCGGTGACCGAGGCGATCGACGGCTTCGCCTTCAACGTCGCCATCGCCCGGCTCTACGAGCTGGCCAACGCCATCGCCGAGTCCGAGGGCCGCACCGCCCCCGGCCTTGCGGCGGCGCGGCGCGAGGCGATGTCGGCGCTGATCCGCCTCGCCGCCCCGATCATCCCGCATGTCGCCGAGGAGGCGAACGCGCTGGTCGCGCCGGAGGCCGGGCTGGTCGTCAACCAGCCCTGGCCGGTGGCCGACCCCGACCTGCTCAAGCGCGATTCGGTGACGCTGGCGGTGCAGATCATGGGCAAGCTGCGCGGCACGATCGAGCTGCCGCCGGGGGCGGATGCCGAAACCGCCATCGCGCAGGCGCTGGCCGAGCCGCGAATCGCGCAACTGCTGGCGGGCGCGACCATCGTCAAGCGCATCCACGTGCCCGACCGGATCGTGAACTTTGTCGTCCGGCCCTAAAATCCTGGCCTTCGCCGGGCTGCTCGCGCTCGCCGGCTGCGGCTTCCGCCCGCTCTACGGCGGCGGCCCCGCCGGCGCCGCGGTCTCCGCCCAGCTCGACCAGATCGATGTCGGCCTCCTGCCGGACCGCCAGGGCCAGCTCCTCCGTCAGGCGCTGGAGGCCGATCTCCAGCGCGCCGGCGCGCCCGGCTTCTACCGCTACCACCTCAAGGTCAGCTATGGCGGTTGGTACGGCCAGCCGATCGGCGTCCAGCCCGACAGCTCCAACACCCGCAACCGCTATATCGCCTCGGCGCGCTGGGTGCTGACGGCGGAAGGCAACCGCGCCAGGGTGATCGCCCGCGGCTCCGCCCAGGCGATGGACGCGCTCAACATCATCGACAACCAGAACTTCGCCGCCACCCTCGACCAGGGCGTGCTGCGCCACCACTTCGCCCAGCGCCTCGCCCGGCAGATCACCGAACAGCTCGCCGCCTATTTCCGCAATCACCCCGACCGGGGCTAGGCGCTTGAAGATCGACGCCCGCAACGTCGAGCGGTTTCTGGCCGATCCCGGTGCGGCGCGCTTCGTCCTCGTCTATGGTCCCGACACCTCGCTCGTCGCCGAGCGGGCGCGGCGCCTTGCGAAACGTGTCGCCGGCGCGCTCGACGATCCGTTCCGCCTCACCGAACTCGATGCCGACACCGCCGAGCGCCTGCCCGAAGAGGCCGGAGCGCAGGCTTTCGGCGGCGGCCGCCGCGTGGTGCTGCTGCGCGATGCGGCCGACCGTCAGGCCCCGATCGTCGAGGCGGCGCTGGAGGGCAGGGGGGATGCGCTGGTGATCGGCATGGCGGCCGATCTCGCCGCCCGCTCGAAGCTGCGCGCGCTCGCCGAAAAACACCCCGAAGCCGCCGCCATCGCCTGCTACCCGCCGGAGGGGGCGGCGCGCGGCCCGGCGCTGGAAGCCGCCTTGCGCGCCGCCGGTGTGGGCATCGGCCGCGAGGCGCTGGCGCTCGCCGCCAGCCGGCTCGGCGGCGAAACCGGCGCGCTGCGCGACGCCGCCGAGCGGCTCGCCCTCTATGCCGGGCCGGGCGGCGCGGTCGATCTCGCCGCGGTCGAGGCGGTGCTGGACGATCAGGGCTCAGCCTCGATGCAGGATGCGATCGATGCGGCGCTCGCCGGCAACATCGCCGCCGCCGACCATGCGATCGGCCTCGCCCTCGAGGAAGGGGCCGCGCCGGTCGCGGTGATGCGGGTGCTGCTCTCCGAGCTTGCGGCGCTGCGCCTCGTCGCCGAGGCGATCGGCCGCGGCGCCAGCCCGCGCGATGCGCTCGCCGCCCGCCGCCCGCCGGTCTTCTTCAAGCGCCAGCCGGCCGCCCTCGCCGCCGCCGCCCGCTGGCGCGAGCCCGCCATCATGGCCGCGATCGAGCGCGTCCTGCGCGCCGAGGCCGATTGCAAGCGCACCGGCGCGATGCCCGAGCTGATCGCCCGGCAGACGCTGCTCGGCCTCGCCCAGCGCGCCGCGCGCGGGGCGTCATCCTGATCGATCGCCTCTTTCCAGCCCGCGCCGGCGGGGCCATATCCGGCAACACAAACGGGGTCTCAGAGGCGGTTCATGGCAGGGTCGGGCTACATCACCGTGCGCGGTGCGCGCGAGCACAATCTCAAGAATATCGACGTCCGCATCCCGCGTGACCAGCTCACCGTGATCACCGGCCTGTCCGGCTCCGGCAAATCCTCGCTCGCCTTCGACACGATCTACGCCGAGGGCCAGCGCCGCTATGTCGAGAGCCTGTCCGCCTATGCGCGGCAGTTCCTCGAACTGATGGGCAAGCCGGATGTCGACAGTATCGAGGGACTTTCCCCGGCGATCTCGATCGAGCAGAAAACCACCTCGCGCAACCCGCGCTCCACCGTCGGCACCGTCACCGAAATCCACGACTACATGCGCCTGCTCTGGGCCCGCGCCGGCGTGCCCTATTCGCCGGCCACCGGCCTGCCGATCGAGGCGCAGACGGTGAGCCAGATGGTCGACCGGGTGATGGCGATGCCGCCCGGCACCCGCCTGCTGCTGCTCGCCCCGGTGGTGCGCGACCGCAAGGGCGAATACCGCAAGGAACTCGCCGAATTGCAGCGCCGCGGCTTCACCCGCGTGAAGGTCGACGGCAAGCTCCACGAAATCGCCGAGGTGCCGGCGCTCAACAAGAAGATCAAGCACGAGATCGAGGCGGTGGTGGACCGCATCGTCGTGCGCGAGGGCGCGGAACAGCGCCTCGCCGATTCCTTCGAAACCGCGCTCGCCCTCTCGGATGGCATCGCCTATGCCGAGACCGCCGACACCGGGGAGCGCACGGTGTTCTCCGCCCGCTTCGCCTGCCCGGTCTCCGGCTTCACCATCGAGGAGATCGAGCCGCGCCTGTTCAGCTTCAACTCGCCGCACGGCGCCTGCCCCGAATGCGCCGGCCTCGGCACCGAAACCGTGTTCGACCCCGCGCTGATCGTGCCCGACGAGCGCCGCCCCCTCGCCGGGCAGGCCATCGCCCCCTGGGCCAACGCGCAGTCGCCTTACTACGAACAGACGCTGGCCAGCCTCGCGAAGCATTTCCGGGTGAAGCTGACCACGCCCTGGGAAGAGCTGCCCGAAACCGTGCGCGAGGCGATCCTGTTCGGCGCCGGTGCCACCGAAATCGAATTCTCCTACAAGGATGGCGTGCGCGCCTACGCCGTCTCCCGCCCGTTCGAGGGGGTGGTGCGCAACCTCGAACGCCGCATGCGCGAGACCGACAGCGTCTGGGTGCGCGAGGAGCTGGCGCGCTACCAGGCCGAGCGGCCCTGCCGGCGCTGCCACGGCGCGCGCCTGCGCGACGAGGCGCTGGCCGTCCGCATCGCCACGAAAAACATCGCCGAGGCCTCGGATCTCTCGATCCGCGACGCGCGCGACTGGTTCGCCACCGTGCTCGACACGCTGACCCCGCAGCGCCAGGACATCGCCCGCCGCATCCTCCGCGAGATCAACGAGCGGCTGCAATTCCTCGTCGATGTCGGGCTCGACTATCTTTCGCTTGCCCGCGGCTCGGCCACGCTCTCGGGCGGCGAGAGCCAGCGCATCCGCCTCGCCAGCCAGATCGGCTCCGGCCTGACCGGCGTGCTCTATGTTCTCGACGAACCCTCGATCGGCCTGCACCAGCGCGATAACGAGCGGTTATTGGGCACGCTCCGCCGGTTGCGCGATCTCGGCAACACGGTCCTCGTCGTCGAGCATGACGAGGACGCGATCCGCAGCGCCGATCACGTGATCGATATCGGCCCGCGCGCCGGCGTGCATGGCGGCGAACTGATCGCCGAGGGCACGGTGGCGGACATCGCGGCCAATCCCCGCTCGCTCACCGGCGACTATCTCTCCGGCCGCCGCGCCATCGCGGTGCCCGCGCGGCGCCGGCCGGTCGATCCCGCGCGGATGCTCAAACTCGTCGGCGCGCGCGGCAACAATCTCAAGACCGTCACCGGCGAATTCCCCCTCGGCGTGTTCACCGCCATCACCGGCGTCTCCGGCGGCGGCAAGTCCACCCTGGTGATCGACACGCTCTACAAGGCCGTCTCCCGCCGCCTGATGGGCTCGGGCCAGGTGCCCGCGCCGTTCGACCGGCTCGACGGGCTCGACCTGCTCGACAAGATCATCGAGATCGACCAGTCGCCGATCGGCCGCACCCCGCGCTCCAACCCGGCGACCTACACCGATCTCTTCGCCCCGATCCGCGACTGGTTCGCCGAACTGCCCGAAAGCCGCGCCCGCGGCTACAAATCCGGCCGATTCTCCTTCAACGTCAAGGGCGGCCGCTGCGAGGCCTGCCAGGGCGACGGCGTGCTCAAGATCGAGATGCACTTCCTGCCCGACGTCTTCGTCACCTGCGACACCTGCAAGGGAAAACGTTACAATCGCGAAACGCTGGAAATCCGCTTCCGCGACAAGTCGATCGCCGATGTGCTCGACATGAATGTCGACGAGGCGATGGGCTATTTCTCCGCCCAGCCCCGCATCCGCGACCGGCTCGAACTGCTCGGCAAGGTCGGCCTCGGCTACATCAAGCTCGGCCAGGCCGCGACCACCCTTTCCGGCGGCGAGGCGCAGCGCATCAAGCTCGCCAAGGAACTCGCCCGCCGCGCCACCGGCCGCACCCTCTATATTCTTGACGAGCCGACAACAGGACTGCACTTTGAGGATGTCAGGAAACTGCTGGAGGTCCTCCATGCGCTGGTCGATGCCGGCAACACCGTGATCGTCATCGAGCACAATCTGGAGGTCATCAAGACCGCCGACTGGATCATCGATCTCGGCCCCGAGGGCGGCGATGGCGGCGGCGAGATCGTCGCCGCCGGCACGCCCGAGGATGTCGTGGGCGTCGCCCGCTCGCACACCGCCCGCTTCCTCGCGCCCCTGCTGCCGAAGCCGGCGGCGCGAACCCCCGGTCGCCGCCGCAAGGTCGCCTGATGCTGCCGGCCTGGAAGCAAACATTGCTGCGCCTGCCGCCGCTGGCGCGCATCGCCGCGCGCGAGGGCGCGCTGCACAACCGCGTCGCGGCACTGGAATCCGAGCTTGCCACCCTGCGCCCGCCGCCCGCGCCATCCCTCCCGCTCGTCCACGCGGTCGAGCATTTCTGGTGCGACGCCTATGGCGTCCATGTCTGCGGCTGGGTTCACGCCCACGCGGTGAAGGTGCGCGCGCTCTCCCTTCGCGTGGGCGACCGCCGGACCGATCCGGTGCCGCCCGCGCCCCGCCCGGATGTGCAGTCCCACTACCCCGACATCGCCGATAGCGGCTTCGCCCTCTATCTCGAAACCCCGCCCTTCCAGCCCGCCTGCCTCGACATCGAGACCGATGCCGGCACAATCTCCCTCCCGCTCGCGCCGCCGCCGCTGCTGCCGCCGCCGCCGTCGCGCCGCGTGATCCAGCCCTTCATCGACGAAATGCGCCAGCGGCGCGGCCGGGTGCTGGAAATCGGCGCCCGCATCGTCGGCCCCGAGAGCTATGCGCGGATCGGCGAATTCGCGCCCGACTGCCATTATGTCGGCTGCGACATCCACCCCGCCCCCGGCGTCGACCTGGTGGCGGATGCGCACACCCTCTCCGCCGCCACCGGCAGGGCCGCCTTCGAGGGGATCTTCTCGATCGCGGTGATGGAACACATCGCCGAGCCCTGGCGCGTCGCCGCCGAAATCAACCGCGCGCTCAGCCAGGGCGGCCTGACCTTCCACATCACCCACCACACCTTCCCGCTGCACGAGACGCCGAACGATTTCTGGCGCTATTCGGACGAGGCGATGCGCATCCTGTTCGGCCCGGCGCGCGGCTTCGAGATCGTCGATGTCGGCATGCGCAACCCGGCGAACCTGGTGCGGCTGTTCCCCGGCCGCGGCCTTGCCGACATGGAACTGACCCGCCATCACGGTTTTGTCGGCACCTGGGTGCTGGCCCGCAAGGTCGCCGAAATCCCCGACGACGCGCCCGATACCGCGACGATCGAAACCCTCGCCGCGCGCAGCCGCGCCTATCCGAACCGCGGTTGAGTCGAGAGACGCATCCGATCAGACGAACACCATCTGATCGGATGATGCTCTATGATATTTATAATCAGAGCATCTTTATCCGATCAGACGAACACCATCTGATCGGATGATGCTCTATGCCCCGGCCGCGCCCGGCGCCACCGTCACCGGCACCGATTTGTAAGTCGGCGTGCCGCTCTGCCGGTCATGTCGGGCCAGCGGCATCAGCACGTTGGCCTCAGGGTAATAAGCCGCGACCGAGCCTTCCGCGATGTCGTATTCGATGGCGGTGAACCCGGCGAGGCGATGCGCCCCGTCCTCGGCATGGGCAACGTCGATGCGCCCGCCATGCTCGATGCCGAGCCGCTCCATGTCAGCGCGGTTCATGAACACGACGTCGCGCCGGCCGAACACGCCGCGATAGCGGTCATCCATCCCGTAGATCGTGGTGTTGTACTGGTCATGGCTGCGGATCGTGGTCAGCAGCAGGGTCCCCTGTTCCGCGCCGGCGCCGCCCGGCGGCATGAACTCGGCGCGGCCCGATTCGGTGCGCCACACCCGCTCGGCCGGCGGGATCGGCAGGCGGAAGCCGCCCGGCACGGCCACCCGCGCGTTGAAATCGGCGAAATCGGGGAACACCGCCTCGATCGCGTCGCGGATCAGGCTGTAATCGGCCACCATCTCGCGCCACGGCACGGTGCTGCGGGGCAGGGTGGCCATCGCCATCCCGGCGACGATCGCCGGCTCCGAGCGCAGCAGCGGCGAGGCCGGCGCGAGCCTGCCGGCCGAGGCATGCACCATCGACATCGAATCCTCGACGGTGATCGCCTGCGGCCCGCTCTCCTGGATGTCCTCCTCGGTCCGGCCGAGGCAGGGCAAGATGATCGATTCCCGGCCGATCAGCAGGTGCGAGCGGTTGAGCTTGGTGGCGACATGCACCGCCAGATCGAGCCGCCGCATCGCCGCCGCGCAATTCTCCGTGTCCGGCATGGCGATGGCGAGATTGCCGCCGAGGGCCAGCAGCGCGCGGGAGTCGCCGCGCAGCATCGCCTCCATCGCCGCGACCGCGTCATGCCCGTGGGCGCGCGGCGGGGTGAAGCCGAAGCGCTGCGCGATCCGCTCCAGCATCGCCTCGCCCGGCTTCTCGGTAATCCCCACGGTGCGGTCGCCCTGCACGTTGGAATGCCCCCGCAGCGGGCAGATCCCCGCGCCCGGCCGGCCGAAATTGCCGCGCAGCAGCAGCAGGTTGGCGATCTGCCGCACATTCTGCGTGCCGGTCGAGTGCTGGGTGATGCCCATGCCATAGGTGACGATGGTCGATTTCGCCCGCGCGTAATGCTCCGCCACGGTGGCGAGGTCGGCGCGCGACAGCCCGCTCGCCGCCTCGATCCGGTCCCACGGCGTCGCGCGCAGGTCGGCGGCGAGGTCCTCGAACCCGTTGGTGTGTGCTGCGATGAAGTCGCGGTCGATGATGCCGGCCTCCGGCCCCGCCTCGGCGTCGCGTTCGAGCAGCGCCTTCATGATGCCCGAGAGTGCGGCGGCATCGCCGCCGACCCGCACCTTGAGATAGGTCGAGGCGATCGGCGTCGCCCCCATCGTCGCCATCTCCACCGCGTTCTGCGGATCGGCGAAGCGCTCCAGCGCCCGCTCGCGCATCGGGTTGAACACGATGATCGGCACCCCGCGCCGCGCCACCTCGTGCAGCGTGCCCATCATCCGCGGATGGTTGGTGCCGGGGTTGTGCCCCATCGCGATGATCAGGTCGCAATGGTCGAAATCATCGAGCGAGACGGTGCCCTTGCCGAACCCGATCGACTGCGGCAGCCCCACGCTGGTCGCCTCGTGGCACATGTTCGAGCAGTCGGGGAAATTGTTGGTGCCATATTCGCGGGCGAACAACTGATAGAGAAACGCCGCCTCGTTCGAGGCGCGGCCGGAGGTGTAGAACTCCACCATGTTGGGGTCGGGCAGGGCGCGCAGCACCGCGCCGATGCGGGCGAAGGCGTCGTCCCAGCCGATCTCGCGATAGGTGTCGCTCGCGTGATCATAGGCCAGCGGGTGGGTCAGCCGCCCGGCATCCTCCAGCGCGTGGTCCGACCAGCCGAGCAGCTCGCTCACCGTATGGGCGGCGAAGAAATCGGGGCCGACGCGCTTGCGCGTCGCTTCCCAGGTCACCGCCTTGGCGCCGTTCTCGCAGAACTGGAAGGTCGAGGTATGTTCCTTGTCCGGCCAGGCGCAGCCGGGGCAGTCGAACCCGGTGGGCTTGTTGGTGCGCAGCAGCAGGCGGGCGGCGTCGCCGGCATCCATCTGGGTGCGGATCGCCTTGGCGGTGGCGCGCAGCGCGCCCCAGCCGCCGGCGGGCGCGCCATAGGGCCGGATGCCCTTCAGGTTGTGATCGGGCACGATGCGACGTCGCGTGGTCATGGGCTGCATCTCCGCTAGAGCGCCATCCGGTCCACCCGGACCGGCCCTGGTCTCTATGATGGTGTTCATTAAGGCAACGTTACCGCGCCGGATGTTTACATCCGCGCGGGTGATGCCGTGGTCTGGTCGCGCCGGCCCGGGACGCCCTGCGCGCCTCGCACGTGAGCCCGCGCGCCTCGCGCCGCAACCCCTCTGGCGGCAAAACATTTGTGCAGCGCGGGGCAGGGCGCGCAGCCCCTCTTGCGGCGCGGCGGCGCAAGGCCGACATCACGCCTGATCGGCGTCTGCTGCAGGGCGTCGCCCCGCGCCGGAGGTTGCAACGTGGATTACCTGGGAGCCTTGCGCCTGTTCGGCCGCGCGGTCGAGCTTGGCAGTTTCTCGAAGGCGGCCGAGGCGCAGGGCGCGAAAGTCTCGACCGTCTCGCGCGCCGTCGCCGGGCTTGAGGCCGATCTCGGCGTCGCCCTGTTCCATCGCTCGACCCGCCGCCTCCACCTCACCGAGCCGGGCGAGCAGTTCTACGCCCAGGTGCAGGCCATCCTCCGCAATCTCGACGAGGCGCGCGATTCGGTCGCGGCGTTGCAGGCGCGGCCGCAGGGCCTGCTGCGGCTCAACCTGCCCGGCGCCTTCGGCCGCCGCCATGTCGTGCCCTTCATCCCCGACTTCCTGAAGCTCTATCCCGGCCTCAGGCTCGAACTCTCCTTCACCGATGTGCGGATGGACCTGCTGGCCAGCGGCGCCGACCTCGCCATCCGCATCGGCCCGCTGATCGACTCGACACTCATCGCCCGCAAGCTCGCCGGTCATCGCCGCGTCGTCTGCGCGAGCCCGTCCTACCTCGCCGCCGCCCCGCCGCTCGCCGCCCCGCGCGACCTGCTGCGCCACAACGCGCTGATCTACACGCTGCAACCGACCGACCGCTGGTTCTTCCGTCGCGGCGCCGAGGCGGGCGAGCCGGAGGAGGAGGTGCCGATCGCCGGCATCCTCCGCTCCGACGATTCCGAGGCGCTGCTCGATGCCGCGCTGGCCGGCGTCGGCATCGCCCTGCTGCCGGTCTGGCTGGTCGGCGAGGATATCGCCCGCGGCCGGCTGGTCCGCCTGCTGCCCGACTGGTTCGCGATGATCTCGACCCGCCCCGGCGGCATCTATGGCATCTATCCGCCGCATGCCCGCATTTCCCCCAAGGTGCGCGCCTTCCTCGACTTCATCGAGGCGAAATTCGGCCGCCCGCCTTATTGGGATGCCGAGGCCGGCTGACCCGGCCCGCCCGCCCCACCCGAGACAAACATGCCCGCGAAAGACAAGCCATGATCGTGCGCGACCGTGCCACCACGCTGACCCTGCTGACCACGCTGCGCGGCTCGATCCTGCAGCGCGTCGCCCCCAGGCTGCTGGCGCTCTTGCTGCTCTCCCTCGGCGTCACCCTCGTCCACGCCACGCACAAGCTGCCGGACTGGCCGCTGGCCACCGTGCCCTTCACCCTGCTCGGCCTCGGCCTGTCGATCTTTCTCGGCTTCCGCAACAGCGCCTGTTACGACCGCTGGTGGGAAGGGCGGCAGCAATGGGGGCTGCTGATCGCCGAGTCGCGCGCCCTGATCCGCGAAATCACCGCGCTCCTGCCGGATGATCCGGCGCTCGCCCAGCGCCTCGGCGGCCGCATCGCCGCCTTCGCCCACCTGCTGCGCGACCATCTGCGCGGGAGTTCGGGGGCGGATTGGCAGGACTGGCTCGCCCCGGCCGAGCGCGCCTGGATCGCCGGCCAGCGCAACCGGCCGGATGCGGCGCTGCGCCGTCTCTCCGCCGAGCTTGCCGGCCTCGTCGCCGCCGGGCGGCTGAGCGACATGCTCTACCGCATCCTCGCCGAGCGCATCGCCGCGATGACCGGCATCCAGGCCGCCTGCGAACGCCTGCGCTCGACGCCCACACCCTTCACCTATTCCCTGCTGCTGCACCGCACCGCATGGCTGTTCTGCATCTTCCTGCCCTTCGGCTTCGTGCAAACGCTCGGCCTCGCCACACCCATCGTCACGGTGATCCTCGGCTATGCGTTTTTCGGCCTCGACGCGCTGGGCGACGAGCTTGAGGAGCCGTTCGCCCTCTCGCAAAATGCCTTGCCGCTCAATGCTTTCGCGCGAACGATCGAGATCGCGGTGCTCGAAGCCCTCGGCGCCGCCGAACTGCCGCCGCCGCTGTTGCCGGTCGATCACGTCCTGTCGTGAGCGCCCGCCGCCGGGTTGACATGGCCGCGTCGCTGGCTACTTGGATTTCAGAAATTTCTGAAAGTTCAGGCAATGCCGCTCACCCCCATCATCGAGGCCTTCGTGCTGCATTTCGGCGAGATGGGCAGCCATTGGGGCATCAACCGCACGGTCGGGCAGATCTACGCGCTGCTCTACGTGTCCGACCGTCCGCTGCCGGCCGACGAGATCGCCGAAACCCTCGGCTTCTCGCGCTCGAACGTGTCGATGGGGTTGAAGGAGCTGCAATCCTGGCGCCTCGTGCGGCTGCAACACCTGCCGGGTGATCGGCGCGAGCATTTCTCGACCCCGGACGACATCTGGCAGATCGTCCGCACCCTGGCCGAAGAGCGCCGCCGCCGCGAGATCGACCCCACCCTCACCGTGCTGCGCGACCTGCTGATGGAGCCGCCCCGCTCCGAGGCGGACCGTCTCGCCCAGCGCCGCCTCGCCGAGATGCACGACCTGATCGAGCTGCTGATGCGCTGGTCGGAAGACGTGCAGAAGCTCGACAACAAGGATCTGGTCCAGCTCCTCCGCCTCGGCGGCCGCGTCGTGGCGCTGCTGGAACTGAAGAACCGCCTGCCGCTGCTCGGGCGCGGCAAGGCCGGCCGCTCCCGGCCCGAGACCACCGAAGCCGACGCCCTCGCCGGCGCCGACGCCAACGACAACAACGATACGGACAGAGAATGACAAGCATGCATGCCGGCGGGCTGGCGCTCGTGCTCGCACGCGCCCAGTTCGGTTTCACCATCGCGTTTCACATCATGTTCCCGGCCTTCTCGATCGGGCTCGCCGCCTATCTGACGGTGCTCGAACTGATGTGGCTGGTCAGCGGCCGCCCGGTCTATCTCGATGCCTACCGCTACTGGCTGAAGATTTTCGCCGTCATCTTCGCGATCGGCGTCGTCTCCGGCCTGGTGATGGCCTACGAGGTCGGCGCCAACTGGGCGGGCTACTCGGAAAAGGTCGGGCCGATCCTCGGGCCGCTCCTCGCCTGGGAGACGATGACGGCCTTCTTCCTCGAGGCCGGCTTCCTCGGCATCATGCTGTTCGGCATGTCGCGCGTCGGCCCGAAACTGCATTTCGCGGCGACCGCCCTGGTCTCGATCGGCACGCTGATCTCGGCCTCGTGGATTCTCGCCGCGAATTCCTGGATGCAGACGCCCCGCGGCTACGCCATCGCCCCGAACGGCGATTTCGTGCCGAAGAACTGGCTCGCCATCATCTTCAACCCGACCTTCCCCTATATGTGGCTGCACATGGTGCTCGCCGCCTTCATCGCGACGGCGCTCGCCGTCGGCGCGGTCGGCGCGTTCCACCTGCTGCGCAACCCGAAGAACCCGGTCAGCCGGCTGATGTTCTCGATGGCGATGTGGCTGCTGACCATCGCCGTGCCGGTGCAGGGCTTCGTCGGCGATGAAGCCGGCCGCGCCACGATGACCGACCAGCCGCTGAAACTCGCCGCGATGGAGGGCGACTTCCACACCCGCGCCGGCCAGGCGCTGCACCTCTTCGGCTGGCCCAGCCGCAGCCTCGGCCGTCTGCTGTATGACGTCAAAATCCCCGATCTCGGCTCGCTCATCATCACCCACGACCTGCACGGCGTGGTGCAGGGGCTGGATGCCTTCCCGAAATCCGACTGGCCGGTGCTGATCCCCACCTTCTGGGGCTTCCGGGTCATGGTCGGGCTGTGGTCGCTGATGCTGGTCCTCGCCCTCGGCGCGCTGGCCCTGCGCCGCGGCGGACGGCTCTATGAAAACGCCTGGTTCAAGCGCTTCGCGGTGGCGATGGGTCCGGCCGGCTTCCTCACCATCATCGCCGGCTGGGTGGTCACCGAAACCGGCCGCCAGCCCTGGACGGTCTATGGCGTGCTGCGCACCGTGCAGAGCGTCTCGCCGCTCACCCTGGGCGAGATCGTCTGGTCCTTCGGCGTCATCATCGTGCTCTACACGCTCGTCTTCGGCGTCGGCATCCGCTACGTGCTCGGCCTGATGGCGCAGGAGCCGAGTATCGGCGAACCGCCGCTGCGCGACGACAAGCCGCTGCGCAGCCACGGCCCGCACCGCCTGCACGATCCCGCCGCAACCCCCAGCCCGGCGGAGTAGGCGCCATGCTCAACGCCCACACATTGCCGATCATCTGGGGCTGCATCATGGCCTTCGTGATCTTCGCCTATGTCGTGCTCGACGGGTTCGATCTCGGCGTCGGCATCCTGTTCGCGGCCGAGCGCGGCCGCACCGAGCGCGACGTGATGGTGAACTCCATCGCCCCGGTCTGGGATGGCAACGAAACCTGGCTCGTGCTCGGCGGCTCCGGCCTCTACGGCGCCTTCCCCGAGGCCTACAGCGTGATCCTGCCGGCGGTCTATCCGCTGGTGATCACCATGCTGATCGGCCTGATCCTGCGCGGCGTCGCCTTCGAGTTCCGCTTCCGCGCGCATACCGAGCGGCACCGGCTCAACTGGGATTACGGGTTCTGGTTCGGCTCGGTCATCGCCGCCTTCTGCCAGGGCGCGATCCTCGGCGCCGTGCTGCACGGCACGAAGGTCGCCGGCGGCCAGTTCGCCGGCGGGCCCTTCGCCTGGGTCTCCGCCTTCTCGCTGTTCACCGGCCTCGCCGTGGTCTGCGGCTACGCGCTGCTCGGCGCCGCCTGGCTGGTCTGGCGCACCGAAGGCGGGCTGCAACTGCGGATGCGTCACGAAACCGCCCGGCTCGCCCTCGGCATGCTCGCCTGCATCCTCGCCGTCAGCGTCTGGACCCCGCTGCTCGACCACGCCTACGCCGTGCGCTGGTTCACCTGGCCCGGCCTCGCCGTCACCGGCCTCGCCCCGCTCGCGGTGGCAGCACTCGCCTTCTTCCTGTTCCGCGCCCTGCGCCGCGGCGCCGCGGTGCATGACAGCACCGCCTTCCTCTGCGCGCTCGGCCTGTTCCTGGTCAGCTTTCTCGGCCTCGGCTTCTCGCTGTTCCCGAACATCATCCCGCCTGGCGTGACCATCTGGCAGGCCGCTTCCCCCGTCGGCTCGCAGGAATTCCTGCTGGCCGGCGCGGTGGTGATGATCCCCGTCATCATCGCCTACAACGCCTTCGCCTACCGCGTCTTCCATGGCAAGGTGGATCACGCGGCCTTCGATCACTGAGCCCGGCGCCCGGCCCGCATTGCGGGTCCGGGCGGATGGCTGGACAGCATCGCCAAGCCGTGTTGATACGATGGTCCGCCGCGGCAGAACGCCGTGGCGCGGTCTCGGAGCGGAAAGGTTGGACAATGGCGGGTAGTGTGAACAAGGTAATCCTGGTCGGCAATCTCGGGCGCGATCCCGAAACGCGGACGACGCAATCCGGCATGAAGATCGTCAATCTCGCCGTGGCCACCTCGGAAACCTGGAACGACAAGGCGAGCGGCGAGCGCCAGGAGCGCACCGAGTGGCACCGCGTCGTCATCATGAACGACCGGTTGGCCGATGTGGCGGAGCGTTATCTGCGCAAGGGCTCCAAGATCTATCTCGAAGGCAAGCTGCAAACCCGCAAATGGACCGACCAGTCGGGCCAGGAGAAATACACGACCGAGGTGATGCTCGGCCGGATCGGCGCCGAGCTGGTCCTGCTCGACCGCGCCGGTGCCGGCGCCAGCGGCGGCGATGACATGCCCCGCCCCGCGCCGCGCGCCCCGGTCGCTTCGCCCGCCTCCAGCCCCGCGCGCGGCGGCGGCTGGGATTCCGGCCGCGCCAGCGATCTCGACGACGAAATCCCCTTCTGAACCACGCTAATTCCCGGCCGGATGATGCCATCCGGCCGGATACCGCTCAGATGCCCGCGCCCCCGATGAACGTCTCCCCGAGGGCCCGGCGCAGATCGCTCACATAGCCATCGAGCCCGTTGCGCGCGCGCGGATGCGGCGTGCGGATCGCCACATCCCGCGCGATCCGCGCCGGGCTGCCGGCCAGCAGCACCACCCGCTCGGCCAGATAGGTCGCCTCGTCCAGGTCATGCGTCACGAACAGGATCGTGGTCCCGGTCTCCCGCCAGATCCGCAGCAGCTCGTCCTGCAACGCCTGCCTTGTGATCGCGTCGAGCGCGCTGAACGGCTCGTCCATCAGCAGCAGGTCGGCCGAAACGGCGAGGGCGCGGGCAATGCCCACGCGCTGCCGCTGGCCGCCGGAAAGCTGCCCCGGCCAGCGCCCCGCCGCATCCGCGAGGCCAACGAGCGCGAGCGCCGCCTCGGCCCGCCGCCGCCGCGCCGCCGCGTCCAGCGCCAGCCCCTCCAGCCCGAACTCGACATTGCCGAGCACCCGCCGCCACGGCATCAGCCGCGCGTCCTGAAACACCAGCGCCGCCGTCCTGCGGTCGGGCGCCGGGCGGGCCAGCAGCCGCACCTCGCCGCGCCTTGCCGCGACCAGCCCCGCCACCACCCGCAACAGGGTGGACTTGCCCACGCCGGACGGCCCGACAATCGCGGTGAACCCGCCCCGCTTCAGGCTCAGATCGAGCCCCTCCAGCACGTTGCGTCCGCTCGCATCGCCCGGATGGCCGAAGGCAAGGCCGCTCAGCTCGACGATCGGCTCCCTCGCGCCGCTCATGCCCGCGTCCACGCCAGAAACCGCCGCGTCACCCGCTCGAACGCCAGGTCGGTCATGCCGTAGAGCAGCGCGATCGTCAGCATGTACAGCACCAGAACATTGGTCGCGAGCACCCCGGCCGCCTCGTTCATCCGCTGGCCGATCCCCGGAATCCCGAACAGCTCCGCCGCCACCACCGCCATCCAGCCCTGGCCGAGCCCCGAGCGCACGCCCGAAAGCATCCCCGGCAGCGCCGCCGGCAGGATCACCTTGACGAGCCGGCGGGCGAACCCACCCTGGCCGAACGCCGCCGCGAGTTCCACCAGCCCCTCATCGACCGCCTCGACGGCGGACCACGTCGCGAAATAGTTCAGCCAGAACACGCCGACGCCGATGATGAACGCCGCCGCCGCCTGGCTGGGGCCGAACCAGATCAGCGTGAAGGGTATCCACGCCAGCGGCGGAATCGGCCGCAGCAGCCGGGCGACCCAGGCTTGCGCCGCGGCGAAGCGCGGCAGCAGCGCCACCGCCGCCCCGGTGACGATGCCGAGCAGGCTGCCAAGGCCGACACCGATCAGGTAATGCCCGAGGCTTTCGCCGATCGCGGTGAACCAGTTGCCATTGCGAATCTCGCCGATCAGCGCCTGCGGAATGGCACTCGGCGCCGGCACGAAATTCGCCGGCAGCACCCCGCCGCGCACCGCCGCCTCCCAGGCGCCGAGGAAAACCGCGAGTCCTGCCGCCGAGAGCAGCGCCGGCCGGCGTGGCGTGACCGGCCTCATCCGGCCGATTTCACCGCGTGCATGTAGAACGAGGCGTCGAACATCGCCCCCACATCCGCGACCTTCCCGATATGGTCGATCTTCGCCTGATAGGCGTTGAGCTTTTCCGTCGCCGCGATGATCCGGCGCGGATCGGCGATCGGGTTGAGCGAGGGCGATTGCACCGCCCGCAGCAGCGTCGCCTCCGGAATCAGCCCCTTGCCGAGCGTCTTGGCCAGATCGGCGGCGGCGCGGTGCGGATGCGTGCGCAGGAAGCGCGTCGCCCGCACATGCAGATCGACCATGGCCTGCACCGCGGCCGGGTTTTCATGCGCGAGGCGCTGCGTCACCGCCAGCACCGCCCCTGGCTGGCCGGGGAACATCGCATCGCCGCGCGCCAGAATCCGCGCATCGGGCTCGCGCTCCTGCACGATCGTCAGGGTCGGCTCCAGCGTCGATGCGGCGTCGAGCGACCCCGAGAGCAGCGCCTGCTGCAACGCGCTGGCGCCGAACCCCATCACCTCGACCGCATCCCGCGGCACATGCGCGACCTCGTTGAGCCAGTAGCGCAGCACCGTATCAGGCACCGAGCCGCGGGGCAGGCTGCCGATCCGCGCCTTGCGCCCGGTCGCCTTGCGGAAGGCGGCGAAGGCGGCGGCGGGGGAGGCGGCGTGCGGCCACATCCCGGCGAGCTTGCCGCGCCCGAGCAGGGCGATCTGCCCCTCGCCATTCGCCGCGACGATCCGCAGATCGACGCCATGCGCCTGCGCCACCATCGCCGGGCCGATCCCGATATAGGCGACGTCGAACCGCCCGGAGGCCAGCGCCTGCACCATCGCCGGGCCCGAGGAAAAACTGGTGCCGTGCAGCGCCAGCCCCGCCTGCCGCGCCCAGCCCTCCGCCTCGATGACGAAGAGCTGCGCCATCGGCAGGATCGGAATATAAGCGACCCGCAGCGCCGTCGTCCCCGCCGCCAGCGCCGGCCGCGCGCCCCGGCCGCCGCGGCCAGGGCTGCGGCGCCCGCCATCATCTGGCGTCGTGATGTCAAAACTCGGTCTGTCTGCGGCATCTTGCTGTCCCGGCTCCGTCAAAAACCCCGCCCGGCGCGGCGCGCCGGCGTCACGTCTAGCGTAACAGGAGAGGCTCCCGCTTCACAATCGCCGCCGCCGCGCGGGGTGAAATGCGCCACACCGCGTGTATGACCTTCCGCGCGTCACCGCGCGTATGGCTTCCCGCGCGTCACCGCGCGTATGGCTTCCCGCGCGTCACCGCGCGTATGGCTTTCCGCGCGTCACCGCGCGTATGGCTTTCCGCGCGTCACCGCGTGTATGGCTTTCCGCGCGTCACCGCGCGGGCTCGCCAAGCCCCAGCCGCGCCAGCAGCCTCGCATCCCCGGGTGTTACGACATCCGCCAGCGTGTAGCGGTCGAACACCGCCAGCAGCGCCGCCTGCGCCTCGTTCATCACCCCCTGCAACCCGCAGCATCCGCCGATCGCGCAGGCGCCGCCCTCCTGGCAGGTCACCAGCGCCAGGCTCGGCTCCATCGCCCGCACCACCTCGCCGAGCCCGATCTTCGCCGCCGGCCGGCCGAGGCGCATGCCGCCCTTGCGGCCGCGAATGGTCTCGACCAGCCCGCTCTGGCCGAGCGCGTGCGCCACCTTGGTCAGATGGTTCTCCGAAATGCCGTAGGCCGCCGCCACTTCCGGGATCGACGCCTGGCCGTCCGGCCGCAGCGCCAGCAGGATCAGCGTCCGCAGGCCGTAATCGGTGAACATTGTGAGATGCATTCACCATCCCTAACGCTGCCGCCGCGCCGGATCAACGCAATTGCACATGCTCGGCGAGAATCTGCGCCTCCGGCACGCCATGCCGCCGCGCCGTCGCGATCACCGCCTCCACCAGCCGGGGCGGGCCGCACACATAAATGTCCGGCGCGCCGGCGGCGCTGGCCAGAAGCCGGTCGAGCGCCTCCGCCGCGGTGCCGGCAAACCCGCGCCACGCCGCCTGCGGATGCCAGATCGCGGTGGTCACCGTAAGGCCGGGCAGTTGCGCGGCAAGCGCCTCGATCTCCGCGGTCGCGAACAACTCGTCCTCGCGATTGGCGCCGAAAATCAGGTGCGTCTCCTGCATGTCCTGAAATTCGGCGAGGTGCCGCAGCATCGCGAGCAGGGGCGCGAGGCCGCAGCCCCCGCCGACGAGGCAGCGCGGCCGCGGACTCGTCTCATCGAGGGTGAACCGCCCGAGCGGGCCGCGCAGCGAGAGCGCGTCGCCAGGCTTCGCCACGGTGCCGAGCCAGGTCGAGAACGCCCCGCCCGGCACGAGCCGGATCAGGAACTCCAGCCGCCCGTCCCAGTTCGGCAGGTTGGCCAGCGAATAGGCGCGGCGGATATCGGTGCCCGGAATCGCCACCTCCATATATTGCCCGGGCACGAAATCGGCGGCCTCGCCGCGTTCCGCGTCGGGGCGCAGGCGCAGGCCGAGCGAAACCGCGCTCGCCCCCGCCGGCGCGATCCGCTCGATCACCGCCTCGCGCGTCGGCGCGCGGTGCCGCAGGATCGCCGCCTCGGCATAAGGCAGCGCCACCGTCATGTCCGAGGTCGGCCGGCACTGGCAGAGCAGCACGTCGCGCGTGATCGTCTCGCCCGTCCGCCCGCCCGCATCGTATTCGCCCGCCGTGATTTCGGCCCGGCACAGGCCGCAACTGCCCTCATGGCACATCGAGGGCAGGAACAGCCCGGCGGCTTCGGCGGCGGCGAGCACGGTCTCGCCCGGCGGGCAGCCAACATCGAGACTCGCGCCGTCGCGGGTAAGCAGGGTGATATCGTTCATCGCTCGGGTCCAGGTTCGGATGCGGGAGCCGGGGCGGCGGGTGCGCGCCCCGGCATGGATAAGCTCAGGCCGCCGCCTTCGGCGCCAGCGCGTCGGCAAGGTCGGCCGAAGCCGAGGTGATCGGCCGCACCCCGAAGCGGGTCACCAGAATGTCGAGCAGCGCCGGCGTCAGAAAGCCCGGCAGCGTCGGCCCGAGCCGCACATTCCGCACCCCGAGGGCGAGCAGCGTCAGGAATACCGCCGCCGCCTTCTGCTCGAACCACGAAACCACCAGCGACAGCGGCAGCTCGTTCACCCCGCAGCCAAACGCGCCGGCCAGCGCCTGGGCGATCACCAGCGCCGAATAGGCGTCGTTGCACTGGCCGATATCGAGCAGCCGCGGCAGCCCGCCGATCGTGCCGAACTCATGCGTGTTGAACCGGTACTTGCCGCAGCCCAGCGTCATCACCACCGTATCCGCCGGCGCCTGCTCGGCGAACTCGGTGTAATAATTGCGCCCCGGCGCCGCGCCGTCGCAGCCGCCGATCAGGAAAAAATGCCGGATCGCGCCGGATTTCACCGCCCCGATCACCTGCTCCGCCGCCCCCAGCACGGCCGCGCGCCCGAAGCCGGTGGTCACCGTCCGCTCCGGCTCGCTGCGGGTGAAGCCCGGCAGCGCCTTCGCCGCCTGCACCACCGGCGCGAAATCGCCATCGGCGATATGCCGCAGCCCCGGCCAGCCCACCGGCCCTGCGGTGAAGATGCGGTTGCGATACAGCGGCTGCGGCTCGATCAGGCAGTTCGAGGTCATCACGATCGGGCCGGGGAAGGCGGCGAACTCGATCTGCTGGTTCTGCCAGGCGGTGCCGTAATTGCCGGCGAGATGCGGATAGGCGCGCAGCTTCGGATAGCCGTGCGCCGGCAGCATCTCGCCATGGGTATAGACGTTGATGCCGGTATCCCTCGTCGTCTCCAGAATCGCGTGCAGGTCGCGCAGATCGTGCCCCGACACCAGGATCGCCTTGCCCTCGACCGGCGTGATCCGCACCGGCGTCGGCGCCGGCGTGCCATAGGCGCCGGTATTCGCCGCATCGAGCGCTTCCATCACGGTGAAATTGACGCGGCCGAGCGCCAGCGCCTCCTCCAGCATCGCCTCGAGATCGACCGGCTCGCCGGCCAGCAGGTCGAGCACCCTCGCCACCCCGTCGGCGATCGCCGCGCGGGTCTCGCCCAGCACCTCGGCATGATGGGCATAGGCGGCAACCCCCTTGAGCCCATAGAGCAGCAGCGCGCGCATGCCGATCACGTCCTCGCCCACCGCCTCCGCCCCGGCGCGCACGCCGGCGAGATTCGCCTGCGCCAGCAGCCCCACCAGCGAGTCGGCGGGGACGAACGAAGCCGGCCCGCCCAGCGCCTCCGGCGTCCGCCCGGCCTCGCGCGCCGCCTCGGCATAGGCGTCGCGCAGCCGATCGCGCAGCCGCGCCGCCGTGGCGATCATCTCGACGAAGCGGGTCCGGTTGAAATTCACGTTGGTGAGCGTGGTGAACAGGGCATACAGAACGAAACTGTCCGCCTCGGCATCCCGCCGCCCCAGCGCCTGCAACCGCACGGCGTACTGGCCGATGCCCTTGAGCTGATGGATCAGCACATCCTGCAGATCGGCCGTCGCCTCGTCCTTGCCGCACACGCCTTTCGGCCCGCCGCAACCGGCAGCCCCCGTCTCGGAGCGCATCGTCTGTTCGCACTGAAAGCAAAACATGAATCTGAAATCCCTTCGCTGGTGGTCCTCCCGCGCGGGGCCGTCGGGCCGGCGTCAAAAGGTGTATTTCAAATGCATGTTAGAATTCCGGGCCGCCTTGATCTGGATCATGCGGGCGGAAAATCATGTGCTCCGCTTGCGGAACAGCCAGGCGGCGAGGCCGAGATTGACCGCGCCGATCGCCGCCATCGGCCAGAACTGGCCGGCGAGCGTCGCGAATCCGGCGCCTTCGAGAAAGGTGGCGCGCACGATCACCAGCATGTAGCGCAGCGGATTGACCAGCGTGATCCGCTCGACCCAGAGCGGCATGTTGGCGATCGGTGTCGCGAAGCCCGAGAGAATGACCGAGGGCACCATGAACAGGAACGCGCCGAGCAGCGCCTGCTGCTGGGTTGCCGACACCGCCGAAATCGCCAGCCCCACCCCGGTGACGGCGGTGACGAACAGCAGCAGCCCGGCATAAAGCGCGCCGATGCTCCCGCGCAGCGGCACATGGAACCAGAACACCGCGGCCAGCACGATCACGCTCGCCTCCACCATGCCGATCAGCAGCCCCGGCACGCTCTTGCCGATCAGGATGTCGAGCGGTGTGAGCGGTGTCACCAGCAACTGGTCGAACGTCCCCGCCTCGCGCTCGCGCGCGACCGACAGCCCGATCACCACGAGTGTCACCACCTGGGTGAGCAGCGCCACGATCCCCGGCACGACGAACCATTGCGAGCGCAGCGCCGGATTGTAGCGCGCCCGCATCACCAGATGCGCCGGCGGCCCCCGCCCGCCGCGCGCCGCCCGCCAGTCATCGCCGAAGCGGGTGAGAATCGTGTTCGCATATCCCACGATGATCAGCGCGGTGTTGGAATTCCGCCCATCCACGATCACCTGCACCGGCGCCGCCCGCCCGCGCAGCAGATCGCGGGTGAAATGCCGGCCGATCACCAGCACCATCTGCACCGCGCGGGAATCGATCAGCGCGTCGATCCGGCGGTCGGAGCGCAGCGTGTCCGCCAGCGCGAAGGCGGGCGCGCCGAGAAACCGCGCCACCAGTTGCCGCGAGGCCTCGCTGCCATCCTGGTCATAGATCGCGACCGGCACGCGGTTGAGGTCGAAGGTCGCGGCATAGCCGAACACCATCAGCTGGATCAGCGGGGCGGCGAACAGCACCACCCGTCCCCTGCGGTCGCGCAGGATCGCCTGCAACTCCTTGACGATGAGGGCGATGATGCGCGCCATGCGTGGCTAGTCCAGCCGCTTGCGCGACAGCGCCCGCGCGAGCGCGAGAAAGATCGCCGCGAGCAGTGCGAGTGCCGCCGCGTTCGGCAGGATCACCGCCCAGACATCGCCGGCGAGAAAAACAGATTGCAATATCGCAATGAAATATCGCGCCGCCACCACATGCGAAATCGCCTGCACGAAGCCCGGCGTGCTGTGCAGGTCGAACACGAAGCCGGACAGGATGAAGGCCGGCAGGAAGGTGGTGATCAGCGCGAGCTGCCCGGCGACGAACTGGTTGCGCGCCACCGTCGAGATCAGCAGCCCCATGCCGAGGGCGGCGAGCATGAACAGCGCGGCGCAGAAGCTGAGCACCAGCATCGAGCCGCGCAGCGGGACGCCGAACAGGAACACCGCGATGCCGACCGAGCCGAACATCCCGCCCATGCCGAGCGCGAAATACGGCACCAGCTTGGCGATCAGGATGTCGCGCAGCGTCACCGGTGTGACCATCAGCGCCTCCATCGTCCCGCGCTCCCATTCGCGGGCGATGACGAGGGCGGTCAGCAGCGCGCCGGTCAGCGTCATGATCAGCGCGATCAGGCCGGGGATCAGATAATGCCGGCTGTTGACCGAGGGGTTGAACCGCACGCGCGGGCGGATGTCGAGCGGCAAGGCGTCGCGCTCGCCCTGCCGCGCCGCCGCCGCCGCGACCCATCCGGCCCACACCTGCTGGACATAGCCCTCGACCAGCCG
This sequence comes from Acidocella sp. C78, assembly GCF_907164655.1. Classification (NCBI taxonomy): domain Bacteria; kingdom Pseudomonadati; phylum Pseudomonadota; class Alphaproteobacteria; order Acetobacterales; family Acidocellaceae; genus Acidocella; species Acidocella sp. C78. The sequence goes on from NZ_CAJQZK010000072.1 coordinate 88,031, forward strand.
CGCGGTGTTGGCATCGACCCCGTCAATGACGACGCCGACCGGCGCGCCCCGCGCCGTGCGCGCCTGCCGCCCGAAATCGGCGCGCAGCCAGACGATGCCGCTCGCCTTGCCCGCCGCCATCGCCTGCTCCGCGTCCCGCCCGCTCAGGTAGCGATGCGGCGCGAAATAGCGCGAGCGGTCGAACCCGGCGGTGAAGCTCGCCGCCAGCGCGCCCGGCCGCTCCACCACAATGCCGAGCGGCACCCGCCGCGCATCCAGCGTCACGCCATAGCCGAACAGCCAGAGCAGGATCGCCGGCAGCAGGAAGGCGATGGCCAGCGCCGACGGATCGCGCCAAATTTGCACCGCCTCCTTGTGCATCAGCCCGCGCACCCGCCGCCACGCCGCGCCGTTCATGCGACCGTCTCCGCGGCTACGGCCCCACTCGCGGCCCCGATCACGGCGACAAACGCGTCCTCCATCGTCGGGTCGGGCCGCGCCGCATCCGCCGCCCCGGCGCGGATCTCGCCCGGCGCGCCTTCGGCCAGAATCCGCCCCTGCGCCATGATCACCAGCCGGTCGCAATACTCGGCCTCTTCCATGAAATGGGTGGTGACCAGCACCGTCACCCCGTCCTCCGCCAGCGCGCCGATCCGCCGCCAGAACTCCCGCCGCGCCAGCGGATCGACGCCCGAGGTCGGCTCGTCGAGAAACAGGATGTCCGGCGCGTGCATCAGCGCCGCGGCAAGAGCGAGGCGCTGGCGATAGCCGAGCGCGAGGTCGCGCGCGGCGGCCTCGCGCATCCCGCCAAGCCCGAATTCCGCCAGCGCCCAGCCGATCCGCGCCGCCCGCCGCCCGCCGCGCAGCCCATAGGCGCTGGCGAAGAACGCCAGGTTCTGCGCCACGGTGAGGTCGCCATAGAGCGAGAATTTCTGCGCCATGTAGCCAATCCGCCCGCGCGCCGCCGCCCGCGCGCGCCGCAGATCGTAGCCGGCGACGTCGAGCCGCCCGCCGCTCGCCGGCAGCAGGCCGCACAACATGCGGAACGTGGTCGATTTTCCCGCCCCGTTGGCCCCAAGCAGGCCGAAAATCTCGCCCCGCCGCACCTCGAAACTCACGGCATCGACCGCGGTGAAATCGCCGAACCGCCGCGTCAGCCGCTCCACTGCGATGACGGTCTTCGCTGGCTCTGGGGGCGGCGTCGGCGGGGCAGGGGAGGTGGCCGAAGGCGTTGCCGCCCCCCCGCGCAGGCGAAGCAGTTCGTCGACGAACCCGTCCTCGAAGCGCGGCGCCACCGCCACCGCCTCGATCCCCGGCGGCGGCGTCCAGGGGGCGGCTTCGCTCACCACCCGCACGAACCGCCCCTCGATCACGGTGTCGATCACCCCCGGTGCCGCGGCGAGCCGCGCCTGCAGCCGCCGCCGCCCGCTCTCGGGCGCGGCGACGCGAAAGGTCCGCCCCGCCATCGGCGCGGTGAAGCGCGCCGGCTTCCCCTGCGCCAGCAGCCGCCCCTCATGCAGCAGCAACACGTCGCGGCAGCGCGCCGCCTCGTCGAGATAGGCGGTGCTGAACAGCACCGTCACCCCCTCGTCCGTGGTCAGCCGGTCGATGATCTCCCACAATTCCCGCCGCGAGACCGGATCGACGCCCACGGTCGGCTCGTCGAGCAGCAGCAGGCGCGGCGGCTGCACCAGCGTGCAGGCCAGGCCGAGCTTCTGCTTCATCCCGCCCGAAAGCCGCCCCGCCCGCCGCGCGGTGAAGGGTTCGAGCCCGGTCATCGCCATCAGCCCGGCATAGCGCGCCGCCCGCGCCGCCGGCGCAACCCCGTGCAGATCGGCGTAGAGGTCGAGATTCTCCCGAACCGTCAGCTCCTCGTACAGCCCGAAGCGCTGCGGCATGTAGCCGATGCGCCCCTGCACCGCGAGCGGATCGCGCCGCACATCGATGCCGAGCACCTCGATCGCGCCGCGATCCGGCCGCAGCAGCCCGGCGATCAGCCGCATCAGCGTGGTCTTGCCCGCGCCATCGGCGCCGATCAGCCCGGTGATCCCGCCTTGCGCGACCACGGCGCTGACCTCCTCCACCGCCGCGATTTCCCGCCCGCCGGCGCTGAACCGCCGGCAGACCCGGTCGAGGCGCAGCGCCGCCCCGTCAGTCTCCGCCGTCATCCCCGCCCCCGCAGCCGGCCGCGCCGGCATCGGGCGCCGCCGGCCCGATCCGCACCGTCGCCGGCATGCCCAGCCGCAACTGCCCGCGCGGATCGCAGACGAACACCCGGATGCGATAGACCAGCGCCGTCCGCAGGTCCGGGCTTTCGATCGTCCGCGGCGTGAACTCGGCGGTGGGCGAGATGAACCCGACCCAGCCGCGATAGCGCGTGCCCGGAAAACTGTCGGTGCTCACGGTGGCCGCCATGCCGGGGCGCAGCCGCCCGAGTGCCGTTTCGGGCACATAGGCGCGCACCCAGAGCGGGGAGGGCAGGGCGATGGTGAAGACGGGCGTGGCCGGCGAGGCCATGTCGCCCGGCTCCAGGATACGATCCTCGATCACGCCGTCCGCCGGCGCATGCAGCCTGGTCTCGTCAAGGTTGCGCCGCGCGAGAACGACGGCGGCGCGCGCCTCCCGCAGCCCGGCGCGGGCGGCGGCGATGTCCTCGGCGCGCGGCCCCTTCACCGCGAGAATATAGGTCTGCACCGCGGCCCGATACTGGTCCCGCGCCGTACGGAACGCGGCCAGCGCATTGTCGCGGTCCTGCACGCTCGCGGCGCGCTTGCGGCTCAGCGCCGCCAGCCGGCGATACACCCTGTCATCGTTGTCCGCCTGCGCCTTCAGCGCGTCCATCGTCGCCCTGGCCTGGGCGATCTCCTCCTTGCGGGAGCCGGCGAGCAGCCGCGCCAGCGTCGCCGCCCGGCTGGCCATCGCCGCTTCGGCCTGCGCCAGCGCCGCCGCGTAGCTCCGGCCGTCGAGCGTGGCGAGCGCCTCGCCCCGCCGCACCCGGTCGCCCTCCTGCACCAGCAGCCGGCTCACCCGCCCGCTCACCTCGAAGGCCGGCATCGTCTCGCGGATATCGACATTGCCGTAAAACACCAGCGCGGTGTCGCGCCGCCGCCGGTCGAGGCGGAGCAGCAGGGTGGCAAGGGCGGCAGCCAGCAGCACCGCCGCAAAAGCGAGGCGGGCGGTTCGCGGCGGCGGTTTCGGCACCTTGCGGCTCCTTCAGGGTGGCATGTCGTGACGCCGATCCTGCGAGCCCCGCAGCACGCCCGCATTGATCCCGATCAACGCGCGCGCCCCACACACGAAAAAGGCGGGCGTGGCCCCGGCCACGTCCGCCTTTCGTCGGTCTCCCGGCCCTGGACGGGCCGGGACGGGGCGTCAGTTACCCGCGAACGGGGTGAAGCCCGGCGAGGTCGTCACCGGCGTCTGGGTGCCGGCCGGGGTGCCGGCGGTCGCGCTGGTGCCGAACGTCACGGTGCTGTTGTGCGAGGCCTCGGAGGCGATCGGCTGCCCGTTCACCTGCATCTGGCCAGCCATCGCGCTGCCCGCCGTCATCAGCGTCAAACCTGCAACCGCCGCCATGATCTTCATCGTCTTTGTCATTGCTCTTCTCCATGTCGCGGACGGCTCATCGGCCGTTCCGTCGGTTTCCGCCGGCAGGGAGCAGCCGGCTTACGGAGATGCAGATGGGCCTTTGTGACGCTTCGATGAACATGCTGGTTGTCCATAACATTCATGCGCGAACTGTATCGGTCCGCGCTCTTGCGCCGGATCAGGGCGACACCAGTTCCGCGCGCGCCGCCGCGAGCCGCGCGCCGATATGCCGCGCCACCTCGCTCACCCGCCGCGTCCGGTAGGTATCGGGATGGGCGATCAGCCAGTAGCTGCGGGTGAAGCGCAGCTCCGGCACCAGCCGTCGCAGCTCGGGAAACCCGGCGGCGGCGTAGTCGTGCAGGATGCCGATGCCATGCCCCGCCCGCACCGCCTCCATCTGGCCGACCACGCTGCCGCACTCGAAATGCCGCTGCATGATCCGCCCCAGCGTCGCCGCGTAGTCGAGCGCCGGGCTGTAGGCCAGCTCCTCGACATGGGTGACGAACAGATGCCCGGCGAGGTCCTCCTGCCGCAGGATCGGCGCGCAGCGCGCGAGATAGGATGCGGCGGCATAGACGCTGAGCGTATAGTCCGCGAGCTTGCGCACCACGAGCCGCCCCTGAACCGGCCGCTCCAGCGTGATCACCAGGTCCGCCTCCCGCCGCGACAGCGAAAAGGTGCGCGGCAGCGGCACCAGCTGGATCGTCAGTTCCGGGTGCAGCGCCGCCAGCGCGCCCAGCTCGCGGGCGAGGAAATAATTGCCGAGCCCGTCCGGCGCGCCGACGCGCACCACGCCCGAAACCGTCTCCGCTGTTCCCGCCAGCGCGGTGCCGACGCGCAGGAACTCCGACTCCGCCCGCTCGGCGGCGACCAGCAGCGCCTCGCCCGCCCCGGTCAGCGTGCAGCCGCCGGTATGCCGCTCGAACAGCGTCGCCCCCAGCTCCGCCTCCAGCGCCGAAAGCTGCCGCCCCACCGTCGCGTGGTTGAGCCTGAGCTGCCGCGCCGCGCCGAGAATCTGGCCCTGCCGCGCGATCGCGAGGAAAATCCTGATCCGGTCCCAGTTCATGGCGCCGGACGTTATTTCATGCACATCGATGCCGCAATCCTGCGCGTTGATATGCGGAATTCGAAGCGCGAAAACACCCTCGCCATCAAATCAACCGGAGGACCATCCCATGCCGACCGAGATCCAGCATTTCATCGAGGGCCGCCTCGTGCCGGGCCAGAGCGGCCGCACCGCGCCGGTCTACAACCCCGCCACCGGCGAGGTCGCCGCCCAGGTTCCGCTCGCCTCCGAGGCCGAGATCGCGTCCGCCATCGCCGCCGCCGCCAGGGCGTTTCCCGGCTGGTCCAAAACCACCCCGCTGCGCCGCGCGCGCATCCTCAACCGCTTCCTGCACATCCTTGAGGAGCGCATCGACGATCTCGCCGCGGTCATCTCCGCCGAGCACGGCAAGGTGATCTCGGATGCGAAGGGCGAGGTGCAGCGCGGCATCGAGGTGGTCGAGTTCGCCACCGCCGCCCCGATGCTGCTCAAGGGCGAGGTCACCGAGAATGTCGGCACCCGGATCGACAGCCACTCCATCCGCCAGCCGCTCGGCGTCGTCGCCGGCATCACCCCGTTCAATTTCCCCGCGATGGTGCCGATGTGGATGTTCCCCGTCGCGCTGGCCTGCGGCAACTGCTTCATCCTCAAGCCCTCCGAGCGCGACCCCTCGGCCGCCCTGCTGCTCGCGCAATGGCTGAAGGAAGCCGGCCTGCCGGATGGCGTGTTCAGCGTCGTGCATGGCGACAAGACCGCGGTTGACGCGCTGCTGACCCACCCCGACATCGCCGCCGTCAGCTTCGTCGGCTCCACCCCGATCGCCCGCTACATCTACGAGACCGCCGCCCGCCACGGCAAGCGCGCGCAGGCGCTGGGCGGGGCAAAGAACCACATGATCATCATGCCGGACGCCGACATGGACCAGGCGGTCGATGCGCTGATGGGTGCCGCCTATGGCTCCGCCGGCGAGCGCTGCATGGCGATTTCGGTCGCCGTCCCGGTCGGCGAGGCCACCGCCAACGCGCTGGTCGAGCGCCTCGCCCCCGCGTGCGCGACCTGCGCATCGGCCCGGGCACCGATCCCGAGGCCGAAATGGGCCCGCTCGTCACCCGCCAGCATCTCGACAAGGTGCGCGGCTATATCGACGAGGGTGTCGCCGCCGGCGCCGAACTCGTCGTCGATGGGCGCGATTTCCGCCGCCAGGGCTACGAGAACGGCTTCTTCATCGGCGGCACCCTGTTCGACCGCGTCACCCCGGAGATGAAGATCTACCGCGAGGAAATCTTCGGTCCGGTCCTCTCGGTGGTCCGCGCCGGCAGCTTCGACGAGGCGGCGGGCATGATCAACGCCCATGAATTCGGCAACGGCACCTCGATCTTCACCCGCGACGGTGATTCGGCCCGCGAATTCGCCCACCGCATCCAGGTCGGCATGGTCGGCATCAACGTGCCCATCCCGGTGCCGATGGCGTTCCACTCCTTCGGCGGCTGGAAGGCCTCGCTGTTCGGCGACCACCACATGCACGGGCCGGAAGGCGTGCGCTTCTACACCAAGCTCAAGACCATCACGACCCGCTGGCCACCGGCATCCGCGCCGGCGCCGAATTCGTGATGCCCACGATGAAGTAACCGGGCACCCGCCCAACCCCGAACGGTCCGGATCGCCCGATCCGGGCCGTGCGGGGCAACGCCGCGCCCGAGAGCGTCTTTGTCGATATCGCGTGCTCTACCGCGCGTCCTCGTCCCGCCCGTCGGGCTCCCTCTCGTCCCAAACCGGCTCCGCCCCCGCCGCCACGGCGCCGAGCGGATATTCCACCTCCGCCGTATAGGCCGGGTGGTCGTCGCTGAGCTGCGAGCTGAACAGCGTCATGTGCTCCACCCCGATCGGCGGCGAGCGATAGAGATTGTGGCTCTGGACGAATTCGGCGAAGCGCGGCCCCACCGGCAGGTCCATCCGCGCCAGCGTCACGTGCGGGGCGTAGCGCCGCCGCTCCGGCGCCAGCCCGATCCGCCGCAGCGCGGTCTCGATCTTGGTCTGCAAATGCAGCAACGCGGCGCTGCGCTCCACCCCGATCCAGAGCGACGTCGCCCGTCCCCCCTTCTCGAACCAGCCGGCGCCGGCCAGGGTGAGCGGAAATCCCGGCGCGCGGATCGCCGCGAGCGCATGGTCGATCTCCTCCGCCTCGATCCGCCCGGTCTCGCCGATGAAGCGCAGCGTGATGTGCATGTTCTGCGCCGGCACCCAGCGCGCCCCCGGCAGGTTGAAGGCGAAGCCGGCCAGCGTCTGCCTGATCTCCCAGGGCAGGTCGAGGGCGATGAACAGTCGCATGGGAATGCCCTCCTCTCGGCGCCCATGGTGGGCGGCCCGCCGTGACGGGTCAAGCGCGGCCATCGCCGCGACGGCTCAAGCGCGGCTATCGCCGCGACGGGTCAAGCGCGGCCATCGCCGCTCAGGCCCGGGCGTGTGCCGCCGCCTGCCGCGCCTCCAGCCCGAGCATCAGGCCGATATTCTGCACCGCCGCCCCCGCGGCGCCCTTGCCGAGATTGTCGAGCCGCGCCACCAGCACCGCCTGGCTCTCCGCCTCGTTCTCGAACACGAACACCTCCATCAGGTCCGATCCCTCGGCCACCGCCGCCTGCACGCGCTGCTCGCACGGGGTGCGGCGCACCACCACCTGCCCGCCGCCGTCATAGCGCTCCATCAGCGCCGAGCCGATCTCCCGCGCCGTCGGCCGGCCGGGCAGGGCGTCGAGATGCAGCGGGATCGACACCAGCATCCCCTGGCGGAAATGCCCGACCGAGGGCACGAAGATCGGCCGCCGCGCGAGCCCGGCATGGGCCGCGATCTCCGGCAGGTGCTTGTGGTTGAGCGACAGCGCATACAGCTCGAAAGCCGGCCCGCCCTCACGTTCATGATCGGCGATCATCGCCTTGCCGCCCCCCGAATAGCCCGACACCGCGTTGATCGCGACCGGATGATCCTCCGGCACGATCCCGGCATCGACCAGCGGGCGCAGCAGCGCGATCGCGCCGGTGGCGTAGCAGCCGGGATTGGCGACGCGCGGCGCCGCCGCGATCGCCGCCGCCTGCCCGGGGGCCAGTTCGGCGAAGCCATAGGTCCAGCCGGGCGCGACCCGGTGCGCGGTGCTGGCGTCGAGCAGCCGCGGCGCCGCGCTGCCCATGCCCTCGACCAGCGAAGCCGCCTCGCGCGCCGCCTCGTCCGGCAGGCACAGCACCACGAGATCGACCGCTTCCATCATCGCCCGCCGCGCCGCCGGGTCGCGGCGCCGCGCGGGGTCGATGCTGCGCAGCGTCACCCCCGGCAGATGCCGCAACCGCTCCACGATCTGCAGGCCGGTGGTGCCGGCCTCGCCATCGATGAACACGCTCCTGTCCATGGTCCATACTCCTCGTCCGGGCATGCTGGCACCAAACGCGCCCCTGTGCTAGGCGGGCCACAATTCAAACGGAGCCATCCCCCATGTCTGAATCGCAGATCGCACCGCTTACCCTCAACATCCAGTACACCAAGGATCTGTCCTTCGAGGTGCCCGGTGCGCCCTCGATCTACACGCTTCTCCGCCAGGCCCCGAACGTGAACATCAACCTCGACGTCCAGGTCCAGCGCCTGCAGGACGATGCCGACGTCTTCGAGGTCACCCTGACCACCCGCGCCGAGGCGACCCATCCCGCCCCCGCCGAATCCGGCAACGGCGCCGAGGCCGGCAAGGAAATGACCGTCTTCATCGCCGACCTCTCCTATGCCGGCGTGTTCACCCTCACCGGCATCCCGGAAAACCAGATCGAGCCGGTGCTGCTGGTCGAATGCCCGCGCCTGCTCTTCCCCTTCGCCCGCAACATCCTCGCCGATGTCACGCGCGATGGCGGCTTCCCGCCGGTGATGCTCGGCCCGGTCGATTTCGTCGGCCTCTGGCAGGCCCGCCGCGCCGAGGCCGAGGGCCAGCCGGCCGCCAACGCCTGATCCGCAGCGGCGCCGCCCGCGCGGCGCCGCACGCTGACGCTTTTCCAGGAACGACCTGCCGATGCGCTACGTCTCCACCCGCGGTGCGGCCCGTCCCGCGATTTCGACGGCGTCCTGCTCGCCGGACTCGCCGAGGATGGCGGGCTGTTCGTCCCCGAGACCTGGCCGGTCTTCTCCCCGGCGGAATGGCGCG
>NZ_CAJQZK010000073.1:0-83100 GCF_907164655.1 Acidocella sp. C78
CCGGGCACGTAGAGATCCTCGAGCTGCGGCGAGAAGGGCACCGGCGTGTGCGGCGGCGTGATCGTGCGGATCGGCGCCTTGAGGTGGGAGAACGCCTCCTCGGCGACGAGGCGGGAGATATCCGCCGCCATCGAGCAGCGGGGGCTGGCCTCGTCCACCACCACCAGCCGGCCGGTCTCGGCGACGCAGTCGAGAATGGTCTCGGAATCGAGCGGCGAGGTGGTGCGCGGGTCGATCACGGTGGCGGAAATCCCGTCGCGGCGGAGCTGGTCGGCCGCCTGGTTGGCGAAATTCACCATCCGCCCGAAGGCGACGATGGTCAGGTCCTTGCCCTCGCGGGTCAGGTTCGCCTCGCCGAACGGGATCGTATAGGCCTCGTCCGGCACCTCGCCGGTCTCGTCGTAGAGCACCTTGTGCTCGCAGAAGATCACCGGGTCGTCGTCGCGGATCGCCTGGATCAGCAGCCCCTTCGCGTCATAGGGCGAAGAGGGCAGCACCACCTTGAGCCCCGGAATATGGGTAAAGATCGGGTAGAGTGACTGGCTGTGCTGCGAGGCGGCGCGGAACCCCGCGCCATACATGGTGCGGATCACCAGCGGGGTGACGGCGCGGCCGCCGAACATGTAGCGGAACTTGGCGGCCTGGTTGAAGATCTGGTCGAAGCAGACGCCCATGAAATCGATGAACATCAGCTCGGCCACCGGCCGCAGCCCGGTCGCGGCCGCCCCGGCGGCCGCACCGATGAAGGCGCTCTCGGTAATCGGCGTGTCGAGCACGCGCTCGGCGCCGAACTCGCCGATCAGCCCCTTGGTGACGCCGAGCACGCCGCCCCAGGCATCCTGCTCGCCCGGCGCGCCGGCGCCGCCGGCATTGTCCTCACCCATCACGATCACGCGCGGGTCGCGCCGCATCTCGCTGGCAATCGCCTCGTTGATCGCCTGGCGATAGGTTTTCTTGGCCATGGTGTGTTTCCCCGGTCGATTTGGTCAGTAGCTGACATAGACGTCGGTGAGCAGGTCCGCCTCGGTCGGCGGCGCGTCGGTCTCGGCGGCGAGCACCGCGGCGTCGATCGCGGCCGTCACCTCGGCGTCGACGGCGTCGAAATCCCCCGGCGAGGCGGTGCCGCCAGGCCCGACCTTGGCGCGGAAAATCTTGAGACTGTCCTTCTCGGCGCGCAGCCGGGCAATCTCGTCGGCGGCGCGATAGGTCATCGCATCGCCCTCGAAATGGCCATAGAAGCGGGTCAGCGTCGCATGCAGCATGCCGGGCCCGCCGCCATTGCGCGCGCGGGCGATGAGGTCGCGCGCCGCCTCGTAGACGGCGAAGAAATCGAACCCGTCCACCTCGACACAGGGAATCCCGAACCCGGCGGCGCGGCCCGCCTGGGTGCCGCCGACCGACCAGCCGCTGGCCGTCGATTCCGCGTAGCCGTTGTCTTCCACCACGAACAGCACCGGCAGGTTCCACACCTTGGCGAGGTTGTAGGATTCGAGCGTGGTGCCCTGGTTGGAGCCGCCATCGCCGACGAAAGCGACCGCGACGCCCCCGGTCTTGAGCGTCTTCGCGGTCAGCGCCGCGCCGCAGACCAGCGGCGGCCCGCCGCCGACGATGCCGTTGGCGCCCAGCATGCCCTTCGAGAGATCGGCGATGTGCATCGACCCGCCCTTGCCCGCGCACAGCCCGCCCCGGCGGCCGTAAATCTCCTTCATCATGCCGGTGACGTCGCACCCCTTGGCGATGCAGTGGCCATGCCCGCGATGGGTCGAGGCGATCACGTCGCGCTCGTCGAGATGCGAGCAGACGCCGACGGCGGAGGCTTCCTCGCCGGCATAGAGATGCACGAAGCCGGGGATTTTTCCCGTCGCGAACTCATCATGAACCCGATCCTCGAAGCGCCGGATGGTCGCCATCGTCCGGTAGCTGTCGAGCAGAAACTCGCGGCTGTACTGCACTGTTTTCCTCCTTTGTCGCCCGTCTTGCGGCCGGGCTTGACTTGCGGCGTCCCGAACGCGCACCGCTGGCGAGGAGGCTAGATCGAAAAGCCGGTCTGCGTCCACGCCGCAACCCTGGCCACCCTGGCCGGAGTGTTGCTTTTCGAAACTGCCCCGTCGGTGACGGAAGCGGCGGGAAGGCCGTTTCGGTGCGTAATCGACGGATCGTTCGTTCATTTTGTTAAAAATTATCACATCGACAACTAAAATGAAGAATTGATTATATCCGTCGCGCGCGATGCGAGCGGCGCTGGCGGGGTCGCCGAACGATAACTAAAAATTGACCGGCGCGCCGACCCGCCCGGAGCAAGGGCGATGCGCGGCGTCATCGTCCCATCGCCATCCTGACCGACCGGCGCCAAGGCTTCCGGACCGAAGGGATTGCCGCAGACCCAGGAGTGTCACCGCATGTTCCGCCGCCTGACCGCCTGTCTCCTCTCGATGGGCGCCCTCGCGCCGACCGCCCGCGCCCAGGCCGTGCCGGCCGCGTCGCTCGTGCCGGCCGCCGCCATCGTCCAGGTGCCGCAGGTCGACGTCATCGCCACAACCCCGCTGCCCGGCTCGGCGATCGGGCGCGACAGGCTGCCCCAGGCCACCCACGTCCTCGGCGCGGCCGAGATCGACCGCACCGGGATTCCAAGCCTGACCGACGCCATTCTCGCCGCGGTGCCCAGCGCCTCGATCAGCGATGTCGACGGCAATTCGTTCCAGCCGGACATCAACTTCCACGGCTTCACCGCCTCGCCGGTCACCGGCACGGCCGAGGGCGTCGCCGTCTATCTCGACGGAATGCGCTTCAATGACCCGTTCGGCGACACCGTGAACTGGGACCTGATCCCGCCGGAGGCGATCCGCAGCGCGAGCCTCCAGCCGGCCAATCCCGCCTTCGGGCTCAACGCGCTCGGCGGCGCGCTCGATGTCACGCTCAAGAACGGATTCACTGCACCTGGCGGCGAGGTTTCGGTCTATGGCGGCTCCTACGGCCGCGCCGGCGGCAGCCTGCAATATGGCGCGCACCGCGCCGGCACCGCCGCCTATCTCGCCGCCGACGTCGTCCACGATGCGGGTTTCCGCCAGACCCAATCCTCCCGCCTCGCCCGGGTCTATGCCGATCTCGGCTGGCGCAACGCGCGCGCCGAGCTGCATCTCGGCGTCATCGCCGCCGACAACGCGATCGGCAATCCCGGCGCCACCCCGGTGCAGGCGCTGAATTACGACATCGCCAGCATCTTCTCCGGCCCCAACACCGTCTACAACAAATACATCGCCACCCGCGCCACCGCGCGCTACGCGCTCGACGGCGATACCGCGCTCGACGCCCTGGCCTATTTCGCCGATCTCTCGCAGCGCCTGCCGAACGGCGTGACCCAGGAACTCGCCGCCTGCCCCGGCCAGCCCGGCACCCTCTGCAACGCCGGCACCAGCGAGGTGGTGACGACGCGCGGCGGCGCCGCGGTGCCCGACTTCCTCAATGGCGGGATCTATTCCGGCCTCGTCAACGAGGGCATCGACCAGCAGGCTTATGGCGCCTCGGTCCAGCTCATCAACGACAGCCGGCTGCTGCGCCACCCCAACCACCTGACCATCGGCGCGAGCTTCGACGGCTCCAACACCATGTTCAACGCCTTCACCCAGATCGGCGGGATCACGCCGGTCACGCATCTCTTCATCGGCCCGGGTGTAACGGTCGACCAGCCGGCATACGGCGTCAACCCGGTGCAGGTGGCGACGACGACTCGTTATTTCGGCCTGTTCTTCAACGACGTGTTCACCCTCGCCCCGCGGCTCGACCTCACCCTCGCCGGGCGGTTCAACAATGCCGAGATCGACCTCGCGGACAAGCTCGGCGGCCCGGTTTCCGGCCATCACGCCTATGACCGGTTCAACCCGCAGCTCGGCCTGACCTGGCACGCGCTGAAGACGCTCGACCTTTATGGCAGCGTCGACGAAACCAACCGCAACCCGACGCCGACCGAACTCTCCTGCGCCAGCGCGGCCAACCCGTGCTCGCTGCTGAACTTCTTCGTCGGCGATCCGAACCTGAAACAGGTCGTCGCCCGCACCTTCGAATTCGGCGCGCGCGGCCATCTCCCCCGCTTCGCCGGCGGCACGCTGCGCTGGAATGTCGACCTGTTCCGCACCGATGTGCACGACGACATCATCTACCAGTCCACCCTCTACAACCCGAACCTGCAATTCTACACCAACAGCGGCACCACCCGCCGCCAGGGGATCGAGGCGGACCTCGCCTATGCCGGCCCCCGGCTCGGCCTGCGCCTCGGCTTCGCGCATATCGACGCGACGTTCCAGAACGCGCTGACGCTCAACAGCCCCTCCAACCCCGCCGCCGATGCCAACGGCCAGATCCACGTCGTCCCCGGCGACCGCATCCCCGGCATCCCCGCCAATCGCGGCACGATCGACCTTTCATACAAGCTCACCGAGCGGCTGCTGCTCGGCACCACCGCCATCCTGCAATCGAGCCAGTACCGCTTCGGCGACGAGGCGAACCTGACCAAGCCCGTCGGCGGCTACGCGGTGTTCAACGTCTATGCCTCCTACAAGCTCACCCCGCGGCTCACCGTCTTCGCGATGGTCGATAACGTGACCAACCTGTCGTATCAGACCTATGGCGGGTTCGGCCCGGTCGCCGACGTGCCGTGGAATTTCGTCCCCGGCGGCGTGACCGATCCGCGCACCGCCAATCCCGGCCGCCCAATCGCCGGCTATGGCGGCGTCAGGATGACATTCTGATCCGGCGCGCAGCCTCGCAACGCCCCGCGCGACTGCCATGAAAAAACCGGCCGGAGCACGCCGCTCCGGCCGGTTTCCCTTGTCGCGGGGCCGGGGCGGCGGTGCCGCCGCCCGGTATCCATCAGGCGTTACCGCGCGTAATCGCGGCCGTTGCGCTCGGTCGGGTAGGGCTTGCCGGGCATCATGCCCTCCCAGAGGATGTGGTCGTAGGCGACCGCGGGAATGGCGTCTTCCTTGCGCCAGTCATACCCCCTGGTCTTCTTCGCCCACCAGGCGGCGTTGTGGAGCGGCTGCCACTCCGGCTCGTCCTGCTGCGGCTGCGTCGTGATCGGCAGCGTCGTCGCGGTCAGCGGCTGCGGCACGGCGGCGTTGAACGTCCACTTCCGGTCGTCGCGGCTGAAGACCGCCGTCATCGGCCGTTCGTAGGCGTCGTTCAGCGTCATCGGCCCGATGCCGAGAATGTCCTCCATCGTGCGGATCATGTTCACCGTGCTGTAGCGCGCCGAAACCACGGCATGATGGCGCACATAGGGCCCGACCACGAAGGCCTCGCTGCGATGCCCGTCGACATGATCCGGCCCGTCCTGCGCGTCGTCCTCGACGATGAAGATCAGGGTCGATGAGGCATAGGGGGAATGCGCGACGGTCTGGATCAGCTTGCCCACCGCATAGTCGTTGTCGGCGATCTGCAGGCCCGGCGTGTTCACGCCGTTCTGCGCGGTGGTGAAATTGCCGGTGTGGTCGTGCATCAGCCGCACCAGTTCGAGCGAGGGCAGGTCGTGGTGGCGCACATAGTTGGTGAACTCGCGGCTCCATTCCTGCTCGCGGTAGTAATCGGCGATCGTGTTGTCGAACCCGCGGAAATACGGATCGGTATAGGGCGCGAGATCGGGGTTGGTGGAATACGAGACCTTGATCTTCTGGGCGTAGGCGTCGGTGATCTCGGGAATGCCGTATTTCGCCAGCGCGCCCGAGAGGTTGTAGCGGCCGAGATCGATGAAGAAGCCGTAATTGCGGATGCTCAGCCCCGCGCGCAGCGCCGCGTCCCACAGATAGCCCCGCTGCACCTGGCCGTGCGGTCCGTCCGGTGCTGCGACGTTGCCGGTGCCGGGCAGCAGGTTCGAGTCGGCGGGATAGAGCGGGTTGGCGGCCTTGCGGCCGGCGAGCGAGCCGATGCCGACATTGACGTTGCGGTTGGTGCCTTCCCAGTCATAGGACAGGCCGCGCCCGGCATAGTTCACCGGCAGCGCCTTGGTGCCATAGTCGGACTCGCGGGCCGAGGTGCTCCAGGGCCAGCCATTGCCGCTCACCTCGGCGGTATCGTAGAAATTGTCGAGATCGACGAAGTTCCAGGCGAGGCGGTGAACATTCGGCGTATAGGTCTTGCCGAACTCGGCCAGCGCCGGATCGCCGTTGCCCTCGCCGAGATCGCCGAGGATCTGGTCATAGGTGCGGTTCTCGCGGATGATGTAGATGATGTGCTTGATGTGGCGGTGCAGGAACGCCATCATCGAGCGGTCGCGCGCGCTCTCGTGGAACGAGAAATGGTTGTTGTGCGCAACGAGATGCGTCAGCGCGTCCAGCTCGTTGGTCGCTGGCACCGGCATCGTCAGGAAGCCGGCCTTCGAGAGCTGGAGAATATACTGGTTGTTGTGCTGGAGCGCGGTGCAGCTCGCCGGCACGTCGGCCGCCAGCTTCTCGTTGCACGGGTTCGGCCCCGGCATGCTCTTGCCGTTCACCACATACAGCATCTTGCCATCCGGGCTGACGCTGACGCTGTTCGGATAATACCCGGTCGGCAGCAGGCCGATCACCTCCGGCTTCGCCGTGTTCAGCGCGATCACCGCGACCGAGTTGGTGCCGCCATTGGTCACATAGAGCCGCGTGCCGTCCTGCGACAGCGCGAGCGAATTGGGCGCGGTGCCGTGGAAATATTTCGGCATGCCGACAAAGGAGGCCGGCGCGGTGGTGTGGATCGTGTCCACCACCGTGTTCGACGCGGTGGAAATCACCTCGACATCCGCCTCGTTGTCGCACGCGACATAGAGATACTTGCCATCGGCGCTCAGCACCATCCGGTTCGGATTGCCCGCGACCTTGATGCGCGCGGTCACCTGCGGCGTGCCGGTCAGCGAGACGACATCGATCTCGCGATCCCGCTCGCTGGAGACATAGGCGGTCGAGTTGCCATTGGCGACGACCCAGAACGGATATTCGCCGCCCGCAACGCCATCCTGCGCGGCGTTGATCACGCCGGGGCGCAGCTGCACCTCGGTCGCGCTCCCGCTCGGAACGCCGCCCGACAGCTTCACGATCGACAGGCTGTCGTTATAGAAATTGGCGACCAGCAGCGACGAGCCATCCGCCGTGGTGGCAAGGCCAGCCGCCTGCGGCTTCACGAGAAAGCCGACGCCGCCGCTGCTCAGCGGATTGCCCGCGACCGCCGCATGGCCGAGCGCGAACGGCGTGCCGATTTCGGCCCAGCCGCTGGCGCCCTGCGCATAGGTGTGAACGTCGTCGTCGACGCCGCCCGAGACATAGAAATGCTGCCCGTCCGGGCTGAACGAAATGCCGGCCCAGGTGTTCGGCACCTTGATGACCTGCTTCTGCACCGGCGTGTCGTTCGAGATGTCATAGACAAACACATACTCTTCCGAATCGCCCGGAATGACCTTGCCGTTCGCGTCGTTCACCAGGTTGTAGCCGCTCGTCAGCACCAGCAGCGTCTTGCCATCCGGGCTGACGGCGGTGCTGATCGCCTGCCCGGCGACATAGGAAGGGTTGTCGGCGAGGCCGGGATTGAGCCGGGTGAACACCGCGCCAGGGGTGGCCGTCGGCGTGAGATACTGGCCGCTGGAGGTGATGGTTGCCGGGGCGGCTTGCCCCGCCCCCGTGGTCGCCGCGACGGCGATGATCGCCGAACCCGCAAGCAAAAGAGTACGCAAAGCCGTGGCCGCCCTTCTGGCGTGCATCGGTCGTCTCCATTTTTGAGAATGAACGTCAGCGCGAACGGCGGACAACGTGGTTACCGTCCGACACATTCAACTTTACGTGTAATAAAATCTTTGTGTGTTATTAATTAATGTTGTTTTGATGACAGTTCATGTCGCAAGTCTCATCGCCAGCAGGCCGACCGCCAGCGCCGGGCCGAACGGCAGTCTTTGCCGCATCAGCCTCCCGCCGCCAGCCTCGGCGCGCAGCACCGCCCAGAGCGCGACCCCGGCAAGCCCCGCAAGCCCGGCGATCACCACCGCCCAGGGCAGGGCGGCCGGCGGCAGCCAGGCCCCGCCGGCGGCGAGCAGTTTCGCATCCCCCGCCCCAACGCGTCGATCCCGCGCAGCAGCCGCCAAAGCAGGCGCAGCCCGGTAAAGCCGAGATAGCCCAGCGCCGCGCCCGCCGCGTGCGCCCCCAGCGCCGCCGGCTGGCGCAGCGCGGTCGCGAGCAGCCCGGCCAGCAGCAGCGGCAGGGTCAGCGCGTCCGGCAGCCGCAGACAGTCGAGATCGATCAGCGCCACCGCCAGCAGCGTCGCCGCGAAGGCGAAATCGAGCGGCACGCGCGGCCCCGCCGGGTCCAGCGCGGCAATGCCGATCGCCAGCAGCAGCGCCGCCAGCTCGATCAGCAGCAGCCGGCGCGGGATCGCTGCGCCACAATGCACGCAGCGGCCCCGCCGCAGCAGGAAACTGGCCAGCGGCACGAGGTCGCCCGGGCCGAGCGTGGCGGCGCAGGCATCGCAGCGCGAGCGGCCCCGCGCGAACAGCCGGCCGCGCGGCAGGTCCTCCACCAGCGTGCCGATGAACGAGCCGATGAAGGGCGCGGCCAGGATCGTGCCCGCAACCAGAATATTTCCCTGAACTGTCATATGGTTTCGGCTCCGGCGGCAGCGTCCTCGGGGCATAAGGTAAAAAAATCGTTTCCGCGAGACATATCCGATGCTCGATCACGCCGCCTTGCGCCCGGATGAGGACAGTTCAGCCATCGGCACACTCCTGCTGGAGGCCGGGCTGGTCGATTCCCTCGGCATCGCGCGGGCGCGGGCGCTGGCGGCGGAAACCGGGCTCGGCCTCGCCGCGGCGCTGGTCCGCCTCGGGCTGATCGGCGAGCGCAGCCTGGCCGAGGCCGCCGCCGCCGCTCTCGGCCTCGCCCTGCTCGCGCCGGAAGCCTATCCGGCGGAACCAGTCCTGCCCGCGCGGCTCCGCCCGCGCTTCCTGCGCGATGCCCGGGTGCTGCCGCTGGCGATGGCCGATGGGCTGCTCGACCTCGCGATGGTCGATCCGTTCGATGGCTTCGCCGCCGGCGCGGTGGCCGCGGCCACCGGCTGCGCGGTGCGCCGCGCCGTCGCCGTGCCGATCGACCTCGACGCCGCGCTCGACCGTCTCTACCCCGAAACCGGCGATGCCGGGGCCGCGGCGGAGGCGGCCGAGGAGTCCGGGCCGAGCGAGGCGGATGCCGAGCGCCTGCGCGATCTCGCCAGCGAGGCGCCGGTGATCCGCCTGGTCAACCAGATCATCGCCCGCGCGGTCGAAACCCGCGCGTCGGACATCCATATCGAGCCCGAGGAAGACCGGCTGCGCATCCGCTACCGCCATGACGGCGCGCTGGTCGAGGCGGAGGTCCACCCGGCGGCGATGGCCCCGGCCATCGTCTCGCGCGTGAAGATCATGGCGCGGCTCGATATCGGCGAGCGCCGCCTGCCGCAGGATGGCCGCATCCGCCTGCCGGTGCGCGGCCACGAGGTCGATTTCCGCGTCTCCTCGATCCCGACGATGCACGGCGAGACCATCGCCATCCGCGTGCTCGACCGCAGCGCGATGACCTTCGAATTCGGCGCCCTCGGCCTCGACCCGGCGATCGTCGCCGCCTTCCGCGCCGCCCTCGCAGCACCCAACGGCATCGTCCTCGTCACAGGCCCGACCGGCAGCGGCAAGACGACGACGCTCTACACCGCCCTGCTCGGCCTCGACCGCGCGCGCCGCAAGATCGTCACCATCGAGGACCCGATCGAATACCGCCTCGCCGGCATCAGCCAGAGCCAGGTCAAGCCGCAGATCGGGCTGGATTTCGCCCAGCTCCTCCGCGCCATCCTCCGGCAGGACCCGAACGTGATCATGGTCGGCGAGATCCGCGACCTCGAAACCGCCGAAATCGCCGCCCGCGCCGCGCTCACCGGCCATCTCGTGCTCTCGACGCTGCACACCAACTCGGCGGTCGCCACCATGACCCGCCTGCGCGACATGGGGCTCGAACCCTATCTCGTCGCCTCGGTGCTGCGCGGCGTGCTCGCCCAGCGGCTGATCCGCCGGCTCTGCCCCGCCTGCCGGCAGGCGGCGCCGGCGACCCCGGCCGAGGCGGCGCAGCTCGGAATCGCCGCGGGCACGCCGCTCAACCACCCGCGCGGCTGCCCCGAATGCCGCGACACCGGCTTTCGCGGCCGCATGGCGGTCGCCGAGTTCCTCACCCCCACCGCCGAACTCGCCGCCCGCCTCGCCGCCGGCGCCGGCGAGGACGAGCTGTCCCGCGCCGCCGGCCTGCGCAGCCTCGCCAGCGCCGCGCGCGATGCGGTGCTGGCCGGCGAAACCTCGCTCGCCGAAAGCCTGCTCGCATGACGAAGCGGCGCGATGCCTGATTTCGTCTTCCGGGTGATCGACCGCGCCGGCGCGCCCGCCCGCCTCGCCATCGAGGCGGCGAACGAGGCCGAGGCGATCGAGGCGGTCAAGCGCCGCGGCCTGATCCTGCTCGGCGCCGCCCCGCGCCACGGCGCCGGCCTGCTCGCCCTGCTCAACCGCGACATCGGCGGCGCCCCCCGCCTCGGCGCCGACGCGCTGGCCGATTTCACCCGCGAACTGGCCTCGATGCTCGGCGCCGGGCTCGACCTCGAACGCGCCCTGCGCTTCACCGCCGCCGCCGCCGCCACCCCGCGCGCCCGCGCCATCATCCTCGCGATCTGCGACAAGGTGCGCGACGGCGCCGCGCTCTGGCGCGCGCTCGGCCAGGAGCCCCGCAGCTTCCCGCCCTTTTATGTCGGGCTGGTGCGCGCCGGCGAGGACTCCGGCGCCCTCGCCGCGACGCTCGAAGACCTCGCCGAACTGCTGGAGCGCAACCGCTCGCTGCGCGCGGCGATGATCGCCGGCCTCACCTATCCCGCCCTGCTCGCTTTCGCCGCGACCGGCGCGATCGTGTTTCTGCTGACCAACGTGCTGCCGGAATTCGTGCCGATCTTCGCCGAAAACGGCGTCCCCCTGCCCGCCACCACCCGCCTGCTGCTCGCGATCGGGCAAACCTGCGCCACGCTCTGGCCCTATGCGCTGGCGCTGCTCGCCCTCGCCATCCCCGGCACCCGCCTGCTGCTCGCCCGCCCCGCCCCGCGCCTGCGGTTCGACCGGCTGGTCCTGCGCCTGCCGCTGGTCGGCTTCCTGCTGCGCGAGGCGCTGGCGGCGCGCTTCACCCGCACGCTCGGCACGCTGCTCGGCAACGGCGTCGCCCTCGTGCCGGCCATGGCGATCGTGCAGAACGTGATCGGCAATCGCGCCGCCGCCCTCGCCATCGCCGCCGCGGCGGACGCGGCGCGGCGCGGCAAGGGGCTCGCCGCCGGGCTCGCCGCCGCGCGATTGCTGCCGGAGCGGACGGTGCAGCTCCTCCGCCTCGGCGAGGAAACCGGCCAGCTCGGCCGCATGGCGCTGCGGGCCGCCGCAATCCACGAGGAGCGCGCGCGGCTCGGCGTGCAGAAACTCGTCTCGCTGCTGGTCCCCGCCATCACCATCGTGATGGGCGGCGCGATCGGCTTCATCGTCGCCTCGCTGCTGCTGGCCATGCTCGGTCTCGATGCCCTCGCCCACTGAGCCCGCGCCCACTGAGCTCGCGGCGGACGATCGCGGCTACACGCTGCTCGAACTGCTCGTCGTCGTCGTCATTCTCGGCCTCGCGCTGACGCTCGCCGCCACCGCGGCGCCCTGGCGGCGCATCGGCCACGACCCCGCGACCGCCGCCGCCACCCTCGTCGGGGCGCTGCGCACCGCGCGCGCCGTGGCGATCACGACCGGCCGGCGCAGCACCTTCGCGATCGCGCCGGCGGATGGAAACTGGGTCGGCCCGGGCGAGCGGGGCAGCCTGCCGCGCGGAATCGCCATCGCGTTTCACGGCCCGGCCGCGCGCGGCTGGGGGCGGATCGTCTTCTCCCCCGATGGCAGCGCGACCGGCGGGCGGATCCTGCTCTCGCGCGGCGCCGCGCGAGCGCTTGTGACGGTGGACTGGCTGACCGGGCGGATCAGCACCGATGCCCCGCCGCGATAGCGGGTTCATCCTGCTGGAAACCCTGGTCGCCTTCGTCATCGCGGCGCTGGCGGTCGCGGTGCTGTACCGCGCCGCCTTCGATGGCGCGGCGGGCGTCGCCATCGGCGGGCGCGAGGCGGCGGCGGTGGAACGCGCCCAGTCCCGCCTCGCCGCCCTCGCCGCCTTCGCGCCGCGCGGCCACTACGTCCGCACCGGGCGCGATGGCGGCGGCTTCCGCTTCCGCGAGGAGGCCACGCCGCTGCCGGTCGCGAAGGGCGCGCCGCTGCGGGCGCTGCGCCTGTCGGTGAGCGAGCGCTGGGGCGGCGCCGGCCGGGCGGTGACGCTGGTGACCATCCGCGTCGCACCACCATGAGGCGGGATAGCGGCTTCACTTTGCTGGAAATGCTGGTCGCGCTGGTGGTGCTCGGCCTGCTGCTCGCCGGGCTCGCCCAGGCCAGCCATTTCGGCATCGCCACCTATCGCCGCACCACCGGGACGATCGGCGCCGAGGCCGACCGGCTCGCCACCTTCCGCGCCCTGCGCCGGCTGATCGCGCAGGCCCGGCCCGGCCAGCCCGCCGGCGCCGCGCACAACCTCGCCCTCGTCACCACCCTGCCACGCGCCGCGGCGCTGTCGAGCCGCCTCGTCTTCGCCGAGATCGGCGTCACCGGCGGCGGCGATCTGGTGCTCGCCTGGCGGCCGGCGCCGCCCGGCCCGCCGCTCGGCCCACGGCCGGCGCCGGCCGGCGAGGCCCATGTCGAAATCCTCGCCCGCCATATCCGGGCGATCGAGCTGCGCTACTGGTGGGCCGACCGGCCGGACGCGGCACCCGCCTGGCACGCGGCCGGCCCGGCCGGCGCGCTGCCGCGCCTGATCCGGCTGCGCATCGTCCCCGCCGCCGGACAGCGCCCCTGGCCCGACCTGATCGCCGCCCCCTGGCGCGCCCCCTTCGCCGCCGGCGGATAGCCACGCGCCCCCGCCCGCGCCGCTGCGCCGCTGCGCCGCGATCGAGTGACACAAAACCTTAATTTTCAATTTTTCTTTAGTCGCGTAACCAGAATATTAATGGATTTCATTCATTGGTACATCGCGACCCTGCGGTCGCTGGTGCCCGGCGCCCTGCGGCGGCCGGGCGGGCGGGATGCGGCGGTGACCGTCACCGCCGCCGCCGGCGCGCCCCCCGCGGCGGCCGAGGTCACGCAGGAAGGCCGCGGCGGCGGGAGCGCGCTCGGCCGGCTGGGACAGATGCGGCGCAGCGCCGTCATCCGGCCGGTGGTGCTGCGGCTGCGCGGCGCCGGCGCGCTGATCCGCCGCGTCACCCTTCCCGCCGCCGCGCGGCGCGACCTTGCGGCAGCCCTCGCCTTCGAGATCGACCGGCTGACCCCCTTCACCGCCGAGGAGGTGCTCGTCGCCCACGAGATCGTCGCGCGCGACCCCGCGCAGGGCCTGCTCCACGTTCGCCTCGCCGTGCTCCCCCGTGCCTGGATCGCCGGCCTCCTCGCCGCACTGGGCGAGGCCGGGTTCGCCGCCGTGCGGATCGAGGCCGCGGGCACGGAGGGAGAGGCCGTCTTCGCGCTGCCCGGCGCCCGGCGGCAAAGCCGCGTCCCCCCGGCGCTGGCGCTGCTCGCGGCAGCCCTCGCCGGGCTCTGCCTCGCCATTCCGCCGGCGCGCCAGGCGCTCGCCCTGCACCGGCTCGCCACGGCGCGGGACGCGATCGCCCCGCAGGTCCGGCTGGCCGAGGCGCTGCGCGCGAGGCTTGCCGCCGAAGACCGCTTCCGCGCGGCACTCGGTGCCGAGGCAGCGCGCGAGGGTGACATGCTGCGCATGCTCGCCGCCCTCACAAGCGCCCTGCCGGACCGCAGCTACCTGACCGATCTCTCCCTGCGCGACCGGGTGGCGACGCTCGATGGCGAGTCGCCCAACGCCGCCGGGCTGATCGCCCGGCTCGCCGCCGATCCGCATTTCGCCGATCCGGCCTTCGCCGCCCCGGTCACCCGCTCGCTCAACGGCAATGGCGACGTGTTCTCGATCCGCGTGCGGCTGCGCGACGATGAAGCGGGCTGACGCGATGACCCGCCTCCCGCGCGACCTGCCGGAGGGCCGCGCCGGGCAGGCGCTCGCGCTCGCGATCTCGGCGGCGCTGCTCGCCCTTGTCGGCTTCGGCATCATCCGCCCCGGCCTCGCCTGGTATCGCGACCTGCGCGCCCGCGTCACCGCCTCCCGCACGCTGCTCGCGCATGAGCGGATGCTGGTCGCCAACCTGCCATCGCTGCGGCGCCTGGCCACACAGGGCCGACCCGGCGCCGGGCGCGACGCCTATCTTCCCGGCGGCTCGGCTTCCATCGCCGGCGCCCGTTTGCAGGGCGCGGTGCAGTCCCTCGCCGCGACCCACCGGATCGGGCTCGACAGCGCCGAACTGCTCCCGCCGGTCAGCCTCGGCGGCGTCGAGCGGGTTCGCCTGCGAATCTCGATGACGGCCTCCTACCCCGCGCTGATCGGCTTTCTCGACGCGCTCGGCGCGGCATCGCCGCGGATGCTGGTCAACCGGCTCGACCTGCACGCAACCGGCGTGCCCGCCGCCGGCGCCGCCCTGCCGCTGCATGCGAGCTTCACCGTCTCTGGCTTCCGCATCGCGAAGGCGGCGCGATGATCGGCGCGCGGCTCGGCCTCGGCGCTCTCGTTCTGGCGCTGGCCGCCACCGTCGCCCTGCTGGCGCTCGCGCCGATGCCGGCACCGCCACTCCCCCCGTGGCGGCGCGCCCGACCCCGACGGCGTCCCCCCAGCCCGCTTCATCCGCCGCCGCCACGGCACGGATTCTCGCCCGTCCGCTGTTCCGCCCCGACCGCCGGCCGGTCGCCGCCGCCGCCAGCGCGGACGCCGCCTTGATGCCCCGCCTGTCCGGCATCCTGCGCGGCGATGCGGTGCGGCTGGCGATCTTCGCCCGCCCCTCCGGCAAGCCGGTCCTGCTCGGCGAGGGCGCGCAGCTCGGCGGCTATCGCATCGTGCGGATCGGCCGCCGCGCGGTGCTGCTCGACGGCCCGCGCGGCGCCTCCGCCTCGTGCCGCGCTTCGCCCACGCGGCCGGCGCCGCACCGCACGCCACCCCGCCGAAGCCGGCCGCCGAGGCCGGCATCCTTGTCCATCCCGGCCCCCGATAAGTCTCAGGAGATCGAGCGAAACCATGCGCGCCCGTGTCCATGCCGGCGTTCTCGCCGCCGCCGCCCTGCTCGCCGGGTGCACCCCGCGGCCGCAGCCGCCCAACGCCACCCGCCTGCTCGCCCCCGCACCCGCCGCATCATCGACCGCCGCGCCACCAGCCCGCGCCGACGCCGTGATCGCCACCCCGCCCGTCACCGGCGCGATCACCGCGAGCCCCGGCCACGCGCCGCCCGCCAGCGTCCCCGGCGCCCCGCTGCCCGCCGGCAGCGGCGATGTCTCGCTCGACTTCGCCGACACCGACATCCGCGCCGTCGTCGCGCAAATCCTCGGCAACATGCTGCACGTCACCTACACGATCGACCCGGCGGTGCAGGGCAAGGCGACGCTGCGCACC
Organism: Acidocella sp. C78; assembly: GCF_907164655.1. Taxonomy (NCBI): domain Bacteria; kingdom Pseudomonadati; phylum Pseudomonadota; class Alphaproteobacteria; order Acetobacterales; family Acidocellaceae; genus Acidocella; species Acidocella sp. C78. Next base: position 15,564 of record NZ_CAJQZK010000073.1, read on the forward strand.
GCGCACGACATCCCCGCCTCCGCCCTGATCCCGACGCTGCAAACCCTGCTCGCGCAGAACCACGCCGCCCTCATCCGCAGCAACGGGCTCTACCAGGTGGTCCCGGCCGACAAGGCGGCCGCCGCCCTCGCCACCGCGCCGGGGCTCGACGGGTCGAGCGTCGTCGCCCTCACCCATGTCAGCGCGGCGCATCTCGCCGCCGTGCTGCAACCCTATGTCGGCAAGGGCGGAAGAGTGATCGCCGAGCCCGACCGCAACGCCCTCATCGTCGAGGGCAACCCGCAGGTCCGCGCCACCCTGCTCGCGCTGATCCGCGCCTTCGACGTCGATGCCCTCGCCGGCCAGTCCTACGCGCTCTACCCCGCGACCGGCCCCAACGCCCGCGATTTCGCCGCCGCCCTCACCCAGGCGCTGCACGCCGGCAAGGCGGGCGGCGTGGTCAAGGTGGTGCCGCTGGTGCGCATCGGCGCGGTGCTGGTGATCGCCCCCTCCGGCGCGGCCGTGCGCGCGGCGGACCGGGTCTACCGCACCCTCGCGCGGCAGGAAGCGGCGACGCGCCGCGCCTGGCACGTCTATTACCTGCGCAACAGCCGCGCCGAGGACGTCGCCCAGGTGTTGCAGGAAGCCTTCACCCCCAACGACGTGACGGCCCAGCCCTCCGGGCCCGACACCACCGGCAACACCGCCCCCGGCGTCTCGGCGCAGACGCTGATGGGCTCGGGCGGGCTGGTGGGCAACGCGGCCGGCGGCGCCACCGGCGGGCTCGGCGCCCCCCCCGGCAGCGGCACGGGCACCGGCACCGGCACCGCCTCCGGGCTCGGCGCCGGCCTCGCCACTCCCGCCGCGGCACCGGCCGCAGCCCCCGCATCGGACCACGCGGCGGCGAGCAATCCGCTGCTCGGCCCGCTCGGCGGCGGCGCGGGCGGCGGCGGCGATTCCAGCGGCCTGCGCATCCTCGCCGATTCCCGGCAGAACGCGATCCTGGTGCGGGCGGACGCCTCGGAAAACGCCTCGGTCGAGGCGATGCTCCGCAAGCTCGACATCGAGCCGCTGGAAGTCGAGATCGACGCGACGATCGCCGAGGTCGATCTCAACGGCGCGCTCAAATACGGCACCCAGTTCTTCTTCAAGTCCGGCGGCATCAACGCGGTGCTGAGCACCGGCACCAGTGCCGCGCTGAACCAGAGCTTCCCCGGCTTTGTCCTCGCCGGCCATGGCAGCGACGGCGCGCCGCTCGCGATCTCGGCGCTGCAATCGGTGACCCAGGTGCAGGTGCTCTCCTCGCCGCAGCTCCTCGTGCAGAACGGCCGCACCGCGAACCTGCTGGTCGGCAACCTCGTGCCCTATCTCTCGCAGACCTCGCAGAGCACGCTGACCACCGGCGCGCCGGTCATCAACTCGGTGAACTACCAGGAAACCGGCGTGATCCTGCAAATCACCCCGCATATCTCCAGCGACGGTCTGGTGGCGCTCACGGTCTCGCAGCAGGTGAGCAACGTCGCCCCCTCGGTCACCACCCAGGGGCTCAACTCGCCCACCTTCTCCGAGCGCGCCGTCTCCTCCAGCGTCGTCGTGCATGACGGGCAGACGATCGGCCTCGCCGGCCTGATCACCGACAATGTCCAGCGCGGCAATTCCGGCCTGCCCTTCCTCAAGGACGTGCCGTTGCTCGGCCCGCTCTTCGGCACGCAGGACAACAACCGCGCGCGCCAGGAGCTGCTGGTGCTGATCACCCCGCATGTCGTCCACGACGCGACCGACGCCGCGGCGCTGACAAGCGACCTCGAACAGGCGCTGCCCAACGCCGCCAATGTGCCGGCCGAGCTGAACGGCCTGCCGATGGACGGATCGGCCGATCCGCAAGCGGCGCTGCGCCGGCATCTCGGGCTGCACTGAGCATGGCGCGGCCCCGCCGGCGCGACGAGCGGGGCTTCGCGCTGCTGATCGTGCTGGCGGTGCTGGTGCTGTTCGGCTTCCTCGTCACCCGGCTGCTGGTCGCCGCCCGCCAGCAGATGGCGATCGCCGGCAACCTGCGCGACGCCGCGGTGGCGGCGGCGGCGGCCGAGGGCGGCGTGTGGCTCGCCGTCGCCCGGCTCGATGCCGGCGGCGTGGCGCCGGCAGAGGTGCGGATGGGTGCCTCGCATGTCCGGCTCACCACCAGCTTCGTCGCCGGGCGGATCAACCCCGACACCGCCCCCGCCCCCCTGCTGGCCGCGCTGTTCCGCGTCGGCGGCATGGCCGCAGCACCCGCGCAAAGCCTTGCCGAAACCCTGACCGAGGCGCGCGACCCGGCGCTTGCGCCAGCCCGCCTCGCCGCTCTCCGCGCCCGCTACCGCGCCGCCGGCAGCGCCTATGGCCCGCCGCAGGCGCCGTTCCGCAGCCTGGCCGACCTCGCCAGCCTGCCGGGCATGATTCCCGGCCTGCTCGCCTGGCTGCGCCCGCATCTCTCGCTCTACGCCCCCGCCTTGCCCAACCTCGCGGCGGCGGATGCGGCGGTGCGCGCGGCGGTGGGGCTGGCCGGGCGGATAGACCTGCCGGGCGGGCATGTCGGCGGCCCGCCGGTGATGCGGATCGAGGCCATCGCCACCGGGCCGGGCGTGGCCCGCGCGGCGCGCTGCGCGACCATCCGCCTGACACCGGCCAATGTCGATGCGCCCTATATCGTGCTGGACTGGTCGGATGCGCGCTGCGAGTAACCCGCCACCCTCAGCGGTTGCAGATCATCCCCGGCGCTCCCGGCGCCGCGGTCACGTCCTTCGGCCCTTTGGAGCACAGATCATAGGCAAGCCCCGGCCGCGCCGAGGGCGCCTGATAGACGAACCCATGCCCCCACGGGTCGCGCGGCAGCGTGGTCTGCTTGAGATACGGCCCGTGCCAGCCGCTCACCCCGGCGGGCTTGCTGATGAGCGCCTGCAAGCCTTCATCCGTCGTCGGGTAGCTGCCGACATCGAGCTTGAACAGGTCGAGCACCGAGCCGATCCGCTCGATCGACTGCTCGGCGATGCTCGCCTTGGCCCGCCCGAGCTGGCTGAGCAGCGCCGGCCCGACCAGGGCGATCAGCAGGCCGAGAATGACGATGACGACCAGCAATTCGAGCAGCGTATAGCCCGCGTCGCGCCGCGCCTGAGCTTTGGTTTCACACATGCCTCACTGGATATCCGACCCGCCGGCCGCGGCGCCAGCGCCGGCTTTCCCCCCGCGCGCGATTTCACGGAGACGTCACGATGACCGGCTTGCTGCGCTGCATGCTCCTCGCCGCCGCGGTCTATCACCTGCCGCCGCGGGTGCTGCCGGTCATCGCCCGGCTGGAGGGCGGGCATCCCGGGCTGGTCCGGCCGGATTCCAACGGCACCGCCGATTACGGGCTGATGCAGGTCAACAGCGTCTGGCTCGACGCCATCGCCCGCCGCGCCCGCCTCGGCCGGGGCGAGACGCGGCGCCGCCTGATCGACGATCCGTGTTTCAGCATCGCCGCCGCCGCCTTCATCCTGCGCGCCGATATCGACCGCGCCGGCACGCTGATGCGCGGCATCGGCGACTATCATTCGGCCACCCCGGCACTCAACGCCGCCTATCGCGCGCGCGCCCTGGCCATGGCCAGCCGGATGTTTCGTGTCAAATAATTTCACAGTTTTGCAACGGAAACATCACAGCACAAGGAAATTTGATCTGTATATTTTTAACCTAGGTTAATAATTAATTTTGGAGACAATCATGAGACGAGCTTTGGCAATGGCTTGTTCAGCGCTCTGCGCGCTGAGCATGACCATTCAACCGGCGCTGGCCGAGCAGGATGGGCGCCTTGCCTTCAACCGTCCGGACGACGCCCATGCCTTCGTCGCCGGGCTGATGGACCGCGAGGCCTGGCACAATGGCGGCTGGGAGCAGGGCGAACACGGCGAACACCGGCACCACCGCTTCCATCTCACCCACGCGCAGCTCGTCCAGCTCGTGCGCCAGAAGATCAAATACGTCTTCGTGCTGTATCAGGAGAACCGCTCGTTCGACTCCTATTTCGGCACCTTCCCCGGCGCGGACGGGCTCTATTCGCAGCCGGCCGCCAAGACCCCCGGCTTCGTGCAGGAGCTGGTCAACACCGATGGCAGCACGACGACGATCTCGCCCTTCCGCATCGGGCCGAAGCAATATGCCTGGGATACCGACGACATCGACCATTCCCACGCCCGCATCGCCGCCAAGATGGATGTCGTCGCCGGCAAGCCGCTGATGGACAAGTTCGCCGTCACCGAGGAGCTGAAATACTCGCCGTCCGGCAATCCCTCGCTCAAGGCGAAGCAGTTCGGCGAACTCGCGATGGCCTACGAGGATTGCGAAACGGTGCCCTTCCTGTGGCGCTACGCCAGCCGCTTCGTGTTGTTCGACCATGTCTTCCAGAACATCACCGGCCCCTCGACGCCGGGCAACCTGTCGATCTTCGCCGCCCAGACCGGCCTGACCCAGTGGGCACTGCACCCGAACGAGGCGTTCAACACCTTCGACCCGACGACCGGGCCGACCGCGACCAACCCGTACGGCCTCAAGGTGAGCGAATCCGGCGCCGGCGAGCCGGTGATGGACGACAACGATCCCTTCTGGGGCTCGCCGCTCGACCCCAGCAAGAACGCCAACGTGCCGGTCAATCCGGGCGATTTCGGCGGCTCCGCCTTCACCTACGGCGTGCAGCTCAACCAGACCTACGCCTCCATCGCGATCAACACGATGGGCCGCAACGCCGCCGCGATCACGCAGCACGACAGCGACGCCGCCGGCGACCTCGCCGACATCAACGACGACATCGCCTACCTCACCCAGTCCGGCCACAAGCAGGTCAACTGGGGCTGGTACGAGGAAGGCTACGACCACGAGCCGACCGACCCGGCCAACCCGGTCGATGCCAACGGCACCCACGCCTCCTACATCACCCACCATAACGGCCCGCAATATTTCGGCTATGTCGCCAACAACCCCGACGAGCGCGCCAACCTGCACGGGCTCGGCGACCTGTTCACGGCGCTCAAGGGCGGCACCCTGCCGGCCGCCGGCGGCGTGTTCTACGTCAAGGGCGGATTTCAGAACATCTTCGGCCTGAAGCCGGTCAACCCGGTCGCCAAGGCGCAGACCAACTTCCTCGGCGATGACGACCACCCCGCCTACTCGGATGCGCAGATCAGCGAGGCGATGGTGGCCAAGGCGGTGAACGCGATCGCCAGCAGCAAATACTGGAAGCACGCCGCGATCATCATCACCTGGGACGATTCCGAGGGCGATTACGACCATGTGCCGCCGCCGGTCATCGTCAACGGCCCGGACAAGGAGGTCTTCAAGTTCGGCCCGCGCGTGCCGATGATCCTGATCTCGCCCTATGCGAAGACGCATCAGGTCGATCACCAGGACGGCAGCCAGTCCTCGGTGGTGAAGTTCGTCGACGAGGTGTTCGGCCTGACGCCGCTCGCCTTGCTGCCGGATGAGCTGAAGGGCCGCGCCGATGGCGAGAGCGAGTTCGGCGAGGCGAATATCGGCCCGTCCGACGCGCTGACCCCCTATGTCGGCGACCTGATGGGCGCTTTCGATCCGGCCCGCCTCACCGGCCGGGCGGCGCCGCTGCCGGCCAGCTACGCGATGATCCCCAACAAGGTGATCATGTCGCTGCCGCACTATGGCGGCAATGGCTGCCGGGCCGACCACATCGTGCCGACCGACGTCGCCAAGGGCATCGCCACCACGATCCCGGCCGACTTCAACCCGCTGCCGAGCACCAACCCGACTCCCTGATCACGCCAAGGCCAGCAATCCCGGCGCATCCATATGCGCCAGGGGCCAGACATCCCGGCGCATCCCCATGCGCCGGGATTTTTCTTGCCCGCGGGAAGCCGCCGCATATCGGGGCGTCAGCCCAGCCCGTCGTCCCGGCGCGGGCGAAACCGGGCGAGGCGCGGCGCGAGCACCGGCAGCACGAACAACGACAGCAGCGTCGCCGTCAGCAGCCCGCCCAGGATCACGATCGCCATCGGCCCCTCGATCGCATCGCCCGGCGAGCCGGAGGCGATGGCGAGCGGCAGCAGCCCCAGCGCGGTGACGATGGCGGTGATCACGATCGCCGGCAGCCGGTCCGCCGCCGCCATCCGCGCCGTCGCCGCCGACCACGCCAGCCCCTCCTCGGTCGCCAGCCGGCGCATGTGGATCAGCAACAGCAGCCCGTTGCGCAGCGTCAGGCCGAACAGCGTCGCCAGCCCCACCATCGCGCCGAGGCCGAGATGGCCGGCGAGAAAAATCCACACCGTCGCCACCCCGCCGGCGAAGGCGACCGGCAGGATGCCCACCACCAGCGCCACCGCCCGCGCGTCGCGCAGCGCCAGCGCGATCAGCGCGAGAATGACCGCGAGCGCGATCCCCGCATCGGCGATGAGCGCGCGCCGCGCCGCCCCGCCGGCCACCGCCGTGCCGCCATACTCCACGTAAACGCCCGCCCCCAGCCGCATCCGCCCGAGCCGCCGGCGCAGCGCCGCGATCGCCGCGGCCGCCCCGCCGTGCCGGGTCTGCACCGCGACGACCTGCACCCGCCGTCCCTCCTCGTGCAGGATCTGCGCCGGCGAGCGCGTCTGCCGGATCGCCGCGATCATCCCTAGCGTCACCACCCGGCCGCCCGCCGCCGCCACCGGCAGGTCGCCCACCCCGTCCGGCGCCCGGCGCAGCGCGCGCGGCAGCGTCACCACCACCGGCTGAACCAGCGTGCCGAGATAGACATGCCCGACAATCTGCCCCGCATAGGCCAGCCGCAGCGCGTCGAGCGCCGCCCGCGCGCTGACGCCGAAGCGCAGCATCGCCGCGCGGTCGAGCGTGATGGCGAGGGTCGGCTCGGCGGCGCTCGCCACCGGTGCTGCGGCGCTCACGCCGGGCAGGCGCCGCGCCACGGCGGCGATGCGCCGCGCCGCCGCGTCGATCCGCGCGAGATCCGGCCCGAACACCGCCACCGTCACCGGCGCGGTATCGCCGGACACGCTTTCATCAATTCGCTCGGAGAGGAATGTCCGGCTCCACCACGACAGGCCCTCGATGCCGCGCACCGCATCGAGGATTCGCCGCGCCGAGCGCGCCGCGTGCCGGTTCCCGCGCCGGCTCAGCGTGATGTCGATCTCGGCCTTGTTCACCCCGGCATGGCCGTTGCTCATCGAGGCGCGGCCGATATGCATCACCGCGTTGGCCACCTCGGGCAGGCGGTCGATCGTGCCGACCACCTGCCGGCCGATCGCCAGCATCGCATCGACCGACATGCCGGGGGCGGCGAGATAGTGAACGATCACGTCGTTCTCGCGAAACCGCGGCAGGAAGCGCGCCTGGAGCAGCGGCACGCTCGCCGCGGCCGCCAGCACGGCCACCAGCGCCAGCGCCGCCGCCATCCCGCCCGCGCGCTCCAGCCCGGCCAGCAGCCGCTGATAGGCCGGTTGCAGCAGCACGATCGGCGGGGTCCGCGCCCGCCCGCCGCCGCGCCCGAGCAGCAGCGCCGCCAGCGCCGGCGTCACCACCAGCGCCACCGCGAGCGAGGCGGCGATCGCCGCAATATAGGCGATACCGAGCGGCGCGAAGAGCCGCCCGGCCACGCCGCCGAGCATGATCACCGGGGTGAAGGCGGCGATCACCGCGGCGCTGGCGAAGACGATCGCGCTGCGCACCTCCAGCGAGGCGCGCAGGATGACGGGCAGCATCGGCTCCGGCGCCGCCCGCGCCCGGTTCTCCCGCAGCCGCCGGGTGATGTTCTCGACATCCACCACCGCGTCGTCCACCAGCTCGCCGAGCGCGATCGCCAGCCCCGCCAGCGCCATGGTGTTGAGCGTGACGCCGAGCGCCGTGATCACCCCCACCGCCGCCAGCAGCGAAACCGGAATGGCGATGAACGAGATCAGCGCCGCCCGCCAGTCGCGCAGGGCGGCGAGCAGCACCAGCAGGATCAGCCCCGCGCCGATCAGCAGCACATGGCCGAGATCGAGCAGCGCGATGCGGATGAACGCCGCCGGGGTGAAGGCGCGCGGATCGACGCCGACGCCCTGCGCCAGCAGCCCCGGCGTGAGCCGGGCCACCACCCGCCCCGCCTGGTCGGCGACCTTCAGCGTGTTGGCGCCGTAGAGCGATGAGACCAGCAGCAGCAGCCCCGGCCGGTCATGAATCAGCGCCGCCCCGAAGCCCGGCGGCGCGCCGACCCGCACCCGGGCGACATCGCCGATGCTCACCGGCAGGCCGCCCCGCGTCCCGAGCCAGCTCTGCGCCAGCGCCGCCGCGTCGCGCGCCTGGCCTTCCGGCGCCAGCACCAGGCGCTGCGCGCCGGTATCGATGAACCCGGCGCCGATCACCGCACTCGCCGCATGCGCCGCCCGCGCCACGTCGGCGGCGGTGAATCCGGTCGCCAGCAGCCGCCCCGGCCGCAGCGCGATGTCGAATTGCGGCGGCCGGGCGCCGAATATCACGATCTTCGCCACCCCCGGCACCGCCAGCAGCGCCGGGCGCAGCTCGGTCTCGGCGATCGCCGTCAGCCGTTCGAGCGACATGCCGGCCCGCGGATACAGCCCGATCTCCAGCGCCGTCCCGGTCGAGGACTGCATCGGCGCGAGACGCGGCACGACCCCGGCGGGCAGGATCGCGCCCAGCTCGGCGAGCCGCCCGGCGACGCGCTGGCGGTCGGCATAGGGGTCGGTGCCGCCGTGAAACACCAGATGCACCACCGACAGCCCGGCCTCCGAGGTCGAGCGCATCCGCGCGAGGCCCGGCAGGCCGGTCAGCCGCCGCTCCAGCCGGTCGGTCACCAGCTGCTCGGTCTGCACCGCGCTGAACCCCGGCGTCGCCGACTCGATCAGAACGGTCGGCGCGGTGAATTCGGGAAACACGTCATACCGCGCCCCCGGCAGCCGCGCGATCTGGATCGCGGCGAGCCCCGCGACCACGAGCACGACGACGAGACGATAGCGCAGCGCGATGCGGACGATGGCGGGGAGCATGCGGGCTGTCTCAATCCTGATCGGCGGCATCGCCACCGCCGGCCAGCATCGAATTCAGCAGCCCGGCGCCGCGAACGACGATCGCCGGCGCGGGCGGCAGCGCCTGCGCCGGCACGAACCGCGTGGCAGCACCGCCGGCCGCCGCCGATGACGCGCCGCCGACCGCGATCGCGGCGAACCGCCCCGGCGCCGTCCGCACGAACACGAAGGCCCGGCCGCGATGCCAGACCAGCGCGGCCGCCGGCACGTCATATCCCGCGATCTTCCGCCCCGCCGGCAGCGACACGTCGAGCGGCGTGCCCACCGGCAGCGACGGGCCGGTGAACAGCAGCGCCTGGCCCACCAGCCCCGGCGGCAGAACCCCCGCCGGCCCGATGGCCCGCAGCGCCGCCGCCGTCCCGTCGGGCAGCCGCGCCGTGGCGCGGGCGGGCGCCGGCTTCAGCGCGGGCCCCGCCCGCACCGCCAGCACCAGCGCGCCGCCGGCGGCGATGGCGCGGAACGCGGGCCCATCCTGCGCGATGGCGCGGCCGAGCTTCACGCCAAACCGCGCGATCGCCTCCGCCCGCAAGGTCGCGAGCCGCGCGGCACTGCCGCGCGCCGCCGCCTCGGCCTGTTCGAGACTGGCCCGCGACACATTGCCCGCCGCATGATAGAGGCTGCGGGTGCGCGCGAGCGTGGCGGCATCCAGCGTCGCCGCCACCTGCGCCGCCACGATCCGGCCGTGCAGGGCGATCGCCGGGGCCGGGTCGAGCACCCGCCCCTCGGCATGAAGCTGCGGCGCCTCGGTGCGCAGCTTCGGCGTCATCGTGCCGATCAGCCCGCTCGCCAGCGTCGCCTTGCCGACCGTCACACCCGCCGCGCGCGCGGCGCCGCCGGCCAGCGGCGGCAGCAGCGCCGCCGCCAACGCCGCCGCCAACGCCACCGCCGCGCGATATCGTCCCTGCCTCATGCGGGCGTCTCCCTGAAAACCGGCATCTCCAGCGCATCGCCAAGCCCGGCGAGGGCGCGCAGCGCCGCCGCCTCGGCGGCAAGGCGCTGGCTGCGGGCGAGCAGCGCCGCGCGCCGCGCCTCGACCAGCCGCAGCCGCCCGGTGGCGCCGAGCCGATAGGCCGCCGCCGCCTGCGCCGCCCGCCGCTCGGCCACCGCCTCCAGCCGCCGCGCCGCCCGCAGCACCGCGCGGCTGCCCCGCCACACGGCGGCGGCGGCGTCGATCCGCCCCAGCGCCCGCGCCTGCGCCCGCTCGAACGCGGCGGCGGCCACGCGGCGCCGCGCCCGCGCCACCGCGATCTGCCCCTGGTGCTGGTTGAACACCGGCAGCGGCAGCGACAGCGAGAGCGCGAACTTGTTGTCCCCCTGGTCGTATTCATACCCCGGCCCGATCCGCAGCCCGGGGAAGCGGCTGTCCACCGCCTGGCGCAGCGCGGCGTCGGCGGCGCGATAGCGGGCCAGCGCGGCTTCGATCTCGGGCCGCGCGATCAGCGCGCGACGGACCAGCGCCGGCAGATCGCGCGGCGCGACCGGATGGGCGAAGGCGGCGAAGGACAGGCGCGCATGGCGCAGCGCCGCCGCCGGCATGCCGATCGCGGCGGCGAGCCGGGCGCGGTCGGCGTCAAGACGCGCCTCGTCCCGCGCCACCGCGAGCCGCGCCTGGTCCGCCGCCTGCGCGGCGCCGGCGAGAGCGCTCGCCGCCAACATCCCGCGCGCCGCCCGCCCGGCGATCACCGTCTCGATCTCCCCCGCCGCACCGGCCAGCCGCCGGCTGAGCCGCAGGGCGCGGCGATCGATGAACAGGGCGAGCAGCGCCGCGCGCACCGCGCCGCGCTCCTGCCAGGCGGTGGCGGCGATCATGTCGCGCGCGGCGGCCACCCGCGCCTCGGCGGCGGCGATGCCGGCCTGCCGGGCGCCGAAATTCGCCACCAGAAAGCTGATTGCGGGCCCGATCCGGATCGGCGAGGGGCTGGCCTGCGTCGCGTTGAGAGTCGGCGACAGCGACAGGGTCGGGTTCGGCACCTGCCGCGCCAGCACCACGCCCGCCGCGGCCGCGCCGGCCTCGGCGGTGGCGAGCTTCAGCGCCGGGCGTTCATAAACCGCGACCAGCGTCAGCGCCCGCAGCCCGAACCCGCGCTCCGGCCGCGCGCCCATGGCGCGGAGAAAGCGCAGCAGCCCCGTCTGGTCCAGCCGCCGCGCGGTCAGCGCCGTCGCCGTCACCGCCGGGTCGATCGGCGCCGGACGATAGGGCGCGCAGCCCGCCAGCGCGAGCAGCAGCGCCGCCCCGGCAAGCCCGCGCCACCGCCCGCCACCCGCACAACCGCCAGCCGGGCGCGAAGCCGCCCCGGCCTTCACCCCCAACGCAACACCAGCGGATCGAGCCGGCGGGCGACCTCCAGCAGCCCCTCGCGCGTCGCCGGGTGCAGCGCTGCCAGCGGATGGCGCACCGCCTCGCTGCGGATCACCCCGCCCTCGCGCATCAGCGCCTTCGCCGCGATCAGCCCGCACTGGCGGTTCTCGTAATTGATCAGCGGCAGGATGCGCTCGTAGCCGGCCACCGCCTCGCCGCGCCGCCCGGCCAGATAGGCATGCACGATCGGGCCGATCAGGTCGGGATAGCCGCCCCCGGTCATCGCCCCGGTGGCCCCCGCGTCGAGATCGGCGAGCAGGGTGATCGCCTCCTCACCGTCCCACGGCCCCTCGATCGCGGCGCCGCCCAGCTCGATCAGCCGGCGCAGCTTCGCCGCCGCCTGCGGCGTCTCGATCTTGAAATAGGCGATCTGCGCGATCTCGCGCGCCATCTCGGCGAGCAGCTCGGCCGGCAGCGGCGTGCCGGCCACCGGCGCGTCCTGGATCATCACCGGAATCCGGATCGCATCCGACAGGCGCTGGAAGAATTCCCACAACCCGGCGGCGCCGACGCGGATGGTCGCGCCATGATAGGGCGGCATCACCATCACCATCGCCGCCCCCATCGCCTCGGCGCGGCGGCTGCGCTCGATGCAGAGATCGGTGCTGAAATGGCTCGTCGTCACGATCACCGGCACCCGTCCGGCGACATGTTCGAGCATCCGCCGCATCAGGATCTCGCGCTCCTCGTCGGCGAGGACGAACTGCTCGGAGAAATTGGCGAGCAGGCACAACCCGTCCGCGCCGGCGTCGATCATGAAATCCACCGCGCGGCACTGGCCTTCGAGATCGAGCCGGCCGGCCGCGTCGAAAATCGTCGGCACCACGGGAAAGACGCCCTGGTGGCGCGGCCTGGTCTGCATCCCGGTCATGGTCGATCCTGTGCGTGAAGGTCGCGGCAGCTTCCCGCTCCCGCCGGAAATGTCAACCGCCGGGCCGGGCGTTTCGTTGCGGTGCCGTCCCGAGCGCTTGCATTCCGCCCCCGCCCGGCCCACAAACCCCGCATGTCAGACGATCGGGCCGGAGCGCCGGGGCCATCCGCCCGCCGCCGCGCCAGGCTGACCGGGGCGATGCGGCGGCTCGGCTGGGGCCTTGTCTACCGGCTGTACGAGGCGCGGCTCACCCGCGAGGTCGCCGCCGGCGCGCTGCCGCGCCATGTCGGCATCATCCTCGATGGCAACCGCCGCCACGCCCGCCGCGCCGGGCTGAACGATCCCGGCGAGATCTATCGCCGGGGTGCGGCCAAGCTCGACGAAATCCTCGCCTGGAGCGCCGAGCTGGGCATTCCGATGATCACGCTCTGGGTGTTCTCCCCGGCCAATCTCGGCCGGCCGGAGGCCGAGGTGGGCGGCATTCTCGGCGCCGTCGAGGCCAAGATGCGCGCCCTCGTCGCCGATCCGCACATCAGCCGCCGCGGCGTCCGCCTCGCCGCGATCGGCCGGCGCGACATCCTGCCCCCGCCCTGCTCGAAGCGATCGACGCCGCCGAGGATGCGACCAGCGGCAATGACGGCATGACGGTCACCCTCGCCATCGGCTATGGCGGGCGGGAGGAAATCGCCGACGCGGTGCGCGCCCTGCTCGCCGAATGCGCCGCCGCCGGGATGGGCTGCGCCGAGGCCGCCGCCGCCGTGAGCCCGGAGGCGATCCGCCGCCATCTCTACCTCGCCGGCATGCCCGACCCCGACCTCATCATCCGCACCAGCGGCGAGATCCGCCTCTCCGGCTTCATGCTCTGGCAGAGCGTTCACAGCGAGCTGCATTTCTGCGACGCCACCTGGCCCGCCTTCCGCCGGATCGACTACCTGCGGGCGATCCGCGCCTTCCAGCGCCGCGACCGCCGCTTCGGCCGCTGAACCGGCCGCGCTGAACCGGCCGCCTGGCGCCGATCAGAGCAGCCCGCGGGCGGCGAGGCTGCGCATCAGCTCAAGCGCGCCGAAGCTCCAGGGGGCGCAGTCCGGGCACGGCCGCACCCGGTTGCGCAGCCGCCCCAGCCGGGAAGAGGCGATGGTGACGAGATCGCCATCCTTGTGGGTGAAGCCCTCGCCCGGCCGGTCGCGGTCCTGGATCGGCGCGAACATCGTCCCCAGCATCAGCACGAACCCGTCCGGATACTGGTGATGCGGCCCGGCGGCGGCCTCGACCAGCTCGACCGGGTCGCGGCTGATCTCGGTCATCGAGCTCATCCCCTCGAGCCGGAACCCGTCCGCCCCCTCCACCGTCAGGTCGAGCCGGGCGCGGCGGACATCCTCGATCGTGAACCCGTCATCGAACAGCCGCACGAACGGGCCGAGGCCACAGCTCGCGTTGTTGTCCTTCGCCTTGCCGAGCAGCAGCGCCGAGCGGCCCTCGAAATCGCGCAGATTGACGTCGTTGCCGAGCGCCGCCCCCACGATCCGCCCCGCTGGCGACACCGCGACGACGACCTCCGGCTCCGGATTGTTCCACGTGGAACGCGGATGGACGCCGACATGCGCGCCGAACCCCACCGCGCTCATCGGCTGGCCCTTGGTAAAGATCTCGGCGTCCGGCCCGATGCCGACCTCCAGATATTGCGACCACAGGCCGCGCTCGATCAGCGCCGCCTTCACCGCCATCGCCTGCGCCGAGCCAGGGCGCAGCGCGCGCAGGTCGGCGCCGATCAGCCGGTCGAGATCGGCGCGGATCTCCCGCGCCTTCTCCGGCGCGCCGCGCGCCTGTTCCTCGATCACCCGCTCCAGCAGGCTGACCACGAACGTCACCCCCGCCGCCTTGACCGCCTGCAAATCAACCGGCGCGAGCAACCAGGGGCGTGACGGATCGCGCCGCGCCTCGTCGCTGTTGGCGAGAATTTCATCCACCCGCCCGATCGTCCGCCCCGCCGCGGCGCTTGCGTGCCCGGCGGGATCGTCGAGCGCGAACAGCGCCGAGGCGGTCGGCACCGCGCGGCTGGTGATGTCGACCAGCTCGGCGCCGCGCACCGCCACCACCACCGGCCCCGCGCCGGGCAGAAAGGCGCGGCCGGCAAGGGTCGCCCGCCCGGCATCCTCGGGCAGCACGTCATCCACACGGATCGCGTCGGTCATCCTCGTCATCTCCCCCATGGTTCCCGTCTTATTGCTGGTTCAGGCCGAGCGCCTCGATCGCGGCGGCGATGGCGAAAATCCGCCGGTCGGTCTCCGCCGCGCCGCAGACCATCAGCCCCACCGGCGCCTCACCCGGCGCGTTGAGCGGCAGCGAGATCGCGCAGCCATCGATCATGTTGATCAGCGTCGGGTTGCGCAACACCCGCAGATTGGCGGCGGTGAAGGCCGCATCGTCGTCCATCTCCGCGATCGTCGGCGGCAGGATGGCGACGGTCGGCATCAGCAGCGCGTCATGCGGGGCGAGCCGCGCCCGCGCCCGCGCCACCAGATCGGCGCGGCCGGAAAGCAGGTCGATGTAATCCGCCGCCGAAAGCTCCGCCCCCCGGCGCAGCCGCGCCAGCACCCTCGGGTCATACGCATCCGCCCCGCGCTCCAGCAGCGCGCGGTGCCAGGCATGGCTTTCGGCCGCCGTCAGCCCGCCGCGCGCATTCAGCGTCGCGACCTCGGCGAATTCCGGCATCGCGATGGTCTCGATCCGCGCCCCGGCCGCCGAAAGCCGGCGCAGCGCCGCGTCGAACCCGGCGGCGACCACA
This sequence comes from Acidocella sp. C78, assembly GCF_907164655.1. Taxonomy (NCBI): domain Bacteria; kingdom Pseudomonadati; phylum Pseudomonadota; class Alphaproteobacteria; order Acetobacterales; family Acidocellaceae; genus Acidocella; species Acidocella sp. C78. The sequence continues at coordinate 30,605 of NZ_CAJQZK010000073.1, forward strand.
TCGTCCAGCGCATCGAGCGCGACATCGCCCGGCACAGCGAGCCGCAGCCCGGCCAACGACGCCGGCGCCGGCGGGGCCTCCGGCGCGCCCGCCATGATCGAATCGAGCAGCGCGCAGCAGCCCACCGAGCGCGCCAGCGGCCCCACCGAATCGAGCGAGGAGGACAGCGGCACCACCCCCTCGCGCGGAATCCGCCGCGCCGTCGGCTTGAACCCGACGAGATCGTTGAACACGGCCGGAATCCGGCACGACCCGCCAGTATCGGTGCCGATGCCGGCATGCGCCATCCCCGCCGCCACCGCGACCGCCGAGCCCGAGGACGAGCCGCCCGGAATCCGCTTCCCCTCGCGCCGCCAGCGCGCCGACGGCGTGCCGTGATGCGGGTTGGTGCCGATGCCGGAATAGGCGAACTCGGTCATGTTGGTGCGGCCGATCGGCACGAACCCCATCCGCCGCAGCCGGGCGATGGCCGGCGCATCCCGCGCCGCCGGCCCGCTTCCGGCCAGCACCTTCGAGCCGGCGCGGGTCTCCTGGCCTTCGACGTCGAACAGGTCCTTCACCGCGATCGGGATGCCGGCCCAGGGCGAGGGCGCCATGCCGGTGCCGCGCATCGCGTCGAACGCCGAAGCCGCCGCCCGCGCCCCCGCCGCATCGACCGAAATGAACGCCAGCGCCCCGTCCCCCGCCGGATCGGCGATCGCGGCGAGGCAGTCCTCGACCAGGGCGGCAGCGGTGGTGCGCCCCGCCGCGAGGTCGCGGGCGAGCGTGTCGAGCGTGGGCGGGGCTGGCGCGTGGTCGGTCATCGGGGTCGGCTCTCCTCTGCGGGTCGGCGCCAGTCTCGCCGCCCGCCGCGGCGCTGTCGAGAGCCGGCGCACGGATCTGTGATTCGCCGCCGCCTTTGCCTATATCGGCCATACGGGCTGGCGCATCTCCTCCATCACCACCGGCCCGCGGAGGTCCCTATGAAGGGGTTGAAGATCGTTCGCACCATCCTGCTCGCCGCGCTCCTGTTCGCGGGCACTGGCCTGTCCCTCGCCCCGGCGCATGCCGCATCGCCCACGCCGCAGCAAATCCAGGCGCTGATCGCCGGCGGCCATGCCGACACGGCGCTGGCCGACCTGCGCGGCGCGCTGCGCGCCCACCCGCAAAGCGGCGTCGCCTGGTATCTGAAGGCCGAGGCGGAGGACGCGACCGGCCGCATCGCCGCCGCGCGCGCCTCGCTCGCCCGCGCCGAAACCTACGCGCCCGGCCTGCCCTTCGCCGATCCCGGCCGCGTCGCCGCGCTGAAGGCGCATCTCGCCGCCGCCCCGGCCGCGCCCGCCGCCGTGCGCGGCGGCGCGCATATCCATCCGGCGGTGCTGGTGATCGGCGGGCTGGTGGTGCTGTTCCTGCTGGTCCGCTGGCTCGGCAACAGCCGCCGCCGCGCGATGCAGGCCCCGTGGCCCGGCGCGCCCGGCTATGGACCCGGCGGCATGCCGCCGAACGGTGCCCCGCCCTATGGCGCACCCGGTGGCGGCATGGGCGGCGGCTTCGGCGGCGGCGGACTCGGCAGCTCGCTGATGACCGGCCTTGCCGCCGGCGCCGGCTTCGCCGCCGGCGAACGCATCATCGACGGTCTGGCCGGCGGCCATGGCGGCGCGCCGATGATCGACCCCAATGGCGGCGATCCGGGCGGCATGCCGCCGGATCGTGACGACGGCCTGCTCGGCAATCCCGGCTGGGACGGCGGCGATGCCGGCGGCGGCGATTTCGACCCCGACAACAACTGGTAGTCCCGCGCGTCTGAACGCCCGACCTTCCAGGCCCGGCATCGCCCGATGCCGGGCCTTTCGCCTCAGCGCCCCTGGGAGGCGAGCAGCGCGAGATACTCCCACACCATCGTCGCCCCGGCGAGCGCGGTGATCTCGCTGACGTCATGGGCCGGCGCGACCTCGACGAGATCCATGCCGACGAAATCGATCCCGCCGAGCCGGCGCAGCAGCGCCTGCGCCTGCCACGACGCCAGCCCGCCGATTTCCGGCGTGCCGGTGCCCGGCGCGAAAGCGGGATCGAGGCAGTCGATATCGAAGCTGAGATAGGTCGCCCCCGTCCCCGCCACCGCGCGGATGCGTTCGGCGACGCGCTCCACCCCCTGCTCGTGCACGTCCTGCGCCGAAAGGACCGTCACCCCCTGCGCCAGCGTCCAGTCCTGCGCCTCGTTGAGCAGGGGCGAGCGGATGCCGATCTGGATCATCCGCCGCGGATCGACCAGCCCCTCCCTCAGCGCGTGGTAGAACACCGAGCCGTGGCTGTAGGCCTGGCCGAAATTCTCCGCCCAGGTATCGGCATGGGCGTCGAAATGCACGAGCCCGACGGGTCCGCCGCGCGCCGTCGCCAGCGCGCGCAGCAGCGGCAGGGTGATGCCGTGCTCGCCGCCGAGCGCGATCAGATGGCCGATCCCCGCCGCCTGCGCCTCGATCAGCGCGAGGCTTTCCTTCAGGTCGCCGAGGGCGATGGCGAAATCCCCGGCATCGGCAAGGTCCATCTCATCGACCATGACGCGGTAGTGCGGATGATGGTTCCCCGCCAGCATGCGCGAGGCGACACGGATGGCCGCCGGGCCGGACCGCGCGCCGGCCCGGTTGGTCACGCCGAGATCGAGCGGAATCCCCGCCACCACATGGGCCGCGTCAGGCGCGCGGCGCCCGGTTCCGAGAAAGGTGGGAAAAGTCGCGAATGTCGGCGCGTCGCCGCCCTGAAACTGGCTCATGGGCGGAGGCTAGCAGCCGGCTCGCGGCCTAGTCGAGCCGCGGTTCGATCCGCCGTGGCGGGGTGCCGCGCGGCGCGGCGGCGCGCGGCGGCGGCGGAATCTCACGCCCGATCGGCGCGCGCGGCGCCGGCCGCACCGTCTCGGGCGGCGGCGCGGCGGCGGTCGGGCGGCGCGCCACGCGCTCCTGGCCGGCGGCGGCGCGCGGCAGCGGATCGTAGAGCCCCTCGTCCACCGTGACGCCGCGCAGCGGCTCGGGCAGGCGCATGGTCAGGATGCGCAGCTCCTCCTGCACCTGCTCAAGCTGCTCCTCGATCGCCTCCAGCCGCGATTTCACGCCGAACACCGAGAACGGCATGGCCAGCATCGCCAGCGCATAGAGCAGGCCGACCAGCAGCAGCACGAGCCCGAGCCAGGACGGCATCCAGGCCGGCAGGGAGAACGGCAATGTCATGGCCGCTATTTACCGGCGCCTGCCCCCTGCTCGCAAGCCTTGCCGCGTGCCGCGGGGTGAAAGCCTTGCCGCGGCGCGCGGCGGGAGCCTTGCCTGCCCCCCGCCGCGCGGACATAACTGAAGATTACAAAACGGGAGGGTTCATGGCCTCGGATCTGGACATCGCGCGCGCTGCAAGCCTGCGCCCGATCGGCGACATCGCCGCCGCCGCCGGCATTCCGGCGGAGGCGCTCATCCCCTATGGCCGCCACAAGGGCAAGGTGGATGCCGGCTTCATCCGCTCGCTCGAAGACCGGCCGGACGGCGCGCTGGTCCTCGTCGCCGGCATCAGCCCGACACCGGCGGGCGAGGGCAAGACGACGACCTCGATCGGCCTCGGCGATGCGCTGCGCGCCGCGGGCGCGCGCACGATGATCGCGCTGCGCGAACCCTCGCTCGGCCCATGCTTCGGCCAGAAGGGCGGGGCGACCGGCGGCGGCCGCGCCCAGATCGGGCCGATGGAGGAGATCAACCTGCATTTCACCGGCGATTTCCACGCCATCACCAGCGCCAACAACCTGCTCGCCGCCCTGCTCGACAACCATGTCTACTGGGGCAACGAGCTGGGCATCGACCCCCGCCGGATCGCCTTCCGCCGCGCCATCGACATGAACGACCGCGCGCTGCGCCAGACCGTTCTCGGCCTCGGCGACGGCGCGAACGGCGCCGCCCGCGAGCAGAAATTCGACATCACCGTCGCCTCCGAGGTGATGGCGATCTTCTGCCTCGCCCGCGATCTCGACGACCTGCAACGCCGCCTCGCCCGCATCGTCGTCGCCGAGCGGCGGGACGGCTCGGCCGTCACCCCGGCCGATCTCAAGGCGGTGGGCGCGATGGCCGCCCTGCTGCGCGACGCGCTGCAACCCAACCTGGTACAAACGCTGGAAGGCACGCCCGCGCTGGTCCATGGCGGGCCCTTCGCCAACATCGCCCATGGCTGCAACTCGGTCATCGCCACCCGCACCGCGCTCAAGCTGGCGGACATCGTGGTGACCGAGGCCGGGTTCGGCGCCGATCTCGGCGGCGAGAAATTCCTCGACATCAAGTGCCGGCAGGCCGGGCTCGCCCCCTCCTGCGCCGTCGTCGTCGCGACGATCCGGGCGCTGAAAATGCATGCCGGCGTGGCCAAGGCCGATCTCGGCGCCGAGAATCCCGGCGCGGTCGCCCGCGGTGCGGCCAATCTGCGCCGCCACGTCGCCGCCATGCGCGCCTTCGGCCTGCCGGTGATCGTCGCGATCAACGGCTTCGTCACCGATACCGAGGCCGAGCGCGAGGCCCTGCGCACCGCCCTCGACGAGGATGGCGGCGCGCGGGTCTGCTTCTGCACCCATTGGGCCGATGGCAGCGCCGGCGCGGCCGATCTCGCCCAGGCGGTGATGGAGGCAATCGCGGCGAAATCCGCCCGCTTCGCGCCGCTCTACCCGGACGACATGAAGCTGCCGCACAAGCTGCGCACCATCGCCCAGCGCATCTACGGCGCCGACGACATCGAACTGTCGCCGCTGGCGGCCAAGCGCCTGGCCCGGTTCGAGGCGCAGGGATACGGCCACCTGCCGGTCTGCGTCGCCAAGACGCAATACAGCTTCACCGCCGACCCCGACCGTCGCGGCGCGCCCACCGGCTTCACCCTGCCGGTGCGCGACGCCCGCCTCTCGGCCGGCGCCGGCTTCGTGGTCGCGCTCGCCGGCGACATCATGACCATGCCCGGCCTGCCGCGCATCCCCGCCGCCGAGGCGATCGGGCTCGACCCCGATGGCGCGATCCACGGGCTTTTCTAGAGCATGTTCCGATCCATCAGGATCGGATGTCGTGCTCCATCTTGTTGATAACCAGAGCATAGCGCCCCCATGAACGAGCAGAACGCGCCCCACCCCACCCCGCCAGCCGCCACGCGCAAGCCGGTCCGCATCGAGCAGCTCGGCCGGGTGCGGACCGATGACTACGCCTGGCTGCGCGATGCCAACTGGCAGGCGGTGCTGCGCGACCCCGCCGCCCTCGATCCCGAGATCCGCGCCCATCTCCTCGCCGAGAACGCCTATACCGACGCCGTGCTCGCCGGCACCAGGGACCTGCAGGCGACGCTGCTCGCCGAAATGAAGGGCCGGATCCGCGACGACGACTCCACCGTCCCCGCGCCGCACGGCGCGTACGCCTATTACCGCCGCTACGATCCCGGCGCCGAGCACCCGGTCATTGCCCGCACGCCGCGTGCCGGCGGTGCCGAACAAATCCTGCTCGACCTGCCGGCGCGCGCGAAGGGCCACGCCTTCTTCTCCGCCCCGGCAGTCGCGCATAGCGCCGATCACCGCCTGCTCGCCTGGGCGGAAGACACGCAAGGGTCGGAAGTCTATTGCATCCATGTCCGCGAGATCGAAACCGGCGCCGAGACGACCCCGCCGATCGAATCCTGCAGCGGCGATTTCACCTTCTCGCCCTGCGCGCGCTTCATCTTCTGGGTGTTCCGCGACGATCACGGCCGGCCGACCAAGGTGTTCCGCCGCGCCCTCGCCGATGGCAGCGACACGCTGGTCTATGCCGAGCCCGATCCCGGCTTCTTCCTCGGCGTCGAGACCAGCCTGTCCGGCGGCTCCATTTTCGTCTCCGCCGGCAACCAGGACTCCAGCGAGGTCTGGCGCATCCCCGGCAACGACCCGACCGCGCCGCCCGCGCTCATCGCCCCGCGCGAGCCGGGCCTGCGCTACGATGTCGAGGACGCCGGCGACCGTCTGGTCATCCGCACCAATGCCGACGGCGCGGTGGATTTCAAGCTGGTCGAGGCGCCGCTCGATGCCCCGGGCCGCGCCTACTGGCGCGACCTCGTGCCGCACCGGCCGGGCCGCTACCTCGTCGGCGCCTTCGCGCTGAAACACCACATCGTCCGGCTCGAACGCATCGAGGCGAACACCCGCATCATCGTCGCCCCGCGCGATGGCGGCGCCGCATGGGAGATCGCGCAGGACGAGCCGGCCTATGTGCTGCGCGCCGAGCCCGGCCTCGAATACGACAGCGGGACGATCCGCTACGTCTATTCCTCGCCCACCACCCCGCGCCAGACCTTCGACTACGATCTGGCCACCCGCACGGCGATCCTGCGCAAGACCCAGGACATCCCCTCCGGCCACGACCCCGCGCGCTACGAAACACGGCGCATCGACGCCATGGCGGCCGATGGCGCGTCGGTCCCGGTGACGGTGCTGATGCGCCGCTTCCAGGCACTGGACGGCGCGGCTCCGCTGCTGCTCTATGGCTACGGCGCCTATGGCATCCCGATGGAGCCGTGGTTCCGCACCTCGATCCTCTCGCTGGTCGATCGCGGCTGGATCTTCGCCATCGCCCATGTCCGCGGCGGCACCGAGAAGGGGTGGAACTGGTTCCTCGGCGGCCGCGCCGCGCACAAGATGAACAGCTTCACCGATTTCATCGCCGCCGCCGAGGCGCTGATCGGCGGCGGCTATGCGCGCGCCGGCAACATCGTCGCCCAGGGCGGCTCGGCCGGCGGGCTGCTGGTCGGCGCCGCCTTCACCCTGCGGCCGGATCTCTGGGCCGGGGTGATCGCCGAGGTGCCCTTCGTCGACGTGCTGAACACCATCTCCGACGATACCCTGCCCCTCACCCCGCCGGAATGGCCGGAATGGGGCAACCCGATCACCGACCCCGCCGCCTACGACACCATCGCCGCCTACTCGCCCTACGACAATCTGGCGGCGCGCGCCTATCCGCCGATCCTGTGCACCGGCGGCCTGTCCGACCCGCGGGTGACCTACTGGGAGCCGGCGAAATTCGTCGCCCGGCTGCGCGCGCTTGCCACCGGCCCCGCGCCGGCACTGCTGAAAATCGACATGGAGGCCGGCCATGCCGGCGCCGCCGGCCGGTTCGACGCGCTGAAACAGACCGCGCTGAACTACGCCTTCGCGCTCTGGTCGGTCGCGGCGTGAGCCGCGCGGGGACGATCGGCGCCGCCTGATTCAGAGCATCATCCGATCCGAAAGGATCGGCTACCGCTCCAGCCGCCAGACCGGCTCCTTCAGCTTGTCGATGAACGCCTCGTGCGCCGCCATCTCCTCAGCACTCACCGCGATCGGGCGCGGCGTGCGCGGCCCCTCGCTGCGATATTCCACGAGCCGGATCGCGCTCTCGGCGGCGAGGTCGAGCCCGCGTTGCCGCCCGCCGGTCAGCTCGACGTAAACCTCCGCGAGCAGCTTGCAGTCGAGCAGCGCGTTATGCGTGGTGCGGGCGGACAGGTCGATGCCGAAGCGCCGGCACAGCGCGTCGAGCGAGTTGGGCATGCCCGGAAACCGCTGCTTGGCCAGCGCCAGCGTGTCGATCATCCGCGCCCGGTCCAGCGCCGCCTGGCCGATGCGGGCGAACTCGGCGTCGAGAAAGCCGAAATCGAACGGCGCGTTATGCGCGACCAGCGGATCTCCAGCGAAGAACTCCAGCAACTCGGCGGCGATCTCGGCGAATTTCGGCTTGCCGGCGACATCCGCGCCGGTCATGCCATGCACCCGGCTCGCCTCGGCGGGAATGTCGCGCTCGGGGTCGATCAGCGTGTGAAACACCCTGCCCGTCGGCAGGTCGTTCCACAGCTCGATCGCCGCGACCTCGATCACCCGGTCGCCGCCCAGCGGCTCCAGCCCCGTCGTTTCCGTATCGAACAGCACCGCGCGCGACATCGCCGCCCCCTTTTTGGCTCCAGAGCATCAACAAGATGAAGCACGACATCCGATCCGAAAGGATCGGAACGTGCTCTAGCCGGCGAACACCACCGTCTTGCTGCCGCTGATGAACACCCGCCGCTCCAGATGCCCGAGCACGGCGCGCGCCAGCACCCGGCGCTCGATGTCGCGCCCCTTGCGCACCAGCGCCTCCGGCGTGTCGCCATGCGAGATGCGCTCGACATCCTGCTCGATGATCGGCCCCTCGTCGAGCGCGGTGGTGACGTAATGCGCCGTCGCGCCGATCAGCTTCACCCCGCGCGCATAGGCCTGATGATAGGGCTTCGCCCCCTTGAAGCCGGGCAGGAAGGAATGGTGGATGTTGATGCAGCGCCCGGCCAGCTTCGCCACCAGCCCGTCCGACAGCACCTGCATGTAGCGCGCGAGGATGGCGAGTTCGGTGCCGCTCTCGCGCATCAGCCGCCACACCTCGGCCTCCTGCTCCATCTTGGTGTCCGGCGCGATCGGCAGATGGTGGAAGGGAATCCCGTCGAGATCGAGATGGGCGTAGCTCTCGCGCGGATGGTTGGCGATCACGCCGACAATGTCCATCGGCAGCTCGCCGATCCGCTGGCGATAGACCAGGTCGACCAGGCAGTGATCGAAGCGCGAAACCAGGATCATCGTCCGCATCCGGTGCCCGCTGGGAATGATTTCCCACTCCATCCCGAATTCGCGTCCCACCGCGGCGAATTCCGCCTCCAGCCCGGAGGAAGGCGCGTCGCCCACCGGCGCGAAAACCACACGCATGAAGAAGCGCCCGCTCGCCCGGTCGTCGAATTGCTGCGCCTCGCGGATGTCCTGCCCGTGCGCGTGCAGGAAATGGCCGACGGCGCCGACAATGCCGGGCCGGTTGCGGCAGGAAAGGGTCAGGATGGAACTCATGCGGTTCGGTCTCTCCGGAGTGCGGTGGTCGCCGCCGGGCCGCCCTTGGCGCCGGCACGCTCCTTCCCTATCAACATGGGCGCAGCACGCAAGCAGCGCGGAGGAAATCGCCCATGGCCGCCACCATCACCTATGTCTTCACCAGCCACTCGCCCTGGACCTATCTCGGCCACGCCGCCTTTCTCGACATCGCCCGCCGCCACGGCGCCGCGGTCGAGTACCGCCCGGTGCCGCTCGGCGCGATCTTCGCCGAAACCGGCGGCCAGCCGCTGGCCAAACGCCACCCGGTCCGCCAGCACTACCGTCTGGTCGAGCTGCAACGCTGGCGCGCCCGCCGCGGCCTCGCGCTCAATTTGCATCCGCGATTCTTCCCGGTGGACCCGGCGCTGGCGGATCGTCTGGCGATCGCCATCGTGGACGCCGGCGGCGACCCCGACCCGTTCCTCCGCCGCGTCTTCGCCGCGGTCTGGGCCGAGGAGCGCAACCTCGCCGATCCCGCGACCATCGCCGATCTCGCCGCCGCATCCGGCATCGCGCCCGACCTCCAGGCCCGCGCCGCCGCGCCCGAGATCGAAGCCGCCTATCAGCGCAACCGCGAGATGGCCGAGGCCGCCGGCGTGTTCGGCGCGCCCTCCTACATCCTGAACGGCGAGCTGTTCTGGGGCCAGGACCGGCTCGACCTGCTGGACGACGCGCTGGCCACCCGCCGCGCGGCCTATACGGCCTGATCTACCACGGCACCGCCTGAAATGCCGGTGCCGTCATCTACCACGGCACCGCCTCGCCGCGATGGTCGAAAAACCCGCCGCTCTCGGCTGGGGTAAGCCGGTCGATCACCGCGAGCAGCCGCGCCGCCGCCACCTCCGGCGCCTGCACGTCGAGCCCGGTGGCGGCGAAAGGGGACGAAAGCCCCGTCGCCACCGTGCCCGGATGCAGCGCGACGCAGATCGCCGCCTGCGACCGCCGCGCCAGCTCCACCGCGGCCGTCCGCACGAACTGGTTCAGCGCCGCCTTCGACGCGCGATAGCCATACCACCCGCCGAGCCGGTTATCGCCGATACTGCCGACCCGCGCCGACAGCGTGGCGAACACCGCCCGCCCCTCGCGCGGCAAGGCCGGCAGCAGATGCTTCATCAGCAGCGCCGGGCCGATCGCGTTCAGCGCGAAACTGCGGGCGAGGCGGCCCGCATCCAGCTCGCGCAGGCTCTTCTCCGGCATCTGTGCCGCATCGTGCAGGAAGCCGGTCGCATCGATCGCGAGGCGAATGGCGCCCCGCGCCGCCACCGCCCGCACCGCGTCGGCAATGCTGGCCTCATCGAGCAGGTCGAAGCGCGGCGCGCTGCCCCGCCCGAGCCCGACCACCGCGGCGAAGCGCGGATCGCCCGCAAGTGCTGCCACCAGCGCGCCGCCGATGCCGCCGCCCGCGCCGAACACCACCGCCACGTCATCCCGTCCCGTTCCGTCCATGACATCCCTCCGCTCTGTCGTGGATATGGCGCGGAACCGCCGGCGCGAAACCGCCCCTTGCCGCCGGCGCCGCTTCATGATCGAAACAGGTCATGATCCTTTCCGGCCACGCACGCCTCGCCGGGGTGATCGGCTATCCGGTCGCCCATTCCCGCTCGCCCCGCCTGCACGGCACCTGGCTGGAACGCCACGGGATCGACGGCGCCTATCTCCCGCTCGCCATCGCCCCGGACGATTTCGCCGCCTGCGTCGCAGCGCTGGCGAAAATGGGCTTCGCCGGCGCCAACGTGACGATCCCGCACAAGGAGGCCGCCTTCGCCGTGTGCGACCGCGTGGCCGACAGCGCGCGGCGCGCCGGCGCGGTGAACACGCTCGTCTTCACGCCGACGGGGATCGAGGGCGCGAACACCGACGGATCGGGCTTTCTCGCCAATCTGCGCGCCCATGGCGTCGATCCCGCAGCCGGCCCCGCGCTGGTGCTCGGCGCCGGAGGGGCCGCGCGGGCCATCGCCACCGCGTTGCAGGATGCCGGCGCTCAGGTCACCCTCTGCAACCGCTCGCCCGCGCGCGCGGCGGCGCTGGCGCGGGATTTCGGCCTCGCCCACATCCCGTGGGAGGCGCGGGCGGACGCGCTGGCGGATCACGCGCTGGTGGTCAACACCACCTCGCTCGGCATGGCCGGGCATCAGTCGCTCGATCTCGATCTCGCCCGCGCCGCCCCCGGTATGGCGGTGGCGGACATCGTCTATGTCCCGCTGGAAACCGGGCTGCTGGCCGAGGCCCGGGCGCGCGGCCTCGTCGCGGTCGAGGGGCTGGGGATGCTGCTGCACCAGGCGGTGCCGGGCTTCGCCGCGTGGTTCGGCGTCACCCCGGCGGTGGACGATGCGCTCTACCGCGCCGTCGCGGCCGACCTCATGGGATGAAGATCATCGGCCTCACCGGCGGGATCGGCATGGGAAAATCCACCGTCGCCGGGATCTTCCGCCGCCGCCACGTGCCGGTGTTCGATGCCGATGCCACGGTGCGCGCGCTGCAGGCGCCGGGCGGGGCGGCGATTCCCATACTCGCCGCGTCGTTCCCCGGCGTGGTGCGCGCCGGCGTGCTCGACCGCGCCGCCCTGCGCGCACAAGTTCTCGCCGATCCCGTCGCGCGGCGCCGTCTGGAAGCGATCATGCACCGCATGGTGCGGGCGGCGGAGACAAAATTCCTCGCCGCCGCCCGAAGGCGCGGCGCCCGCGCCGTGCTGCTCGACATTCCGCTGCTGTTCGAAACCGGCGGCGAGGCGCGGGTCGATCTCGCGCTCACCGTCTCCGCCCCGCGCGCGGTGCAAATCGCGCGGGTGCTGCGCCGCGGCCTGCCCCGCGCCGAGATCGAGCGGATCATCGCCCTGCAGATGCCGGATACCGAAAAACGCCGCCGCGCCGATGCGGTGATCGCCACCGGCCTGTCGCGCCATCACACGCTGCGCGCGGTGCGGCGGCTGATGGCGGCGCATGTGTTTCCGCCAGCCGCCCGCCTTGCGCCCGCCGCCGGTCAGCCGGCGGCGGCGATCACCTCGCGCAGCCGCGGATAGATCTCGTTCGCCCAGCGCGAGCCGGAGAACACGCCGTAATGGCCGACGCCGAGCTGAAGATGGTTGCGCTTCTGCGCCGGTTTCAGCCCGGTGCACAGATCGAGCGCCGCGACCGACTGGCCGGGCGGGCAGATATCGTCCCGCTCGCCCTCGACGGTGAAGACCGATGTCTGGCCGATCGCCGCCGGCCGCACCATCTGGCCGCGCCAGCTCAGCTGGCCGCGCGGCAGGTCGTGCCGCTGGAACACGCGCTCGACGGTTTCGAGATAGAATTCCGCCGTCAGATCCATCACCGACTGGTATTCGTCGTAGAACTTGCGGTGCGCCGCCTCGCTCGCGTCATCCTCGGTGACGATGGCGCGGAACTGGCGCAGATGCGCGCCGATATGCCGGTCGAGATTCATCGACACGAACGAGGCGAGCTGCACGAACCCGGGATAGACGGCGCGGCCCGCCCCGGCGAAGCGGCCCGGCACGGTGGTGATCAGGTTCTTGCGGAACCAGGCGATGTCGCGCGTCTTGGCGAGGTCGTTGACCTTCGAGGGGTTGCGCCTGGTGTCGATCGGCCCGCCCATCAGCGTCATGCTGCGCGGCGCCGCCGGATCGCCGGCCTCGGCCATCAGCGCGGTCGCGGCGAACACCGCCACCGCCGGCTGGCACACCGCGACCACATGCGCGCCCGGCCCCAGCTCGCGCAGGAAATCCATGATATGCGCCACATAGTCATCGAAGCCGAAGCGCCCGGCGCTCACCGGCACGTCGCGTGCGTTCTTCCAGTCGGTGATGTACACGTCGTGGTCCTGGAGCATCACCTCGACGGTGTTGCGCAGCAATGTCGCGAAATGGCCCGAGAGCGGGGCGGCGACCAGCACGCGCGGGCCGGGTTCGGCCATGTCCTTGCGGAAATGCAGCAGGTCGCCGAACGGCGTGCCGGTCACCACCGTCTCGCTGACGGCGACATCCCGCCCGCCCGAGCGCACGCGGCCGATGCCGAATTCCGGCCGCTTGTGGGAAATGCCGCTATTGCCGAAAATCTCCAGCGCCGCGCGGGCGGCCACCGGCAGGGTGGGAACGCCGAAGGGCGGCTCCATCAGCTCGAACAGCGGCAGCATGGTGCGCGCCGCCATCCTGAACGGGGCCAGGAAATCGTCCTGGGTCTGGTAGATATCATACATCATGGGCGCAAACCGCCTTTCTCGTCACGCCACTCTGGCGCCGAAAAGATCAATGTTCCGTAAATGGATCCGGGATGAAGGACGCAGGCCTCCCGATCGTCCGGCACAAGCCTGCCCCGCATCTGCGCGAAACCCCTGTTCTGCCCCCGCCGTTCCGTGCGGCGGACGCGTTGTGTAACATTCTCTTTACAATATGGGGCAGTTCTCACGAAAAAGAAAGCGCTGTCATCGCCCGCCGCCGCGCAGCCCGTGCAGCGCCCGCCGCAGCGGCCCGAGCGCGCGCCACATCCGGCTGCGCTCGATCGTCTCGGCATGGCGCCGCGCCGCCGCCGCCGTCTCGTCCGCCGCCGCCCGGTCCTCCAGCGCCGCCATCTCGCGCCGCAACCGGCCGATCTCGCGGTTCAGCGCCACCCGGTCGAGCCGTTCCAGCGTCGCGTCATGCCCGCCCGCGCCCACCCGCACCTTCGCCGGATCGGCGATGCGCGCATGCGCCGCCGCCGCCGCCGCCTCGTCCAGCTCCGGCGGCAGCAGCGGCGCCAGCGTCCGGTAGAGATAGGCCGCATCCTCGATCAGCCGCGGGAACGACACCATCACCACCTTCACCTCCGCCGCCACCAGCCGCTCCAGCAGATGATGAAAGCCGAGCGCCAGCACCCGCGCCTGGTCGAGCGGATGCAGCGAATACACCACCCCGCCCGGCGTCACCCCCCGATGCGCCCAGGGCTTTTCCATCGCCAGCGGCCAGTCGGGCTCGGCCGCCACCTGCCGCAGCTCGTTGATCGTCCGGCTCGCGGCGGCGTCGGCAAGGTTGCGCATCGGCACGATCACGCCATCGAGCACGATCCCCGGATCGGCCAGCACCTGGTCGATGAATTCCGTCACCCACGGCGATTTGACGACATAGGGCATGTCCGCGTCCAGCGCCGGCAGCGGCAGGTTCTCGGCCCCGGCATTGGCCTCCTCGTTCCACGCGGCGTGTTCGCCGAAGCGGGAGAAATGCGTCTCCATCCCCAGCTCCGCCAGCCAACGCACGAGAAAGGACGTGCCGCTCCGCCCGGTGCCGGCGATCAGCAGATGATGTTTCGGCGGGTTCGTTTCGCTCATGCACATGATCGTGCCGGGACTGCGCCGTCCGATCAAGCCGCGCCGCCGCGGGATGGCGGCAATGAAGCCGCCCCCGTCGCCAGCGGCGCCGTTTTGCGGTAGGTCACGCCATCATGGCCTATAGTGTAAAGGAAATCTTTCCCACCCTGCAGGGCGAGGGGCGCAACGCCGGCCGCGCCGCGGTGTTCTGCCGCTTCGCCGGCTGCAACCTGTGGTCCGGCCGGGAAGAAGACCGCGCAACGGCGACCTGCCGCTTCTGCGACACCGATTTCATCGGCACCGACGGTCCGGGCGGCGGCCGCTTCGCCGATGCCGCCGGCCTCGCCCGCGCCATCGCCGCCACCTGGTCCGCCGCCACCACGCGCGATGCCCTCGTCGTCTTCACCGGCGGCGAACCCCTGCTCCAGCTCGATGCGCCGCTGATCGAAGCGGTGCATGAAGCGGGCTTCGAGATCGCGGTCGAGACCAACGGCACGATCGAACCGCCGCCGGGCATCGACTGGCTCTGCGTCAGCCCGAAGGAAGGGGCCGAGCTGGTGGTGCGTCAGGGTTCGGAGCTGAAGCTGGTCTATCCGCAGCCGGAGGCCGCGCCCGAGCGCTTCGCCGGGCTCGACTTCGCGCATTTCCTGCTCCAGCCGATGGACGGGCCGGACCGCGCGGCCAACACGCGCGCCGCCATCGAATACTGCCTCGCCCATCCGCAATGGCGCCTGTCGATGCAGACCCACAAATATCTCGGCATCCCCTGACCATGCACGAAATCACCAAGGAATTCCGCTTCGAGGCGGCCCACACGCTGCAACGCCAGATCGCCGCCGAGGCGAGCCGCCGCATCCACGGCCATTCCTACCGCGCCACCGTCACGCTGCGCGGCACGCCGGATGCGAGCGGCATGCTGATGGATTTCGGCAGGCTCGGCCAGCACCTCGCCGCCCTGCGCGAGGCGCTCGACCACCGCTTCCTCGACGAGGTGGAGGGGCTCGGCCCGGCGACGCTGGAAAACCTCGCTTGCTTCATCTGGGCGCATCTCGCCCCTGCCTGCCCGGGCCTCGCCCGCGTCGCCGTCTTCCGCGATTCCGAAGGCGAATCCTGCGCCTACAGCGAATAGGGACACAGGCTTGAGCCGGCTGCACCGCTACGCCACCACCCTGCGCTGGACCGGCAACCGCGGCGCCGGCACCAGCGCCTACGCCGCCTATGGCCGCGACCACGAGGTGGAAGCCGACGGCCGGCCGGACCTCGCGCTGACATCCGATCCCGCCTTCCGCGGCGATCCCGCGCGCTGGAACCCCGAACTGCTGCTGCTCGCCTCGCTCTCCTCCTGCCACCAGCTCTGGTATCTGCATCTCTGCGCCGAGGCCGGGATCGCCGTGCTGGCCTACGAGGATCGCGCCGAGGCGGTGATGGAGGAGGAAGCCTCCGGCGCTGGCCAGTTCATCGAGGCCATCCTGCGGCCCGTCGTCACCATCGCGCCAGGCAACGACGCCGCCCGCGCCGCCGCCCTGCACCGCGATGCCGGAGCAAAATGCTTCATCGCCCGGTCGATGAACTTCCCGGTCCGCCACGAACCCGAGATCCGCACCGCATGACCGAAACCAACGCCTATGGCCAGATCGTCGGCGCGCCCGTCCCCGGCTGGACGCCTCGCCCGCTCCCCGACGCCGCCGGCTTCGCGGGGCGCTATTGCCGGCTGGAACGTCTCGACCCCGCACGCCACGGCGCCGGCCTCATCGCCGGATTCCGCGCCGCGCCGGACGACCGGGACTGGACCTGGTGGCGTACCGCCCGCCCGGCCGACGAACCCGCGTTCCACGCCTATGTCGAGTCCGTGGCCAGCGCCCCCGGCCGCGTGGCCTACGCCATCATCGAGGCGGATAGCGGCGAACCCGCCGGCCACGCCGCCTTCATGAACATCGCCGCGGCGAACGGCGCGCTCGAACTCGGCTCGATCAACTTCACCCCGCGTCTCAGGCGCCACCGCGCCGGCACCGAGGCGCTGTTCCTGATGCTCCGCCACGCCTTCGACGACCTTGGCTACCGGCGGGTGGAATGGCAGTGCAACAGCCTGAACCTGCCCTCCCGCGCCGCCGCCCTGCGCCTCGGCTTCACCTTCGAGGGCGTCTTCCGCCAGAACGCCGTCACCCAGGGCCGCAACCGCGACACCGCCTGGTTCTCCCTCCTCGATTCCGAATGGCCCGACCGGCGGGCGGCGCTCACCGCATGGCTCGCGCCCGACAATTTCGATCAGGCCGGCCGCCAGCGCCGCGGCCTCGCCGCCTTCCGGACATGAAACATCGCTAACTGATTGATTTCGATCATGGACAGACTCGCCAATCCAGTCCAGATTGTCCGACGAAACTGATCGGCGGACGCCAGATCAAACGGGAGGAGAACAGGATGTCTCGAATCGCACTCGTCACCGGCGGCACGCGCGGCATCGGCGCGGCCATCAGCGTCGCGCTGAAGGCCGCTGGCCGCACCGTCGTCGCCACCTATGCCGGCAACCAGGCGGCGGCGGAGAATTTCACCGCCGTCCACGGCATCGAGACGGTGAAATTCGACGTCGGCGATTTCGAGCAGACCATCGAGGCGATCGCCCGCCTCACCAGCCGCCTCGGCCCGATCGAGATCCTCGTCAACAATGCCGGCATCACCCGCGACGCCACCCTCGCGCGCATGACCCGCGACATGTGGGACGCGGTGATCGACACCAATCTCGGCTCCTGCTTCAATCTCTGCAAGGCGACCTTCGATGGGATGAAGGAGCGCAAGTTCGGCCGCATCGTCAACATCGGCTCGATCAATGGCCAGGCCGGCCAGTACGGCCAGGTGAACTACGCCGCCGCGAAATCCGGCATCCACGGCTTCACCAAGGCGCTGGCGCAGGAAGGTGCCCGCTTCGGCATCACCGTCAACGCCATCGCCCCCGGCTATGTCGATACCGACATGGTGCGCGCCGTGCCGCCGGAAGTGCTTGAAAAGATCATCGCGAAAATCCCCGTCGGCCGCCTCGGCCACGCCGAGGACATCGCCCGCGGCGTCGTTTTCCTCACCGCCGACGAGGCCGATTTCATCACCGGCTCGACCCTGTCGATCAACGGCGGCCAGCACATGTACTGACGTTCTGCTCCGGCCCCGGTTTTTCCTCCGGGGCCGGATGGGAATTTCATCCTACTGAATTGTTTCCTACTGAATGATGTCTCGCCGTTTGGAATTATTTCCTACGGTCGAGAAAGCGTGAAATCCCCTCCCGCGCCGCCGCGTCCTGCATGTTGCAGGCCATCGCCTCGCCCGCCACGTCATACGCTTCGGCAATGCCCAGCTCGATCTGGCGGTAGAACTGCGCCTTGCCGATGGCAAGGGCGGCGCGCGGCTTGGCGAGAATCTGCTCCACGAGCCGCGCCACCGCGTCATCCAGCCCGTCATCCGGCGCGACCTCGTTGATCAGGAAGCGCCGCGCCGCCTCCTCGGCATCGATCATCGCGCCGGTGAACAGCATCTCCAGCGCCGCCTTGCGCGGCACCGCGCGGGCGAGGGCCACACTCGGCGTCGAGCAGAACAGGCCGAGATTGATGCCCGAAACCGCGAAGCGCGCGCTCGCCGCCGCCACCGCGAGGTCGCAGCTCGCCACCAGCTGGCAGCCCGCCGCCGTCGCCACCCCTGCACCCGCGCGATCACCGGCACCTTCAGGTGCTGCAAGCCGAGCATCACCCGGGTGCAGCGGGCGAAGAGGTCGCGATGCGCCGCCTCGTCCTCGCGCGCGATCATCTCCCGCAAATCGTGCCCGGCGCAGAACGCCCGCCCCGCCGCCGCCAGCACCACCACCCGCGCATCCGCATCCGCCGCGATCGCGCCGATCGCCGCATCGAGGGCGGCGAGCAATTCGTCCGACAGCGCGTTGAAACTCGCCGGCCGGTTGAGCGTGAGCGTGACCACGCCCCGCGAATCCCGCCCGATCAGCAACGGCGCGGCCAGCGTGCCGGAAACCTGCGTGTCCATCTCGTCTCCTTGCCTGTAAAATCAGCTGCCCGCCGCCTGCGCCACCTTCTCGGCCAGCCGCGGCGGCGCTTCCGACAGATGCGCGAAACTGTGGACGAAGCTGCCAAGCCCCGCGGTCTGCGACCGCAGCTCGACCGCGAGCCCGTGCAGCTCCGCCGCCGGCAGCAGCGCCTCGGTATCGTCCCAGCCCGGCCAGCCGGCGCGCTCGGCATAGCCCAGAATCTGCCCGCGCCGTCCGCTCAGCAGCCGCTGCACTCCGGCGGTGAAGGCGTTCGGCGCGCTGATCGTGATGCGGTGGATCGGCTCCAGCAGCACCGGCTCGGCCTTCGCCAGCCCCTCCGCCATGCCCGCCCGCGTCGCCGCGCGGAACGCCATGTCCGAACTGTCCACCGCGTGAAACCCGCCATCGACCAGCGTCACCGCGACATCCACCACCTGGTGGCCGAACGGCCCGCGCCGCGTCGCCTCCTCGGCGGCGTCGGCCACCGCCGCGATATACTGTTTCGGCACCGCGCCGCCCGTGATGCGGTCGGCAAAGGCGAATCCCTCGCCCCGCCCGCGCGGCGCGATCTCCAGCGTCACATCGGCGAACTGGCCATGCCCGCCGGTCTGCCGCTTCAGCCGCGCATGCTCGCGCACCGGGCGGCGGATCGTCTCGCGAAAGGCCACGCGCGGCCGCGCCGTCCGCACCGCGACGCCGGAAAGCAGCTCCAGCCGCTCCACCGCGCCGCCGAGATGAATCTCGCCCAGCCCGGCCAACCGCGTCTCGCCGCTGTCGGCGTCGCGCGCGAGGCGCAGCGCCGGGTCCTCCTCCAGCAGCTTGTCCAGCCCGCTGGCGAGCTTCACGTCGTCGCGCCGCTCCGCCGCGGCGATCGCGACCTCGTGCAGCGGCGGCGGCGGCGCGGGAAAGGCCATCGCCGGCGCCGCCTCGCCCAGCGTGCCGCCGGTGCCCACCCCGTCGAGCCGGCCGAGTGCCACCACATCGCCCGCCTCCGCCTCGGCCACGCGCTGCAACTCGCCCTCGGCGAAGCGCATCATCCCGCCGATCCGCACGCCGCCATGGCTCGTCCCGTCGCGCAGCGCCCCGCGCCAGACCCTGGCGAATGAAAGCTTGCCCGCCGCCCCGCGCCAGCTCGTGCGGAACACCTGCGCCAGCGCCGGCCCGTCGGGCGCCACCCCATGCCGCGCCGCCGTCGCGCCCACCTCCGGCGCGTCGTGCCGCAGCGCCTTCCACAGCCGCAGCACCCCATGCGCATGCTCGGCCGCGCCGAACATCACCCCGGCCAGGCTGCGCGCCTCCGTGTCCTTGCGGAAATGGCCGTAAAGCTCGGCGGGCGTGGGTGTCGCCCCCTCGATCACCTGTTCGAGCAGCTCGTCGTCCCGGTCCGCCAGGCTGTCGATGAGCGCGTCATGCGCCGCCTGCTCGGTGGCGGCCACACCCGCCGGCAGCCCGATCCGCTCCGAGGCCGCATCCGGCCGGTAGCGGAACGCCCGCTCCGAGAGCAGGTCGACATAGCCGATGACCCGCTCGCCCTCGCGGAGCGGCATCTGCCGCGGCACCAGCTGCACCGCGGTCTCCGCCTGCATCGCCGCCACCAGCGCCTCGGCCGGCGCGCTCAGCGTGTCCACCTTGTTGACGAAAACGAGGAACGGCACGCCGGCGTCCTCCAGCATGCGGAACACCGGCCTGAGCGCGATCGCCCGCGCAGGGTCAGGCTCGGCCACCACCACCGCGATATCCGCCACCGCCAGCGCCGCCGCCGCCTCGTGGACGAACTCCACCGATCCGGGACAATCCAGCAGCGCCCAGCGCTCGCCCAGGAAATCGCAGTGGCCGACCTGCATGTCATGCGTGGAACTTCGCCCTCGCCCGCCGCGCCGCGCGGCGGCGCCGCCGCCGGCCGCGTCGATCAGCGCTGCGAACAGCGCGCTCTTGCCACTGCCCTGCGGACCTACCAGGGCGACGGCGCGCGGCCCGTGCGGGGCCGCTGCGTGGGCGGGGTCTTCCATGGCCTTGCTCTCCCGACGGGAGACAGTATTCGCCTTTTTCGCCCGGATTTGAACCGGAAATTTTCACCCCCCGAATTTCGCCGCCCCGCCCGCCCGCGCGCGCGGGACGGGCGGCACGGCGCGGCGCGGCGCGGGATCAATAGCCGAGCGCGCAGCCGTCCTTGCGCGGGTCGGAGCCGCCGATCAGCACGCCGCGCCCGCGATCGATCCAGATCGCCTGGCCGCCGCCATGCGGCCGCGCGTCCGGCCGGTCCTCGCGCACCACCTTGTGCCCGCGCGCGACCAGCCCTTCGAGGCTCGCCGCCGGCACCGAGCGCTCCAGCTCCACCTGTCCGGCGAAGGGAAACACCCGCGGCAGGTCGAGCGCCTCCTGCACGTCGAGCCCGTACTGGCGCATGTTGGTCACCAGCCAGGACTGGCCCATCGGCTGGTAGTGCCCGCCCATCACGCCGAACGGCATCACCGCCTCGCCGCCCTGCGTCGCCATGCCGGGGATGATCGTGTGCATCGGCCGCTTGCCCGGCGCGATGCAGTTCGGATGGCCGCGCTGGATGCGGAAGCCCATGCCGCGATTGTGCAGCACCACGCCGGTATCGCCGGCGAGAATCCCCGAGCCGAAGCTCTCATAGGTCGAGTTGATGAACGAGCAGGCGTTGCCGTCCTCGTCCACCACGCAGAGATAGACGGTGTCGCGGTGCAGCGGCAGCGCCGTCTCGCCGGCGCGCGGCAGGTCCACCATCGCCCGGTCGTCGCGGATCAGCGCCCGCAGCCCGCCGAGATAGTCGTCGCTGAGCAGATGCGCGACCGGCACCTCCGCCTGGTCCGGGTCGGCGAGCAGCGCGTCGCGATCGCGATAGACGAGGCGCGCCGCCTCGATATGCCGGTGCAGCCGGATCGGCCCCATCGGCCCGTCCGGCGCCGGGCCGAACCCTTCGAGAATGCCGAGCAGCATCAGCGCCAGCAGGCCCGAGCCGTTCGGCGGGCATTCCCAGATCGTCAGCCCGTCGAAATCCCGCTGGATCGGGGTGACGAATTTCGCCGCGGTCCGCCCGGCGGCGAAATCCGCCTCGGTATGCACGCCGCCGCGCGCCCGCAGCTCCGCGACGATGCCGGCGGCGACCGGCCCCTCGTAGAACCCCTTCGCCCCGTCCTTCGCGATCGCCCTCAGCGTGCGCGCAAGCTCGGGCTGGCGGAACATCGTCCCCGCTTCCGGCGCGGCCCCGCCCGGCAGCAGGGCGGCGGCGCCGCTGCGGCGCAGCTTGCCCTCGACCAGCTTCCAGTCGAACGCGACGCGCGGATGCACCGGATGCCCCTCCTCGGCATAGCGGATCGCCGGCGCCAGGGCTGCGTCGAGCCCGCGCCTGCCATGCGCCGCGAGCAGCGTCTCCCAGGCGGAAACCGCGCCCGGCACGGTCACGGCGTGCGGCGAGATATTGTCGAGCTGGGCGATCCCCTGCCGCTCGAAATAGTCGATCGTCGCCCCCGCCGGCGCCCGGCCCGAGCCGTTCATCGCGATCACCTCGGGGCTGCCGGCCTTCTTGTAGAGGCAGAAACAATCGCCGCCGATGCCGGTCGAGTGCGGCTCGATCACGCCGAGCACCGCCGCCGCGGTCACCGCCGCATCGAGCGCGTTGCCGCCCGCCCGCAGCGCGTCGAGCGCGGCGAGGGTCGCCGCCGGCATCGAGGTCGCGGCCATCGCCCGCCCGGCATAGACGGCGCTGCGGCCCGGAAAGTCGAAATCGCGCATTCTCTGGACACTCCTGTAACGGTTTGCCGATCCAATCGCATTCCGCCGCCGGATTGACAATGCGCCCGCGCTGGCCAATGCAGCCTCATGGCCGAGAACACGTCCCAGACCATCACCTACGACGATTTCGCCCGGATCGACATCCGCGTCGGCACCATCGTCGATGCGAAACCCTTCCCCGAGGCCCGCAAGCCCGCCATCCGCCTGTGGATCGATTTCGGCGACGCGCTCGGCGTGAAGCGCTCCTCGGCGCAGATCACCGTGCATTACGCGCCGGACCGGCTGATCGGCCGGCAGGTCTGCGCCGTGGTCAATTTCCCGCCCCGCCAGATCGGCCCCTTCATGTCCGAGGTGCTCACCCTCGGCCTGCCGGACGAAAACGGCGAGGTCGTGCTGATCCGCCCCGATTTCACCGTGCCCGACGGAGGACGCCTGTTCTGATGGCCGCGCATTACTACACCGTCTCGTGGGACCAGCTTCACCGCGACTCCAAGGCGCTGGCCTGGCGGCTCAACGCGCTGGCGCCCTTCGATGGCATCGTCGCGATCACCCGCGGCGGCCTCATCCCGGCCGCCATCGTCGCCCGCGAGCTGGAATGCCGCCTGATCGAGACCGTCAGCATCGTCACCTATGACGAGGAGCGGATCGGCAAGCCGACCATCACCAAGCCGCCCACCGCCGCCGGCGACGGCGCGGGCTTCCTCATCATCGACGATCTGGTCGATACCGGCACCACCGCGCGCGAGGTGCGCCAGCTGCTCCCCCGCGCCCATTTCGCCACCGTCTACGCCAAGCCGGCCGGCAAGGCGCTGGTCGATACCTTCATCACCGAGGTCTCGCAGGACACCTGGATTCTGTTCCCCTGGGACACCGAGCCGCAATTCGTCGCCCCCATCGCCCGCGCCGGCACGCCCCCGCGCGGGTCATAGAGTGCTCTGCCCTGCATCTGAAATCCATCGGATTTCAGATTCGGGACACTAGCCGGCGGCGCAGGCGGCGCAGAGCCCGCCGACCTCGACGATCGCGCCCCCCGGGGCGAAGCCGATCCGCGCCGCGGCGGCTTCCAGCGCGGCGGCCACCGCCTCGTCCTCCAGCTCGGCCACCGCGCCGCACTGGCGGCAGATGAAGAACTGCGCCGCATGGGTATGGCCCTGCGCCTCGCCCGCCGGGTCGGCGCAGGAGACATAGGCGCTCAGGCTCTCCACCTTGTGCACGAGATCCGCAGCGATGAGGAATTCGAGCGCGCGATAGATCGTCGCCGGCGTGGCGCCGCGATGGCTCTGCCGCAGCCGGTCGAGCAGTTCGTAGGCGGTCAGCGGCCCCTCGGCGGCGAGGATCAGGCCGAGCACGGCGCGGCGCTGCCGCGTGAGCTGCCGGCCGGCGGCGGCACAGGCGGCGGCGGCCTCGTCCAGCCGGCGTTCGATCGTGGCGCTGGGGCGGGCGTGCATCAGGCGCGGTCCGGCGGGGGAAAAACCATCGCCCCGTTATAGAGCGGCTCCAGCCGCGCGGCCACCCGCCCCCTTGCGCCGTCCGGCGGCTGCATTACGCTCGGCCGCAGGGAGACAACGAATCATGACGAGCACCAGCTACGTCCAGGGACCGGGCGACACGCCGCGCCTCGGAATCACCATCGGCGCCGCCCTGGCGGAGGCCGCCCGCCGCCACCCGACCGCGAGGCGCTGGTGGTGCGCGAAAGCGGCGAGCGCTTCACCTATGCCGCGTTCGACCGCGCGGCGGACGACGTCGCCGCCGGCCTGCTCGCGCTGGGCCTGCGCCGCGGCGACCGCATCGGCATCTGGTCGCCCAACAACGCCGAATGGGCGATCCTGCAATTCGCCTCGGCGCGGGCGGGGATCATTCTCGTCACCATCAACCCGGCCTATCGCACCGCCGAGCTGGAATACGTGCTGAACGACGTCCAGTGCCGCGCCCTCGTCCTCGCCCGCGCCTTCAAGTCGAGCGACTATGTCGCGATGCTGGACAGCATTCCGGCGGACCGCCTGCCGCATCTCGAACGCCGCTTCGTCATCGGCGGCGCGGCTCATCTGCCCGCTGGCATGACGCCCTTCGCCGCCATCGCCGCCGCCGCGACACCTGCGAGCCGCGCGGCGCTGGAAGCCCTGCGCGCCGACCTGCAATTCGACGACCCGATCAACATCCAGTTCACCTCGGGGACCACCGGCGCGCCCAAGGGCGCCACCCTCTCGCACCACAACATCCTCAACAACGGCTATTTCGTGGGCAAGGGAATCGGCCTGCGCGACGGCGAGAAAATCTGTATCCCGGTGCCGCTCTATCATTGCTTCGGCATGGTGATGGGCAATCTCGCCGCGATCACCCATGGCGCCACGATGGTCTATCCCGCCGCCGGGTTCGACGCGCTGGCGACGCTGAGCGCCGTTGCCGAGGAACGCTGCGCCCATCTCTACGGCGTGCCGACCATGTTCATCGCCATGCTCGAACATCCCGGTTTCGCGGGGTTCGACCTCTCCTCGCTGCGCGGCGGAATCATGGCCGGAACCTCCTGCCCGATCGAGGTGATGCGCCGGGTGATGAACCGGATGCACATGCCGGAAATCACCATCTGCTACGGCATGACCGAGACCTCGCCGGTCAGTTTCCAGTCCGCGACCGACGACACGCCGGAACGCCGGGTGGCGACGGTGGGGCGCATCCACCCCCATCTCGAAGTCAAGGTGATCGACGCCGAGGGGCGGATCGTGCAGCGCGGCGAGCGGGGCGAGCTGTGCACGCGCGGCTATTCGGTGATGCTCGGCTACTGGGGCAACAAGGCGAAAACCGCCGAGGCGATCGACGACGCCGGCTGGATGCACACCGGCGATCTCGGCGTGATCGACGAGGACGGCTATTGCACCATCGTCGGCCGCAGCAAGGACGTGGTGATCCGCGGCGGCGAAAACATCTACCCGCGCGAGGTGGAGGAATTCCTGTTCACCCACCCGAAGGTCGCCAGCGTCTCGGTCTTCGGCATCGCGGACGCGAAATGGGGCGAGGTGCCCTGCGCCTGGGTGAAGCCCAACCCCGGCGAAACCCTGACGCCCGATGAGGTGATCGGCTTCTGCGAGGGGCGGATCGCGCATTACAAGATCCCCCGCATCGTGCGCATCGTCGAGGAGTTTCCAATGACGGTGACCGGCAAGATCCAGAAATTCATCATGCGCGAGACGATGGAGCGCGAAGCCGGCGGATAGGCGCCCGCCGCGCGCCCGCGGCCGCGCGGGTTGCAAATCCCCGCCGGTTTGGTCATGCAAACATCCCTTTTCGTGAAACCCGGCGCCCCCGGGCGGCCGGCAGAGAAACACAATGGCGGTGGTGATGGATCAGGGATTGCGAACGGTCGGCGGCAGTGTGCGCTACGGCCGGCTGGCGGCGCTGAGCTGGCTGCATTTCCTGAACGACGGCTCGGCCAACTACCTCCCCGGCGTGCTGCCGGCGGTGCTGGTGGCGATGGGCGAACCCGTCTCCCTCGCCGGCACGGTGATGGCGGCGCTGCTGATCGGCCAGGCGTTGCAGGTCGGCACCGGCCTGCTGGCGGACCGTTTCGGCGGCCGGCGCTTCATCGCCGCCGGCGTGCTCGGCACTGCGCTGGCGGCGGCGCTGATCGGCCGCTCCGGCAGTCTCGCGCTGCTGCTCCCGGCGCTGGTGCTGATCGGGATCAGCAACGCGATGTTCCACCCGCAGGCGCTCGCCGGGGCGCGGCAGCTTAGCGGGCCGCGCGTCGGGCTCGGCATGTCGCTGTTCCTGGTGGGCGGCGAGGTCGGGCGCGGGCTATGGCCGCTGATCGCGAGTTTCGTCGTCGTCACCTTTGGGCTGAAGGCGCTCTCGCTGCTGGCGATTCCGGCGGTGGCGAGCATCCTGCTGCTCTGGAACGTGCTGCCGGTGCAGCCGTCGCGCCATGTCGCGGCCCAGCCGATCGCCTGGCGGCGCCATCTCGGGCCGATGAGCGCGCTGGTCGCCTTCCAGTCGCTGCGCGCACTGGCGATCTTCGGCACCACAACCTTCCTGCCGGTGCTCTGGCACCTGCGCGGCCACAGCCTGACCGCGGGGGCGGCGCTGATCACGGTGATGCTCGTGGTCGGCATCATCGGCAATGTCGGCGGCGGGCATCTGGCCGATCGGATTGGCCGCCGCCCGATCCTCGCCGGCTCCAGCCTCGCCGGCGCGGCGCTGCTCGCGGCCTTCCTGCTCACCGGCGGTGCTGCGCAATGGATCGCCCTCGGCCTGCTCGGCATCGCCCTCTTCGCCACCCTGCCGGTCGGCATCCTGGTGGGGCAGGACATCTTCCCCGAGAACCGCTCGCTCGGCTCGGGCATCGCGCTCGGCCTGTCGAACGGGCTGGCGGCGGTCGGGCTGCTGGGACTCGGCCTGATTTCGTCGGTCGTGCCGCCGCTGCACATCCTCTGGCTGCTGGTCGCGATCCTGCTCGCCGCGGCACTGCTCAGCCTGCGGCTAGAGCATCATCCGATCAGATGATTCCATCTGATCGGATAAAGATGCTCTATTTATCAACAAGATAGAGCACGACATCCGATCCTGATGGATCGGAACGTGCTCTACAGCATCATCCGATCAGATGATTCCATCTGATCGGATAAAGATGCTCTATTTATCAACAAGATAGAGCACGGCATCCGATCCTGATGGATCGGAAAATGCTCTAGGTTCTGGACTCAACTGATCCAAGATGTGACGGCGAGGACGAGGCAGATACCTGCGAGGAAATTTCGTGCGGTTTTGTCGTAGCGTGTGGCGATGGCGCGCCAGTCCTTGAGCCTGCAGAAGGCGCGTTCGATGAGATTGCGCTTTCTGTAGGCGACGGGGTCGAAGGGCGGAATGGCGCGGCGGTTGGGCATGGGCGAGATCACGGGCCTGGTGCCTTGGCGGGTGAGGAAGGCGCGCAGGTCATCGGCGTCGTAGGCTTTGTCGGCGATCAGCTCTTCTGGTGGCGGTATTGTGGGCAGAAGCGCCCTGGCGCCGCTGATGTCGGAGGCCTGTCCCGGCGTCAGGAGGAGTGCGGCGATGCGCCCCTGCTCATCCGCGACGGCGTGGATCTTGGTCGTCCGTCCACCCCTCGACCGGCCGATAGCCTGGCTTTGCGCCCCCTTTACCGCCCGCGGCCGCGCGATGTGCCCGAACCGAGGTGCTGTCCACCATGGCGATGCGCGGCGGATACGCGCAGGCGACCAGGGCCGCAAAGATCTCCTGCCAGAGGCCACGCTGGCTCCAGCGGTTGAACCGGTTGAACACCGTGGTTCGTGGCCCATAGGCCTCAGGAAGCGCTCGCCATCGCAAGCCCTCGCGAAAGCGATGCAGGATGCCGCTCAGCACCCGGCGGTCATCAACCCGAGGCTTGCCGCCAAGCTTCGGCAGCAATGGTTCGATCGCAGCCCATTGCGTGTCGTTCAGCCAGAAAAGTTCCGCCATGTTCCAAGTCCTCCAAACAGACTTGAATCAGACGCTCCGTAGTCATGGCAATAGGTACAGAACCTAGGCCCGCGGACGCACCCGAAGCGGGCCTAGGCCGCGCCTCAGATCTCGACGACGATGCGCCCGCGCACCTTGCCGGCGACGATGTCGGCCGCCGCCGCTTCAATCCCCTCGAAGCCGATCCTCGTGGTCAGCCGGGCCAGCGTCGCGCGGTCGAGTTCGGCGGCCAGCCGCGCCCAGGCCGCCTCGCGCTTCGCCCGCGGCGCCATCACCGAATCGATGCCGGCGAGGGTGATGCCGCGCAGGATGAACGGCAGCACGGTCGCCGGCAGGTCGCTGCCCTGGGCCAGGCCGCACGCCGCGACCACCCCGCCATAGCGCGTCTGCGCCAGCACGTTCGCCAGCGTGTGGCTGCCGACGGAATCGATCGCGCCCGCCCAGCGCTCCTTGCCGAAGGGCCGCCCGGGCGCCGACAGCGTCGCCGCGTCGATGATCTCCGCCGCCCCCAGGGATTTCAGATACTCCGCCTCCGCCTCGGCCCGGCGCGAGGAGGCGAGCACGCGATAGCCGGCATGGGCGAGCAGCGAAATCGCGATCGACCCCACGCCGCCCGCAGCCCCGGTGATGAGAATATCCCCGCTGTCCCGGCTGATCCCCTGCGCCTCCAGCGCCATGACGGCGAGCATCGCGGTGTAGCCGGCGGTGCCGATGGCCATGGTCTCGGCGGCGTCGAGCGGGGCGGGGATATGGATCAGCCAGTCGCCGGGAACGCGGGCGCGCCGGGCATAGCCGCCATGATGCGTCTCGCCGACGCCGAAGCCGTTGAGCAGCACTTCATCCCCCGGCTGGAAGCGCGGATCGGCGCTGGCGGTGACGGTGCCGGCGAAATCGATCCCCGGAATCAGCGGAAACCGCCGGGCGATCGGCGCGCGGCCGGTGACGGCCAGCCCGTCCTTGTAGTTCACCGTGGAATGGCTGACCGCGACGGTGACGCTGCCCTCCATCAGCTCGGCATCGCTCAGGGTCTCGGCGCGGCAGCTCTGGCCGGACTCGTCCTTGCGGATGACCAGGGCGCGGAATTCGTCGGACATGTTGGCTCCTCCTCACCTGTGATCGGCGTTCTGTCCTCCCGCTTTAGCGGGCGGCGCGGCCGATGCACAGGGCTGGCGATGCACTGGGCTGGCGATGCACTGGGCCGGCGGGCGTCTCAGCCCTTCTTCGGCGCGGGCGGGAGCGAAATGGCGAGCGAGAGTTCCTTGAGCCGCGCGGCGGGAACCGGCGCCGGCGCGCCCATCAGCAGGTCCTGGCCCTGCTGGTTGAGCGGGAAGGCGATGACCTCGCGCAGATTGGGCTCGTCGGCCAGCAGCATCACCATGCGGTCCACCCCCGGCGCCGAGCCGCCATGCGGCGGCGCGCCGTAGCGGAAGGCGTTGAGCATGCCGCCGAACCGCGCCTCGACCTCCTCGGCGCCATAGCCCGCGATCTCGAAGGCGCGCAGCATGATGTCCGGCCGGTGGTTGCGGATCGCCCCCGACGACAGCTCGACGCCGTTGCACACGATGTCGTACTGGAACGCCTTGATCGTCAGCGGGTCCTGCCCGTTCAGCGCCTCCAGCCCGCCCTGCGGCATCGAGAACGGGTTGTGGCTGAACACGATCTGCCCGGTCTCCTCGTCGCGCTCGTACATCGGGAAATCGACGATCCAGCAGAACTCGAATTTTGCCCCGTCGATCAGGCCGAGATCGGCGCCGAGCTTCGTGCGCACCGTGCCGGCGAACTTGGCGGCGTCGAGCGCCTTGCCGGCGGCGAAGAAGACGGCGTCGCCAACGCTGGCGCCCGTGGCCTCCCGGATCGCCTCGGCGCGTTCGGGCTCCAGGTTCTTCGCGATCGGCCCCTTGGCCCCGTCCGGAGCAAAGATGATGTAGCCAAGCCCGCCCGCCCCTTCCGACCGCGCCCATTCGTTGAGCTTGTCGAAGAAGGAGCGCGGATTGCCCCCCGTGCCCGGCGCCGGAATGGCGCGGACCACGCCGCCGCCCGCCACGATCTTCGCGAACAGGCCGAAGCCCGAATCGCGGAACGCCTCGGTCACGTCGGTGATCAGCAGCGGGTTGCGCAGATCCGGCTTGTCCGAGCCGTATTTCAGCAGCGCCTCGTCATAGGCAATGCGCGGGAACGGCCACTGCGTCACGCTGCGCCCGCCGCCGAATTCGCGGAACAGCCCGCCGAGCACCGGCTCGATGGTGGCGAACACGTCGTCCTGCGTCACGAAGCTCATCTCGAAATCGAGCTGGTAGAATTCGCCGGGCGCGCGGTCGGCGCGGCTCGCCTCGTCGCGGAAGCACGGCGCGATCTGGAAATAGCGGTCGAAGCCGGCGACCATGAGCAGCTGCTTGAACTGCTGCGGCGCCTGCGGCAGCGCGTAGAACTGGCCGGGATGCACGCGCGAGGGCACGAGGAAGTCGCGCGCGCCCTCGGGGCTGGAGGCGGTCAGGATCGGCGTGGTGAACTCGGTGAAGCCGCGCGCCGTCATCTCGCGGCGCAGCCAGGCGATCACGTTGGCGCGCAGCATGATGTTGCGGTGCAGCTTCTCCCGGCGCAGGTCGAGGAAGCGGTAGCGCAGGCGCAGCTCCTCGGGGAACTGCGCCTCGCCGGCAACCTGGATCGGCAGCACGTCGGCGGTGGACTGCACCTCGACCGTCTCGGCCACCAGCTCGATCTCGCCGGTCGGCAGGCGGGGGTTCACCGTGTCGGCGTCGCGCTTCACCACCCGTCCGGTCACGGTGATCACGCTCTCCACCCGCAGCGCCTCGGCCGCGGCGAACACCGGCGAGCCGGCGGGAAACACGCATTGGGTGATGCCGTAATGGTCGCGCAGGTCGATGAACAGCAGCCCGCCATGGTCGCGCTTGACGTTCACCCAGCCCGAAAGGCGCGCGGTGATGCCGGCATCGGCGGCGCGCAGGGCGCCGCAATCATGGGTGCGATATTCGTGCATGGGGGCCAGTCCTGACAGAAAACAGCGGCAAATGAGCGGCGCGGGTCTTTCCTGTCAAGACGTTGCGTGTCAGTTGATCGCGCATGAAACCGACCCCGAGCTTTCCCGAACCCGTGCTGATCGAGACCACCGAGGCCCTCGCCGCCCTCTGCGCGCGGCTGGCGTCCGAGCCCTTCGTCACCGTCGATACCGAGTTCATGCGGGAAAAGACCTATTTTCCCGAGCTTTGCGTGGTCCAGCTCGGCGGGGCGAACGATGTCGCGGTGATCGACGCCGAGGCCGAGGGGCTCGACCTCGCCCCCCTCGGCGCGCTGTTCGCCAATCCGGGCGTGATCAAGGTGTTCCACGCCTGCCGGCAGGACATCGAGATTTTCCTGCTGAAATTCGGCGCCGTCCCCGCCCCGCTGTTCGACACCCAGGTGGCGGCGATGGTCGCCGGCTTCGGCGACCAGGTGGGGTACGACACGCTGGTCTCCTCGCTCGCCGGCGGCCGGATCGACAAGGCGCACCGCTTCTCCGACTGGTCGGCCCGGCCGCTCTCCCGCGCGCAGATCGCCTATGCCGCGGCGGACGTCACCTGGCTGCGCCCGGTCTATGAAGCGCTGCGCGACCGGCTGACGCGCGAGGGAAGGCTCGACTGGGTGGCCGAGGAGGCCGCGGTGCTGGCCGATCCCGCGACCTATCGCACCGAACCCGCGGATGCCTGGCGCCGGCTCAAGCTGCGCGGCGGCAACCGCCGGCAGCTGGCGCTGGTCAAGGCGATCGCCGCCTGGCGCGAGCGCGAGGCGATGCGGGTGAACGTGCCGCGCCAGCGCATCGTGCGCGACGAGCAGATCCCCGAGCTTGCCGCCCTCGCCCCGGCCGATGCCGAGGGGCTGACCCGGGTGCGCGGCATCTCCAGCGGCTTCGCCGGCGGCAAGTCCGGCCGAGCGCTGCTCGAGGTGATCGCGGCGACGAAGGCGATCCCCGATGCCGATCTGCCGGAGGCGCCGCGCGCCGCCGAAACCGCCCGCCCGCCCGCCGGCCTCGTGGCCCTGCTCAAGGTGCTGCTCGCCGAGCGGGCCGGGGCGCACCACGTCGCCGCCCGGCTGATCGCCTCCGGCGACGATATCGACCGCCTCGCCAGCGAGGACGCGCCGGACCTGCCCTGCCTGCACGGCTGGCGCGCCGAGCTGTTCGGCAACGACGCGCTGCGCCTCAAGGGCGGGCGCATCGCGCTGGCCGCGCGCGGCCGGCGGGTCGAGGTCGTCGAGCTGCCCTGATCACAGCAGCGCCCGCCCCAGCGCGTAGCAGCCCGCCCCGCCCAGCCCGGCGAAGCAGCCGACCGGCCAGTTGGTGAGGTAGGACAAGGCGATCGAGCCGGCCATCAGCGCCAGCGCGATCGCCACCGAAGCCGCAAGCGCCACCGCCGGCCGCGCCGAAACCGCCCGCCCGCACGAGGCGGGGCCCACCATCAGCGCGAAGGTCAGCAGCGCGCCCACCACCGGCACGGCGACGGCTGCCGCCAGCGCGATGGCGGCGAGAAAGCCGAACTCCCACGCCGCCGGCCGCGCGCCGCGCGTCGCTGCAAGATCCGGCGCGATCGCGCCGAGCAGCAGCGGGCGGAAGCCGGCCAGCGCCAGCGCCACCGCACCCGCCCCGGCCAGCGCCATCCCGCCGAGCGACGCGCGCGAAACGCCGAGCACCTGGCCGAACAGCAGCGCGTAGACCTGCGCGGCGTAGCGGTCGGTCCAGGAGAGCAGCAGCGCGCCGGTGGCGAGCAGCATCACCAGGGTCAGCGCCGTCGCCACCTCGGGCCGGCCGCGCCGCCCGAGCGCCCAGATCGCGACCACGCCGGCGAGCCCGAACCCCGCCACCCCGGCGGAGGGCGCGATGCCGAGCAGAACCGCCGCCGCCGCCCCCGGAAACGTGCCGAGCGGCAGCGCATGGGCGGCGAAGGAGGCGCCGCGCAGCACCACGAACCAGCCCACCACCCCCGCGGTGATGGCGACGATGAGCCCCGCCGCCCAGGTATCGAGCATGAAGGCGGCAAACATCTCAGCGCCGCATCCGTGCGGCGAGCCCGGCGCCGGCATGGGCGGCGACCACCAGCGCCACCACGAAAAAACTCACCGGCCAGCCATGCCGCCCGCCCCAGCCGAGGCTCCAGCCATAGCTCTCGTACGCAAGGCCGATGCCGCCCCAGCTCGCGCCGACGCCGATCGCCGCCGCCAGCGCCACCGCCCCCGGCAGCGTGCGGGCCGCCCGCAACCCGGCGGCGGCCGGGCCGATCAGCAGCGCGGTGGCCAGCACCGCCCCCACGCTCATCGCCGCCAGCCCCACCGCCAGCGCCAGCACCGCGAGATGCGCGAAGCCGACAAGCCGCACCCTCACCCCCCGGCTCGCCGCCAGATCGGGGTCGACCGCGATCAGCGCCAGCGGCCGCGCCAGCGCCGCCATCGCCGCCAGCGCCGCCACCGCGCACAGCGCGGCTGGCAGCACCATGCCCGGCGGAATCGCGAACATCGAGCCGAACATCACCGTGCTCGCCGCACCGCCGGCGCCGCTCATCGTCGCGTCGAGATACAAAAACAGCGCCGCCAGCCCGAGCCCCGCGCCCAGCACCACGCCGCTGGCGAGGTCCCGCTCGGCGATCCGCCGCCCGCCGGCCAGCGCCATCGCCGCCGCCCCGCCCAGCGCCATCGCCACGAAACCGGCGAGCGGACGGATGCCGAACAGCAGCGCCGCCGCCCCGCCCGCGCCGGAAATGTCGCCCAGCGCGTGCCCGGCGAAGGCCTGGCCGCGCAGCACGGTGAACACGCCGACCACCGCGGCGACCACGGCGGCGGCGAAACTCACCGCCAGCGCCACGCCGACCGGCCCGAGCGCGAACCACCCGGCGCTCATCGCCCGCCCCTACGGAATGCGGACGACATGCATCGCATCCTCGTCATGGTCATGGGAATGATCATGGGCGTGATCATGGGCGTGATCATGGGCATGGCCGTGCGGCGCGCCGCCGGCGGCGACCACCAGCACCCGCCCATGCACGCGCAGCACGTCGATATGCGCGCCATACAGCGCGCTCAGCACCGCGCCGCGCACCACCTCCGCCACCGTGCCGGCCACCGCCCGGCCCTCGGCGACATAGACGATGCGGTCCATCGCCGGCAGCAGCGGGTTCATGTCATGCGCCGACATCAGCACCGCCACCTTCGCCTCGCGGGCGAGGCCGGCGAGCAGTGCAACCACCTCGGCGACGCTGCGCAGGTCGAGGCTGGCCAGCGGCTCGTCGAGCAGCAGCACGTCGGGGCGGCGGATCAGCGCGTGGGCGATCATCACCCGCTGCTGCTGCCCGCCCGACAGATCGCCCACCCTGCGGTCGGCGAAGCCGGCGGCGCCCACCGCGTCGATCATCTCGTCGACCTGGGCGCGGCGGCGTCGCGAGGGCAGCGGAATGCCGGGCCGATGCCCATCGAGCCCGAGCGCGATCACGTCGCGCGCGCGGATGGGCATGAACCGGTCGAGCGCGATGCTCTGCGGCACATAGCCCACCTGCCCGCGCCCGCCGATCGCGACCCGCCCGCCCAGCAGCGGGACGAGGCCGAGAATCGAGCGCAGCAGCGTCGTCTTGCCCGAGCCGTTCGGCCCGATCAGCCCGGCGAAACTCCCCGGCGCGAGGCTGAACCCCACGCCCGACAGCACCGCCCGCCCGGCATGGCCGACCGCCACCCCCTCCAGCGCGAGGGCCGCGCCGCTCATCCCGCCCTCGCGAGCGCGACGGTGGAGGCGCCATGCGCCACCGCCCGCGTCACCGCCGCGGTCTCGGCCAGCATCCAGGAGCCGAAATGGAACCCGGCGGGCATGGTTTCATATAGCGCCACCACCGGCACACGCGCCGCCCGCGCGGCGTCGAGCATCGCGCGCGTCAGCGGGTCGATCACCTGCCGGTTGTAGCCGAGAAACGCCACCTCCCGCCGCCGCAGCAGCCGTTCCTGCGTGGCGATGTCCTGCGGCGCGGGATCGGTGCCGTTCATCACCGCCGCCTGCAAGCTCCAGGGCGTGGCGATCTCGATGCCCATGGCCTGGAACAGATCGTTGCCCACCGGCTCGGTCACCGCCGCGCGGATGCCGGCATGCTGCGCCCGGAACGCGCCGATCGCCGCCCGCCACGGGTCCAGCGCGGCCGCGAACGCGGCGAGGTTGCGCCGATAGGTCGCCGCCCCCGCCGGGTCGATCGCCGCCAGCGCCGCCGCCACCGCCGCGGCCACCGCCGGCATCGCCGCCGGATCGTACCAGACATGCGGGTTGCGCGTCGCATCCGACAGGCCGAGCACCGCCTGCGCCGAAATCACATGCCGCCCCGGCGCGCTGCCCGCCGTGGCGCCGATGATCCGCCGCGCCCAGGAATCGTAGCCAAGCCCGTTGAGCACCACGAGCCGCGCCGTGGCGAGCCGCCGCGCCACCGCCGGGCTCGCCTCGAACCCGTGCGGATCGGCGTTGGGATTGGTCTCGATCGCGGCAACCTCGACCCGCTCGCCGCCGACCGCCGCGATCACGTCGGCATACTGGCTCTCGACGCCGACCGCCGGAATCCGCCCGGCGGCGCGCGCGATCCACGGCGCCGCCACCAGCCCGGCCAGAACCCCCCGCCGTGTCGCCATGCCGTCCGGCCCTCCTGCGCCCTTCGATAAAATGATATGTTATATCATTCCATCGGTCCAGCACCCTCCGCCGCTCCGCCACCCCTGCCCGCGCCGCCCGCGCCGGTGTAGTCTCGCCCCACGCCAGAACAGGAGCCCGCGCCATGCCCCATGTCATCGTCAAGCTCTATGCCGGCCGCAGCCCGGCGCAGAAGCAGCAGATCGCCGAGGCCGTCACCCAGGCCATCATGGCCTCGGCCGGCAGCAGCGAGGCGGCCGTGTCGGTCAGCATCGAGGATGTCGATCCCGAACACTGGACCGAGACGGTCTTCGAGCCCGACATCCGCGCGAAGCCCGACACGCTCTACAAGAAGCCCGGCTACGAGCCGAAGTGAGGGCGGCGGCGGCCGGCTTCGCCCTGCCCCTGCTGGTGGCGGGCTGCGCCCGGCCAGCGGCGGTGACGGCCTGCGCCGGCACGCGGATCGTGGCACGCGCCGATTCCGAAGGCGGCGCGTTCGTTGGCATGTCGCATTCCGGCACGCGTCTCGCGCTGCGCAATCGCGGCCCGGCGCCCTGCACCCTGCCCGGCTTGCCGACGTTGGTATTCCTCGATGCCGCGCATCGCCGCCTGCCGATCACCCGCCGCCCACCGTTCGGGATGCATCCCGGCCCGGTCGTGCTGCCGGTCCGCCTCGCCGCCGGGGCGGTGGCGACGACCGCGCTGCGCTGGGTGGACGGCCCGGTCTACACCCGCAACGCCTGCATGAAGGTCGCCGCCCTGCGCATCGCCTGGCCGGGCGGCGCGGCCACAATCCCCCTCGCCGCGACGATCTGCGGCCCCGAAGGCAAGGCGGCGGGCATCTCCCAGCCCCCGCTCGCCCGCGCCGGAGACAACAGGATCAGCGGATCAGGATCGCCCGGAAATCGTTGACATTGGTGCGGGTCGGCCCGGTCACCACGAGATCGCCGAGCGCGGCGAACAGGCCATACCCGTCATTGTCGGCGAGCCGCGCTGCGGGGTCGATGCCCAGCGCCCGGGCGCGGGCCAGCGTGTCCGGCGCCAGCACCGCACCCGCATTGTCCTCGGTGCCGTCGATCCCGTCGGTATCCCCGGCGATGGCGTGAATGCCCGGCGCGCCGCCGAGCGCGACCGCGAGCCCGGCGAGAAATTCGAGGTTCCGCCCGCCGCGCCCGCCGCCGCGCACCGTCACCGTCGTCTCCCCGCCCGAAATCAGCGCGCAGGGCGGGGCGAGCGGCGCGCCATGCGCGGCACAGCTCCGCGCCATGCCCGCCATCACCGCCGCCACCTCGCGCGCCTCGCCCTCGATCGCATCGCCGAGGATCAGCGGCGTCACCCCTTCCGCCCGCGCGACCGACGCCGCCGCCTCCAGCGAGGCGAAGGGCGTCGCGATCATCACCTCGCGGGCGCGGGCGAAGGCCGCATCGCCGGGCTTCGGCGTCTCCGCCTCCGGCCGCGCCAGCCAGGCGGCGACCGGCGCGGGCACCGCGATCCCGGCGCGGCGCAGAATCTCCCGCGCATCCTCCAGCGTGGTGGCGTCCGGCACCGTCGGCCCCGAGCCGATCACCGAGGGATCGTCGCCCGGCACGTCGGAAATCATCAATGTCACGATCGCCGCCGGCGCCGCCGCCGCGGCCAGCCGCCCGCCCTTGATCGCCGAGAGATGCTTGCGCACGCAGTTCATCGCCTGGATGTTGGCGCCGCTCTTCAGCAGGGCGCGGTTCACCGCCTGCTTGTCGGCCAGCGAAATCCCCGGCGCCGGCAGCGCGAGCAGCGCCGAGGCGCCGCCGGACATCAGCACGAGAACGAGATCGTCGGCGGAAAGCCCCCGCACCATCCCGAGGATGCGCGCCGCCGCCGCCTGCCCGGCTTCATCCGGCACCGGATGCGACGCCTCGACCACCTCGATCCGCCGGAGCGGTTTTTCGGACCCGTGCCCGTAGCGGGTCACCACGAGGCCGGACATCGGCGCCGCCGCCGGCCAGTGCGCCTCGACCGCCTCGGCCATCGCCGCCGCCGCCTTGCCGGCGCCGATCACCACGGTCCGCCCCTTCGGCGCGGCGGCAGATGCGGCGCCACGCGGCGCGAGGGCGAAGCCGCATCCACCGCGGCCGCGAACATCCGCCGCAACAGGTCGAGATCGCCCTCACGCATGCCACCTTCCCCCTTGTCGTTCCGGCCGCGGACCCGCTCCGTCCGATCGAGTGACGCTCTAACCCCGCGGACCGCCCCGGTCCAGCGCGGCCGGCAGCGCCGCGCCGGGGAAAACATTCAGCAATCGTTGCCGCGCAGGGCGAAGGTCTTCACCATCCCGCCCTTCAGCGCGAAGGTGACGGTGCAGTGCCGCGCATACGTCTCGGGCGGGAAGACCGGTCCGTAATAGGGCCGTAATACGGGCCATAGAACCCCGGATAGGGCGCGCCGACCCCCGGCTGGTAGCCATATGACCGCTCGACATAGGCGAAATAGGTCGTGCCATCGACCGTGATCCTGCGGTCCGGCACGCCGAGTGCTGCCACCAGCGCCGATTCGGGCCGTCCGACATAGCCCGACATCCGCTCGGCGAGGCTTGGCCCCACCGCGCAACCCGCGAGCATCAATGCCGCGACCGGCGCGGCCAGAACAAGCGTCCTTCGCATCCTACGCTCCTTGGTTTCCGGGCCTCGGCCCGTTGATGATGTGCAATATCTACAGTGGGTGCGTTTCCCGCTTATATCAGAGCCATAACACATCGGTGATGCGCGGCGCCCCGGCGGCGATCATCGCCAGCCGGTCGAACCCCAGGGCAATCCCCGCGCACTCCGGCATCCGCCCCACCGCCGCCATGAAATCTTCATCGAGCGGCCAGTCCTCGCGGCCGTAAAGCGCGTGCCGCCGCGCCCGGTCGGCCTCGAACCGCGCCCGCTGCTCGGCCGGGTCGGTCAGCTCGGCGAAGGCGTTGGCAAGCTCCATCCCGCACACGTAAAGCTCGAACCGCTCGGCGACGCGCGGGTCATCCGCCCGCCGCCGCGCGAGGGCTGCCAGCGGCGCCGGCCAGCCGGTCAGGACGGTGGGGTGCGTCCGCCCGAGATGCGGCTCGATCCGCCCGAGCATGAGGCGGAAGAACAGGTCCTCCCAGTCCTCGCCGTCGCGCCGCGCCACCCCGGCATCGGCGGCGAGGCGATGAGCATCGCCCACACTCGCCAGCACATCCACGCCGCAATGCCGGTCGAACGCCTCGGCGACGCTCAGCACCTCGATCCTGGCAAGCTCCGTCGTCACCCCCCGGCACGTCACCACCGGCGGCAGCACCGCGCGGAGGAATTGCACCGTCTCCTCGATCAGGGACGACAATCCGGCGCCGGGGCGATACCATTCCAGCATGGTGAATTCCGGCGCATGCGTGTCCGACCCCTCATGGTCGCGCCAGACCCGGGCGAGCTGGAAGATCGGCCCGGCATCGCCGGCGAGCAGCTTCTTCATCGCGAATTCGGGGCTGGTATGCAGCCATTGCCGCGCCGCCGCGCCATCCGGCGCGTGCACCGTGGTCGAAAGGGCGGCGAGATGCACCTCCTCGCCCGGCGCCGGCACCAGATACGGCGTCTCCACTTCCGTGTAGCCGCGCGCGGCGAAGAAGGCGCGCGTCGCCTGCGCGAGCAGCCCGCGCCGCCGCAGGAAGGGCAGCCGGGCGGCGAGGCGGTCGGGATCGAATGCTTGTCTGGCCATGCGCCGCAGGATAGCACCGCCGCATGGCCACTCCCACGCTCCGCACCGCAAACCAGCTGATCGAGGCCGGGCTCGCCCCGCCCGCCGCCCGGGCCGCGCTGGAGGCCGTCGCCGCGCGCTACGCCACCGCGATCCCCGCCCCGCTCGCCGCCCTGATCGGCGATCCCTCCGACCCGATCGGCCTTCAGTTCATCCCCGACCCCGCCGAGCTTGAAACCGCCCCGCACGAGCGCGCCGACCCGATCGGCGACGACGCGCTCTCCCCGGTGCCCGGCATCGTCCACCGCTACCCCGATCGCGCGCTGCTCAAGCCCACCCTCGCCTGCCCGGTCTATTGCCGCTTCTGCTTCCGCCGCGAGCATGTCGGCCCGGAAGGCGGCGTGCTCTCCGAAGCCGAGCTTGAGGCGGCGTTCGCCTGGCTGGAGGGTCACGACGCCGTGCGCGAGGTGATCCTGACCGGCGGCGATCCGCTCATCCTCTCGCCCCGCCGCCTTGGCGCGATCTTCGCCCGGCTGCGCGCGATCCCGCATATCAGCCGGCTGCGGCTGCACACCCGCGTGCCGGTCGCCGACCCGGCGCGGATCACGCCCGCCCTGCTCGCCGCCCTCGATCTCGACCCGCCGCTCTTCCTCGTGCTGCACGCCAACCACGCGCGCGAATTCGGCGCCGAGGCCCGGGCCGCGCTGGCGGCGCTGCGCCGCGCCGGCATCCCGCTGCTCGGCCAGTCGGTGCTGCTGCGCGGCGTCAACGACACGGCGGAGGCGCTGCGCGCCCTGTTCGAGACCATGCTCGGCTGCGGCGTGAAACCCTATTACCTGCACCAGCTCGACCCCGCCCCCGGCACCGCCCGCTTCCATGTGCCGATCGCCGCCGGGCGGGCGCTGATCGCCGCCCTGCGCGGCACGATTTCCGGCCACGCGCTGCCGACCTACATCCTCGATGCGCCCACCGGGAAAACCACGCTCGAACCCTCGCCGGTTTCCCTTTCCGCCGGGCTGTGATAGGCGCGCATCATGCCTGTACCGCTGATCGCCGTGCTGAACGGTCCGAACCTCAACATGCTGGGTCTGCGCGAGCCCGAAATCTACGGCATCCAGACCCTCGACGATCTCGAGGCGCTCTGCGCCGAGGCGGCCGAGGAGCTGGGCCTCGCCATCGATTTCCGCCAGACCAACGGCGAGGGCGAGCTGATCACCTGGGTGCAGGAATGCCGCGGCCGCGCCGCCGGCATCGTCATCAATCCGGCGGGCTACTCGCACACCTCGATCGCGCTGATGGACGCGCTGCACGCGGTCGACCTTCCGGTCATCGAGGTGCATCTGTCCAACATCCACCAGCGCGAGGCGTTCCGCCATCACTCCTACGTGTCGCAGGCCGCGCGCGGCGTGATCTGCGGCCTTGGGTTCACCGGCTACCGGCTGGCGCTTCAGGCGATCGCCGAGATTGTGGAGCAGGAAGCATGAGTCTCTCCTTCGACCCCGAGGTGCTGCGCGCCCTCGCCGCCCTTCTCAAGGATGGCGACCTCGCCGAGATCGAGCTTGAGGAAGGCGACCGCCGGCTGCGCCTCGCCCGCGCCAGCGCGCAGGCGGCGCAGTTCGTCGCCGCCCCGGCCTATCCGGCCCCGCCCTACGCGATGCCGCAAGGAATGGCGCCGGGTATGGCGCCGGGCGCACCGGCACCCGCCGCCGCGGCGCCGGAAGCCGCCCCCGCCGCCGCCAACCATCCCGGCACGGTGAAATCGCCGATGGTCGGCGTCGCCTATCTCTCGGCCGAGCCGGGGGCCGCGCCGTTCATCAGCGTCGGCGCCACGGTCGAGGCCGGGCAGACGCTGCTGCTGATCGAGGCGATGAAGACCTTCAACCAGATCAAGGCGCCGCGCGCCGGCACCGTGAAATCCATCCTCGTCGCCTCCGGCCAGCCGGTCGAATACGACGAGCCGCTGGTCATCGTCGAATAGGCGGCGCGCGTCCGTGTTCTCGAAAATCCTGATCGCCAATCGCGGCGAAATCGCGCTCCGGGTCCAGCGCGCCTGTCGCGAGATGGGCATCGCCACCGTCGCGGTGCATTCCACCGCCGATGCCGATGCGATGCATGTGCGCCTGGCCGATGAAAGTGTCTGCATCGGCCCCGCCCCGGCGCGCGACTCCTATCTCAACATGCCCGCCCTGATCAGTGCCGCGCTGATCACCGGCGCCGAGGCGGTGCATCCCGGCTACGGCTTCCTCTCGGAAAACGCCGATTTCGCCGAGATGGTGGAAGCCCACGGCCTCGCCTTCATCGGCCCCTCGCCCACCCATATCCGCATGATGGGCGACAAGATCACCGCCAAGACGACGATGGCCGATCTCGGCGTGCCGCTCGTCCCCGGCTCGGACGGCGAGGTGCCGGATGTCGAGGCGGCGAAGCGCGTCGCCGCCGAAATAGGCTGTCCGGTGCTGATCAAGGCCGCGGCCGGCGGCGGCGGGCGCGGCATGAAGGTCGCCCGCACGCTCGACGAGGTCGAGGAAGCCTTCCGCACCGCCCGCGCCGAGGCCGGCGCCGCCTTCGGCAACAACGCCGTCTATATCGAGAAATATCTCGACCGGCCGCGCCATGTCGAGCTTCAGGTGATGGGCGACAATCACGGCAGCGTGGTGCATTTCGGCGAGCGCGACTGCTCGCTCCAGCGCCGCCACCAGAAACTGCTCGAAGAGGCCGGCTCGCCCGGCATCACCCGCGAGGAGCGCGACCGCCTGGGCGAGATCGCCACCGCGGCGCTGGCCAGGTTCGGCTACCGCAACGCCGGCACGCTCGAATTCCTCTACCAGGACGGCCAGTTCGCCTTCATCGAGATGAACACCCGCCTGCAGGTCGAGCATCCGGTCACCGAAATGGTCACCGGCGTCGATCTCGTGCGCGAGCAGATCCGCATCGCCGCCGGCGAGCGGCTCGGCTACGGCCAAGCCGATATCCGCTTCAACGGCCACGCCATCGAGTGCCGCATCACCGCCGAAGACCCGAAACCTTCACCCCCTCGCCGGGCAAGGTCGAGGTGTTCCACGCCCCGGCGGGCTCGGCGTGCGGCTCGATTCGGCGCTCTACGCCGGCTACCGCATCCCCCCGCATTATGACAGCCTGGTCGCCAAGCTGATCGTCCATGGCCGCGACCGCGCCGAGGCGATCGCCCGGATGCGCCGCGCGCTCGGCGAATTCGCCCTGTCCGGCATCCGCACCACGATTCCGCTGCACCTGCGCATTCTCGACGATCCCGGCTTTTGCGCCGGCGACTACACGATCCACTGGCTCGAAAACTTCGTCGCCCGCGGCTGACGCGGCCCCCGCGGTCATCGCCGCCGGGCCGGTGCGCGCCCGCGGCGATGAAACTGTTGCGTTACGTTACAATACAGGCCTTCCGCGCGCCCGACGCGCACATAACTGATGATCGCAATTTGCAATCGCGCCCATCTGCCTTAATCTCAAATTCATAATTTTAATTCATAATCGTTACGAATGTCAGAGAAATGAAACTCGCATTTGATTTGTCCACATTTGAGCCAGGCTTGCCGGGGCCATGAAAGCCCCGCGCCACACGCTGCGCGACCTCCCGTCCCAGACCAGGCGGCAGATCGAGATTTCCCTGCTTGACACGCGGGCGGCGCTGGTGCCGCGCATGGTCATCACCGGCGGCACCGTGGCCGCGATCCTCGGCCATGAATTCCGCGACCAGCTGACGCGCGCCCCGCTCATCGCCGCCGGGCTCGGCGGCCTCGCCACCTGCTACATCCTGCTCATCACGGTCGCCGCCCTCTGGTCGCGCCGCGCCGCCGAGCCGCAGCCCTCCGTGTTCAAGGTGCTGTTCTGCGGCCTCGCGCTGCTGATCGGCGTGTTCTGGGCCTGTATCGAAATCGGCGGGCTGCGCCATGCCAGCGGGCCGCAGGAGAGCCTCGTCTACGCCATCATGGTCGGCCTCATCTCCACCGCCGCCTTTTCCGGCCCGGCGCTCTACGCCCTGCTCTACTGGGCGCCGGTCACCGCCGGTGCCGCCATCGCGCTGATCACGAGCACGGCGCATCCCTCCGCGACCGCCCTTGTCGGCCTCGGCAGCTACGCCCTGCTGACCTTCACCACCATCCTCTATGTCAACGCCAACACGATGGAGCGCGAATTCCGCCGGCTGGAAGCGGAACGCCAGAGCGAGGTGATCAACCTCCTGCTGCGCGATTTCGAGGAAGGGGCGAGCGATTTCCTCTGGGAGACCGACGCGGCGCTCACCCTGCTCCGCCCCTCCTTGCGCTTCGCCGAGGCCGCGCGCACCACGCCGGAGGCGCTCGCCGGCCAGTCGCTGGTGCGCTTTCTCGTCGAGCATGGCCGGACCGACCCCGAGCAGACCTGCGCCCCGGCGATCGGCAACCTCCTCTACCGCATCGGCCGGCGCGAAACCTTCAACGAAAAGAGCGCGCCGCTGTTCTTCGCCGGCGAGGAGCGCTGCTGGTCCTTCGCCGGCAAGCCGGTTTTCGACCGCGAGGGCGGGTTCGTCGGCTATCGCGGCGTCGGCTCCGATGTCACCGCCCACCGCAACGCCGAACGGCGCATCGCCCATATCGCCCGGCACGACAGCCTGACCGGCCTCGGCAACCGCATAGGGTTCGACGAGGGGCTGCACGCGGCCTGCGCCAACCCGGTCGGCGTCGGCACCGGGCTGATCTGCCTCGATCTCGACCATTTCAAGTCGGTGAACGACCGCTTCGGCCACAAGGCGGGCGACGAGCTGCTCCAGGCCGCCGCCGGCCGGCTGCTCGCCTGCGTCCGCAGCCACGACCGCTGCTTCCGCCTCGGCGGCGACGAATTCGCCATCCTGCTGCCCGACGCCACCACCGCCGATGTCGAGGCGGTGACGCGGCGCATCATCGACCGCCTGGCCGATCCGTTCCGCCTCGCCGACATCACGGTGGCGATCGGCTGCTGCGCCGGCATCGCGATGATCACGCGCGCCGGAATCCAGCCCGAGGACGTTCTCCACGCGGCGGATCTCGCCCTCTACC
Source organism: Acidocella sp. C78 (assembly GCF_907164655.1). Lineage (NCBI taxonomy): Bacteria > Pseudomonadati > Pseudomonadota > Alphaproteobacteria > Acetobacterales > Acidocellaceae > Acidocella > Acidocella sp. C78. Next base: position 74,329 of record NZ_CAJQZK010000073.1, read on the forward strand.
GCGCCAAGGCGAGCGGCCGCGGCGCCGTCCGCATGTTCGACCCCGAGAACGACCGGCAGACCACCCGCCTGCGCCAGCTCGATGCCTCGCTGGTCAACGAGTTCGAGCGGCAGAGCTTCTTCCTCCAGTTCCAGCCCATCATCCGGCTCGAAAGCGGCGCGGTCACCACCGTCGAGGCGCTGGTCCGCTGGCGACACCCGCAATTCGGCATCCTGCCGCCGGACCAGTTCATCCCCGCCTCCGAGCACAACGGCACCATCATCCGCATCGGCGCCTATGTGATCGACGCCGCCTGCGCCTTCGCCGCCACCCTGCCCGAGCAGGTCACCGTCGCGATCAACCTCTCCCCGGTCCAGCTGCACGACCCGCTGCTGCTCGAACGGATCGGCAATGCCCTGGCGCGTCACGCGCTCGCCCGCGGGCGCATCGAGTTCGAACTGACCGAAACCGCGATCCTCGATGTCTCGCCGGCCACCCGCGACATTCTGGACGCCATCCGGGCGCTGGGCTGCCGCCTCGCGCTCGACGATTTCGGCGCCGGCTATTCCTCGATCGCGACGCTCTATTACTTCCGCTTCGACCGTCTGAAGATCGACCGCGCGCTGATCCGCGACGCGCTCGACGATGCCCGCCGCCGCAGCATCCTGCTGCATGTCGGGCGCATGGCGCACGATGTCGACCTCACCCTCACCGCCGAGGGTCTGGAAACCGAGGCCGACCGCGCCCGGCTGGTCGAACTGGGCTTCGATGAGGGCCAGGGCGCGCTGTTTTCAATGCCGATGGATGGCGAGGCGCTGCACGCCTGGCTGCGCCCGCACATCGTCCGCCCCGCCTCCGGCGCCGCCTGAGCGGCAGAGGCGGCGCGCACCGCCACCCGAACCACCACCCTGAAGTCCGGGTGGCAATCCGGGCGGCAAGCGCGCGCCGGCGGAGTCAGCCCTGCGGGACCAGCTTGTCCTGCGTCTTCGTGTCGAAATCGCTGGCGTCGTGGCGCTCGTGCAGCTGTTCGCTCGGCTCGCCGAACACGCGGTTGACCATGCGCCCGCGGCGAACGGCAGGGCGCTCCCAGATCTGGTCGGCCCAGCGCAGCACGTTGCGGTATTCATGCACCTGGAGGAACTCGGCGGCGTTGTAGAGCCAGCCCTTCACCAGCCCGCCATACCACGGAAACACCGCGATATCGGCGATCGTGTACTCCTTGCCGCCGAGATACTCGCTCTCGGCCAGCCTGCGGTCGAGCACATCGAGCTGCCGCTTGGTTTCCATCGCGAAGCGGTTGATCGGATATTCGAACTTCTCCGGCGCATAGGTGTAGAAATGGCCGAACCCGCCGCCGAGATACGGCGCGCTGCCCATCTGCCAGAACAGCCACGAGAAGCACTCCGCCCGCGCATCGGTATCGAGGGGCAGGAATTCGCCGAATTTTTCCGCGAGATACACAAGGATCGAGCCGGATTCGAACACCCGGCGCGGCTCCGCGCCGCTGCGGTCGACCAGGGCGGGGATCTTCGAATTGGGGTTGGCGGCGACGAAGCCGCTGCCGAACTGGTGACCCTCGTTGATGCGGATCAGCCAGGCGTCGTATTCGGCGCCCGCATGGCCGCGCGCGAGCAGCTCTTCCAGCATGACGGTGACTTTCACCCCGTTGGGCGTCGCCAGCGAATACAGCTGGAGCGGATGACGGCCGACCGGCAGCTCCTTCTCATGGGTGGGGCCGGCGATCGGGCGGTTGATACTGGCGAAATGACCGCCGCTGGGCTGTTCCCACGTCCAGATTTTCGGGGGCGTGTAGCCGGAGTCGCTCGTCATCGTGTTCATCTCTCCACTGTTTCAGGACCCGGCGCCGCGGCGAGGCCGCACCCCGCATCGAAGGCGCACCGGCGGAACATAGGGCGCGGCGCGCGGTTTTTCAGGCCCCGATCGCTTCGGCGGCCCGATTATGGAGCGATTGATATGAAATTTTCAGGCGGGGATGGGAAGCCGCCGCGCCCGGGGCTTTCGGGCGGCCGGCGCCACCGGCGCTTCCACCGCCGCCGGCATCGCGAAGCCATCCTCCCTTGTGTGGAATCCCGCCGCGCGGCCGGCGAGCCGGGCGGTTTCATCCTTGAGCGACACGGTGGCGGCCGCCGTCTGCTCCACCATCGCGGCATTCTGCTGCACCGCCTGGTTCATCTGCCCGGCGGCGGCATTCACCTCCGACAGGCTGCGCGCCTGGCGCGCCGCGGAGTCGGAGATTTCGGTGATGAGCCGGTCGAGCGCGATCACGTTTTCGGTGATCATCTCCAGCGCCGTCCCGGTCTCGCCGACGAGGCGAACCCCCTCGCCCACCTGCTTGGACGACCGGGCGATGAGCTGCTTGATCGATTTCGCCGCGTCCGCCGAGCGATGGGCGAGCGCGCGCACCTCGGACGCGACGACGGCGAAGCCGCGCCCGGCATCGCCGGCGCGCGCCGCCTCGACCCCCGCATTCAGCGCCAGCAGGTTGGTCTGGAACGCCACCTCGTCGATCAGCCCGATGATCTGGTCGATCTCGCGGGATGACGCCTCGATCTGCCGCATCGCCGCGACGGCATCGCCCACGATCACGCGGGACTTGTCGGCCGCGCCATTCGCCGATTGCGCGGCCTCGTTCGCGCGGGCGGCGTTTTCCGCCGTCTGCTTCACGCCGTTGGTGATCTCGTTGAGCGCGGCGGTGGTCTGTTCGAGCGTCGCCGCCTGCTGCTCGGTGCGGCGGGCGAGATCCTCGGCGGCGCGGGCAATCTCGTCCACCCCGCCATTGATCTCGCCGGTGCTGCGCTTCACCCCGCCGAAGCTTTCGTCGAGCCTGGCCAGCGCGTCGTTGAAATCGTCGGCCAGGCGCGCATACTGGTCCGGCAGCGTCTCGGTCATGCGATAGGAGAGGTCGCCGGCGGCGAGCGCGGCGAGCGCGCTGCCCAGCGCGCCCATCACCGCCTCGCTGGTCGCGGCGGCCTTTTCCTCCACCGCCCGGCGCCGCGTGTCGAGCGCATCGAGATAGACCGCGATGGCGAGGTCCATGTCGAGGAAAGTGGCCTTGATCAGCGCGCCGAGATCCGCCGCCGGGTCGGCGGCCCGCGCGGTGCGGCGGCCGAACAGCCCGGCCGGCTTCGCCGTCCGCGCCTCCAGCACACCGGCGACGATACGTTCGAGGATCAGCGCATACCCCGCGATATACCAGCGCGGCTCAAGCCCGATCCGGGCATGCACCTCGCCCACCCGCGTCACCGCATCCACATAGTCGTCATCGAACAACGCGTCGGCGATGCGGGTCCAGTGGCCGTTCTGCCGGGTCTGCGCGGTATCGATCGAGGCTTGGCCGGAAAAGAACGCGCTCGCCTCCGGACTCCGCGCCAGCCGCTCGTAGAAATCGGCGAGCGCGCCGGAAACCGCCCCCGCCAGAACCGGCTTCAGCGTCCGCAGACGCTCCCTGACCCGCTCATCGAGCCCGATGAATTCCAGTCTCTGCGCGATAGCCTGGCGGCTGTTGCTGGTCATGACCGGCTCGTCCTCAAACTTATTACACAAATTCAAGAATTATCATATAACTATTAAATTCGCGCTAACACAGCGGAACGAACGCCATGATCGCGCAGCCTGCCCATCCCACCTTGCGGGATGGCAGAGACGAAGTGCCGCGAACTTGCTATCCAGAGACGGCGATACGGATGGAGGCTGGAGCAGGGCATGGCACGAACCACGAACACGCGGGCGGTGTGGCAGGCGCGCGGAGGGCGGGGCTGATGGATGGATCATCCTCGCCGCGCACGGCGAACCGCCGGCAGGCCGAGATCATGAGCCTCCTGCAGGAGGCCGGGCGCGTCTCGGTCGAGGATCTGGCGACGCGCTTCGGCGTCACCCCGCAAACGATCCGGCGCGATCTCAACGAATTGTGCGAGGTCCATCGCCTCACCCGCGTGCACGGCGGCGCGATGATCGCCTCCAGCGTCGCCAATCTCGCCTATGACGCGCGCAAGCTGGTCGCCCAGCCGGTCAAGCAGCTGATCGGCGAGGCGGCGGCCCGCCTGATCCCCGACAATTCCTCCCTGCTGATCAATATCGGCACCACCACCGAAGAGGTCGCCCGCGCCCTCGCCCAGCACAGCGGCCTGCTGGTCATCACCAACAACCTGCACGTCGCCGCCGAGCTCTACCGCTCGCCCGGCGTCGAGCTGATCATGGCCGGCGGCACCATGCGCCGCGCCGATGGCGGCATCGTCGGCGCCACCACGGTCGAGCAGATCCGCCAGTTCCGCGCCGATTTCGCCGTGATCGGCACCTCCGCGATCGACCGCGACGGCACGCTCCTCGATTTCGACAGCCGCGAGGTCCAGGTCTCCCGCGCCATCATCGAATGCGCCCGGCGGGTGATGCTGGTCGCCGACAGCAGCAAGTTCAACCGCTCCGCCCCGGTCCGCATCGCCCATCTGAAGGATGTCGACATCCTCGTGACCGACCGGCTGCGCACGCCCGAAAGCCGCGAGCTGTGCGAGCGCCTCGGCACCGAGGTGGTGGAAACCGCCGGCGAGGAAGAGAGCGACGTCGCCGACTGATCCCGCCCGATTTCGCTTTCATTTTCGCTTTTCTATTCGTTTTGAGTATTGACCCCCGATTTTTGTTCGTATTAATGTTCGCTTCAACAAGCGAGCAGCGACGAAACGCAAACGCGGGAGGTTTGGCTGATGGCGTCCGCACCGGACACTTCAGAGATCCACGATATCGCGATCATCGGCGGCGGCATCAACGGATGCGGCATCGCCCGTGACGCGGCGGGGCGAGGCTGGTCGGTCTTTCTCTGCGAGGCCGGCGATCTCGGCGGCGCCACCTCGGCGGCTTCCACCAAGCTGATCCACGGCGGCCTGCGCTATCTCGAATACTACGAGTTCCGCCTGGTGCGCGAAGCGCTGATGGAGCGCGAGGTGCTCTGGGGCATCGCGCCGCACATCATCTGGCCGCTGCGCTTCGTGCTGCCGCATCACAAGGGCCTCCGCCCGGCCTGGATGCTGCGCCTCGGCCTGTTCATCTACGATCATCTCGGCGGCCGGAAAAAACTGCCGCCCACCCGCACCCTGCGGCTGCGGCGCGATCCGGCGGGCCAGCCGCTCGATGTTCGTTTTGTCCGTGGATACGAATATTCCGATTGCTGGGTCGAAGATTCCCGCCTCGTCGTGCTCAATGCGCGCGACGCGGCGGATCGCGGCGCCGAAATCGCCCCGCGCACCCGCTGCGTCAGCGGCGCGCGCGAGGACGGTCTCTGGACCCTCACCCTCACCGACGAGCGCGGCGAAACCCGCAAGGTCCGCGCCCGCGCCCTGGTCAACGCCGCCGGCCCCTGGGTGGCCGAGGTGCTGCAACAGGTGCTGCGCGCCAACAGCCCCGCCGCGGTCCGCGCCGTGCAGGGCAGCCACATCGTCGTCCGGCGGCTCTACGAGGGCGAGCATTGCTACATCTTCCAGAACGAGGACGGGCGGATCTTCTTCGTCATCCCCTATGAGCGCGACTTCACCCTGATCGGCACCACCGACCGCGACTATCACGGCGACCCCGCGGCGGTGCGCGCCTCGGCGGAGGAAATCGCCTATCTCTGCGACTCCGCCAGCGCCTATTTCGCGAAGCCGATCACCCCGGCGGATGTCGTCTGGGCCTATTCCGGCGTCCGCCCGCTCTATGACGACGGCGCCTCGAAAGCCCAGGCCGCCACGCGCGACTACGTGCTGGAAATGGACGCCCCGTCCGATGGCCCGGCCCTGCTCTCGGTCTTCGGCGGCAAGATCACCACCTATCGCCGCCTCGCCGAATCGGTGCTCGACCGTCTCGCCCCGCATTTGCCCGCAGCACGCGGCGCGGCGAAGGGCTGGACCGGCCAGGCCGCCCTGCCCGGCGGCGATTTCCCGCCCGAGGGCTACGCCGCCGAGGTCGCGTCCCTGCGGCGCGACTATCCCTTCCTCGCCGCGCGCCTCGCCGCCCGGCTGGTCCGCGCCTACGGCACCCGCGCCCGCGCCCTGCTCGGCGCCGCGGCGCGGATGGAGGATCTCGGCCGCGGCTTCGGCGCCGACCTCACCGAAGCCGAGCTGCGCTACCTGCACGACCACGAATTCGCCCGCACCGCGGACGACGTCGTCTGGCACCGCAGCAAGCTCGGCCTGCATCTCTCCCACGAGGAGATCGCGGCGATCGAGCGCTTCATGCAGTCACTCGCCACGGCGGACGCGCACGGATGACGCGCGCCGTCACCCCATCTGACCGGAAACGGGGCCGCGCGCACCCGCAGCCCGCACTTCGCGGGCCGGAACCGTCGCATCCTCTATCCGGAGGTTAGTCTGGTTCATCAACAGCCACAGGGAGGAACAATAATGTCGCGTTATGTAGGAGCCATAGACCAGGGCACGACAAGCTCGCGCTTCATCGTGTTCGACAAGGGAGGGAACATCGTCTCCGTCGCCCAGAAGGAACACCGGCAGATCTATCCGAAGCCGGGCTGGGTCGAGCACGATCCCATGGAAATCCTGTCCAACACCAACGAGGTCATCGGCGCCGCCCTCGCCCGCGCCAACCTCACCGCCGCCGACCTCGCCGCCGTCGGCATCACCAACCAGCGCGAGACCACGGTGGTGTGGGACCGCAAGACCGGCCAGCCGCTCTGCAACGCGCTGGTCTGGATGGACACCCGCACCGACCAGCTGGTGCAGCACTTCACCCGCGATGGCGGGCAGGACCGCTTCCGCGCGAAAACCGGCCTGCCGCTGGCCACCTATTTCGCCGGGCTGAAACTGCGCTGGATTCTCGACAACGTCGAAGGCGCGAAAGCCAAGGCCGAGGCCGGCGACGCGCTGTTCGGCACCGTCGATTCCTGGCTCACCTGGAATCTCACCGGCGGGGCGAATGGCGGGCATCACGTCACCGACGTCACCAACGCCAGCCGCACCATGCTGATCGACCTCGCGACCTGCGCCTGGGACGATGACATGCTGAACGCCTTCGGCATCCCCCGCGCCTGCCTGCCGAACATCGTGCCCTCCTCCGCCGTCTATGGCGAAATCCGCACCGCTCCGCTGCAAGGCACCAAACTCGCCGGCATGCTGGGCGACCAGCAGGCCGCCCTGGTCGGGCAGACCTGCTTCGCCCCCGGCGAGGCCAAGAACACCTATGGCACCGGCTCGTTCCTGCTGATGAACACCGGCACCGAACCGGTGCAGTCCAAGGCCGGGCTGCTGACCACGCTCGCCTACCAGTTCGGCGACGAGACGCCGCGCTACGCGCTGGAAGGGGCCATCGCGATTACCGGCGCGCTGGTGCAGTGGCTGCGCGACAACCTGAAACTGTTCGACGTCGCCCCGCAGATCGAGCCGCTCGCCCGCAGCGTCGAGGACAATGGCGATGTCTATATCGTCCCCGCCTTCTCCGGCCTCTACGCGCCCTACTGGAAAGACGACGCCCGCGGCGTCATCGCCGGGCTGACGCGCTACGCCACCCGCGCCCATCTGGCCCGCGCCGCCCTCGAATCCACCGCCTATCAGGTGCGCGACGTGGTCGAGGCGATGCAGGAGGATTCCGGCATCCGGCTGGCGACGCTGAAGACCGATGGCGGCATGGTCGCCAACGAATTGCTGATGCAGTTCCAGGCCGACATCCTGAACGCCCCGGTGGTCCGCCCGAAAATGACCGAAACCACGGCGTTGGGTGCCGCCTACGCCGCCGGTCTCGCGGTCGGCTACTGGGCCAACCTCGAAGACCTGCGCGCCAACTGGGGCGTGGACAAGACCTGGGAACCGGCGATGGCCGCCGAAACCCGCGACAAATACTATCGCTCCTGGAAGAAGGCGGTCCAGCGCTCCTTCGCCTGGGTTGACTGATCACACAGCCAATCGAACCACAAGAGAAACAGAAATGTCCATTTTCACGGGTGAATTCCTCGGCACCGCGACGCTGATCCTGTTCGGCGACGGTGTGGTGGCGGGTGTCCTGCTCAACCATTCCAAGGCGCAGAATTCCGGCTGGATGGTGATCACCACCGGCTGGGCCTTCGCGGTGCTCGCGGGCGTGTTCGTCGCCAAGGCCTGCGGCAGTCCCGCGGCCTATATCAACCCCGCCTTCGCGATCGGCATCGCCGTCGATCACGGCAACTGGACCGGCATTCCACAAGCCATCGCCGGCGACTTCCTCGGCGCCTTCGCCGGCGGCGTTCTCGTCTTCCTGCAATACCTGCCGCACTGGAAGGAAACCCCCGATCAGGGGCTGAAACTCGCCGTGTTCTGCACCGCGCCGGCGATCCGCAACACCATGACCAACCTGATCAGCGAAATCATCGGCACCTTCGCGCTCACCTTCATCATCGGCGCGATCTTCTCCAAGGCCGCCGCACCGCACGGCATTTCCGACGGCATGGGCCCCTATCTGGTGGCGGCCCTGGTCTGGGGCATCGGCCTGTCGCTGGGCGGGACCACCGGCTACGCGATCAACCCGGCGCGCGATCTCGGGCCGCGCATCGCCCACGCGCTGCTGCCGATCCCGGGCAAAGGCGGGTCGGACTGGGGCTATGCCGCCATTCCGGTGGTCGGCCCGGTGATCGGCGCCGCCCTCGCCGGCGTCGCGATGGCCGCCTTCCATATGTAACCGACTGCCGCCGGATGCGCGGGCGCAGCCGACGGCGCCCGCGCCGCAAGAGCGAAAGCCCCTGTTCGCCGCACCGGCGGCGGCACCTCCCGCCCGGACCATTCGTCCGGGCGTTTTTTTGCGGCCGGACGAGGATTGCCGGGC
>NZ_CAJQZK010000074.1:0-39111 GCF_907164655.1 Acidocella sp. C78
CAGATGTTCACCGCCCCGCGCGAGAAGCGCACGCAGGAATACATCACCGGCCGGTTCGGCTGAGGAGGTCTCGATGCCCGAAGACAGCAAGCACATCCTGAGCAGTTTCGAGGCCGACCTCGCCCGCCTGCGCGACATGATCGCCGCGATGGGCGGCCTCGTCGAAACCGAGCTGGCCGACGCCATCACCGCGCTCCTCACCCATGACAGCGCGATCGCCGCAAGCGTCGTCGAGATGGACGCGAAGGTCGATGCCGATGAACGCGCGATCGAGCAGTTCGCCGTCCGCGTCCTCGCCCTCCGCCAGCCCGTCGCCGACGATCTCCGCCAGGTCGTCGCCGCGCTGAAGGTCACGACCGACATCGAGCGCATCGGCGACTACGCGGCGAATGTCGCCAAGCGCACCCTCGTGCTCAACCAGTCCGGCACCACCTGGCCGCTCGCCAGCCTCTCGCAGATGTCCCGCCTCGTGCAGGAAAGCCTCAAATCCACGATCGATGCGATCAGCGAGGCCGATCCGGTGAAGGCGATCTCGGTCTGGCGCGCCGACCAGATGATCGACGATCTCTACACCACCATCTTCCGCGAGCTGATCACCTACATGATGGAAGATCCGCGCAACATCACCGCCTGCACGCATCTTCTCTTCATCGCCAAGAATCTCGAGCGCATCGGCGACCACGCGACCAACATCGCCGAGCTGACCTATTACGCCGCCACCGGCCAGACCCTGCCCGATGCCCGGCCCAAGGGCGATCTGTCGGCGAGCCCCGCGCCTGGCGCCGCCCCTGAGGAGAGACAGCGAAATGAGCGAGACGGGCGAAGCCGTATGTGCTGGTGGTCGAGGACGAGGCCCCGCTGGTCACCCTGCTGCGCTACAATCTCGAAAAATCCGGCTTCCGGGTCGATGAGGCCGGCGATGGCGGCGAGGCGCTCGCCCGCATCAACGAGGCGATGCCCGACATCGTCCTGCTCGACTGGATGCTGCCCACCATGTCCGGCATCGAGGTCTGCCGCCAGCTCCGCCGCAAGCCCTCCACCCGCCATCTGCCGGTGATCATGATCACCGCCCGCGCCGAGGATCAGGACACCGTCCGCGGCCTCGAAACCGGAGCGGACGACTACATCACCAAAGCCCTTCTCGCCCGAGGCGCTGATCGCCCGCATCCGCGCCCTGCTGCGCGCAGCGGCACCGTCCGGCAAGTCCCCGCTGGTCTTCCACGATCTCGAGCTGGACCCCGCGACCCACCGCGTCACCCGCGGCGGCCGCCTGCTGCATCTCGGCCCCACCGAATTCCGCCTGCTCGAATTCTTCATGCGCCACCCCCGCCGCGTCTTCTCGCGCGAGGACGTGCTGAACGCCGTCTGGGGGCGGGACATCCATGTCGAGCCCCGCACGGTCGATGTCCATATCCGCCGCCTGCGCAAATCCATCAACACCGCGACCGACATCGATCTCGTCCGCACCGTCCGCGCCGCCGGATACGCGCTCGATCTCGATCCGGTCGAGGCCTAAGGGCCTCGCCCTTTTTTTCCTTGGGCCTAAGGGCCTCGCCCTTTTTCTCCTTGGGCCTAAGGGCCTCGCCCTTTTTCTCCTTGGGCCTAAGGGCCTCGCTCTTTTCTCCTTGGGCCTGACCTGCCATCCCTTCGCCCGCGTCCACCCTGAGGCCGGCCCGGCGCCCTTCCCGATCCCGCCGGATCGGATATTGTGCGCGGCCTTCCGATGCCCGGCCCCACCCCGACAGGACACGATGATGGACCACGCCAACGCCACCTTCCTCACCGCGGCCGATCTCACCCTCGCCGCCCTCGCCTTCGTCTCGGGCAGCGCGGACATCTTCGCCTTCCTGAAATTCCATGACGTCTTCACCTCGGCGATGACCGGCAATACCGCCCTGCTCGGCCTCGCCCTCGGCCAGGGGCACATCCTCGCCGCCCAGCGCTCGCTCGCCGCCCTGTTCGGCTTCTGCTGCGGCAGCATCGCCGGCACCATCGCCAACGAGGCCGCCGCCCGCCACAACCGCGCCCGCCGCCTCCGCCTGCTGATCGGCGCCGAGGCCACCTGCCTCGCTTTGGTGCTGGTCCTCTGGGCCATCACCCGCCACCCGGTCTATGGCCCGCTGCTCTATGTCATGATCCTCACCGGCGCCTTCGCCATGGGCCTGCAAAGCATCGCGGCGCGGGAAATCAACATCCCCGGCATCAACACCGTCGTCGTCACCAACACCCTCACTTTGGTGATGAGCGCGGTCGGCGCCGCGCTGCGCCGCTCGCTGCGGCAGGCAGGGCGGATGTCTCGCCCTTCACCCCGGTCGTGCTGCGCCAGTCCGGCATGCTCGGCATCTATCTCGGCGGCGCCGCCCTCTCCGGCCTGCTCGCCGAAACCCTGCCCTCCCTCATCGCCATCCCGGCCCTCGCCGCCGTGCTCCTCGCCCTCGTCACCGCCAGAAGCTTCCGCGACAAGCCGCGCCAGAGCATCATCCGATCAGATGGAATCATCTGATCGGATAAAGATGCTCTGTTTCTCAATGTGATGCTCTAGATTTTACCGGTCACTCCCGGATCAGCCTGAAGAAATACGGCTGCTCCATGCCCTTGAAGTCCATCCACCCCATCACCCGGTCGTCGTCGATCCGGGCGAACACGTCGTTGATCGGCTTCGCGTCGTAAAGCATCGCCGCGTGCAGCCGGCCGCGGAACAGAATGCTGCGCAGCCGCGCCCGGTGCCGCCGTGTCGCGAGCAACGGCCCGGCCAGCGGAAACACCGCCCGCAGGATCGCGTCGCGGAACGGCATCGCCGTCGTCGCCCGGATCGCCAGCAGCGCCGGGTTCACGCAATAGAGCCCGCCGCCGAGGCCGCGATGCACCAGCGGATGCACCGCATCCGGCCCGTCGAACTTCTTCCCGTGCCAGCGCGTCGCCTCCAGCATCCCGTCCATCGCGTGCCCGGTGCGTATGCCCTCGCCCCGCCAGCGCCCGGTCATCATCTCCGCCGGCGCCGGTTCCAGCCGGTCGAACAGCGCCACCGCCGCCGCCGTGGTCATCTCCGTCGCCGTGGCGGCGGTCGCCGCCGCCGCCTCCCTCTCCGTCAGCTGCGTCATCGTCCACCCTCCCTGTGAGCGCCCTCCGATCCATCCGGATCGGACATTGTGCTCCATGATATTGATCGATGGCGCATCTTCACCCGATCAGATGGAGCCATCCGAGCGGATGACGCTCTGAAGCCGCACCGTTGATTGCCGTCACTCTCGCCAGTTTCGAAAGACTTTTCCAGTTATTTGAACGCGACGTTTCGATGACGCCCCTCTCGCCACCCGCCACCCGCCACCCGCCACCCGCCACCGGCGCGAAACGCCTTGCCCACCCCCGGATGTTTGTGGTTCAAACATCACCATGACTGAAAATGACGAAATCGCCCGCCGTCTGGCCCGCATCCTCGCCGGGCTGACCGCGCTTGTCGCCGCAACCGGCCTTGCCGCCGGGCTCGCCGGGCCGTTTCTCGTCGGCATCGCCCGCCGCCTGTCCCGCCTCGGCGCCCGCTTCGCCGCCGCCGCCCGCGCCCCGGCCAGACCGTCCCGTCCCGCCGCGCCTGCGGCAAACAGAAGTCCCGCCGCGTATGCGGCGAGCGCGGCTTACGCCCAGCCTGCGGCGAGCGCGGCTTACGCCCAGCCTGCGGCAAGCGCGGCTTACGCCCTGCCTGCGGCGAGCGCGGCTTACGCCCAGCCTGCGGCGAGCGCGGCTTACGCCCAGCCTGCGGCAAGCGCGGCTTACGCCCTGCCTGCGGCGAGCGCGGCTTACGCCCTGCCTGCGGCGAGCGCGGCTTACGCCCAGCCTGCGGCGAGCGCGGCTTACGCCCAGCCTGCGGCGAGCGCGGCTTACGCCGCGACGACGTCACCGGGAGCGGACGCCCTGCCGCGCCGCTTCGCCTGGCTCATCCTCGCCTTGCCCGCGACCGCCGCCATCCGCGCCCAGCTCTGCCATTTGCTCGACGATCCGGCGATGGTCGCCCTCGTCGCCGCGCGCCCGGCCACCGGCCGCGCCCTGCGCCCGCTCTGCCACCTGCTCGGCATCAGGCCGCCCGCCATGCTGCGCCGCCCCGCCCGCCCCGATCAGCCGGCCCGCGCCCCGCCCGGAAGCGACAAGCCCGCCCGCGCCCACCCCGCCATCGCCCGCGCGTCCTCGCGCCGCCCCTGCCGGAATCGCCCTTCATCCTGCCGCCCGGCAACCGCGCCTGCCCGATCAGCCCCGACCTCCGGCTCGATACCGGCTGATCCAAGGGCGGATGCGAAAAGGGCGGCAACGCCGCGCGTCACCGCCCCCAACCCGTCAAATCCCTGTCGGTCCCCCGCCCGCACCGCGCCGGCGCGGGCGATGCCGCGCGTCAGCCGCGCAGGATGGTCCGCCCGGCGAAGCGCGCCGCCGCGCCGAGTTCCGCCTCGATGCGGATGAGCTGGTTATACTTCGCCACCCGGTCCGACCGCGCCAGCGACCCGGTCTTGATCTGTCCGGCATTGGTCGCCACCGCGATATCGGCGATGGTCGCATCCTCGGTCTCGCCCGAACGATGGCTGATCACCGCCGTCATCCCCGCCCGCTGCGCCAGCTCCACCGCTTCCAGCGTCTCGCTCAGCGTGCCGATCTGGTTCACCTTCACCAGGATCGAATTGGCCGATTTCGCCTCGATCCCGCGCCGCAGCCGTGTGGGGTTGGTGACGAACAGGTCATCGCCCACCACCTGCATCGCGCCGCCGAGCGTGCGCGTGTAATGCGCCCAGCCCTCCCAGTCGTCCTCGGCCAGCGGGTCCTCGACCGAGATGATCGGAAAGCGCTTCGCCAGGGCGGCGATATAGTCGGTCATCCCCCCGGCATCGAGCACCTTGCCCTCGCCGTCGAGGTGATATCTGCCGTCCTTGTAGAATTCGGTCGCCGCGCAATCGAGCGCGAAGGCGATGTCCTCGCCGGCGCGATACCCTGCCGCCTCGACCGCGCGGGTCATGAAGCCCAGCGCCTCCTCGGCCGATTTCAGCCCCGGCGCGAACCCGCCCTCGTCGCCGACATTGGTGTTGTGCCCGGCATCGTGAAGAATCTTCTTCAGCGCCTGGAACACTTCCGCCCCCATCCGCACCGCATCGGCGAGGCTCGCCGCGCCCACCGGCTGGATCATGAATTCCTGAATGTCGATCGGGTTGTCCGCATGCTTGCCGCCATTGATGATGTTCATCATCGGCACCGGCAGGGTGCGGGCATACACACCGCCGAGATAGCGGTAGAGCGGCAGCCCGATCTCGTCCGCCGCCGCCTTGGCGATCGCGAGCGACACGCCGAGAATCGCGTTCGCCCCCAGGCGGGACTTGTTGGGCGTGCCGTCGAGATCGATCATGATCTCGTCGATGGCGACCTGCTCGCTGGCGTCCATCCCGCCGATCGCGTCGAAAATCTCGCCCTCGACCGCGGCCACCGCGCGCTGCACGCCCTTGCCGCCGAAGCGCGCCGCGTCGCCGTCGCGCAGCTCGACGGCCTCATGCGCCCCGGTCGAGGCGCCGGAGGGAACGGCGGCGCGGCCCATCGCGCCCGAATCCAGGATGACATCGACCTCGACGGTCGGATTGCCGCGGCTGTCGAGAATTTCCCGTGCGGTGATATCGGCGATGGCGCTCATCTGATCTCCCCTTTTTGCAGTGCAACCGGGAGATACGCGCAAGGGCGGCGCGGCGCAATCAGCGGAGCAGAAACATCCCCTCGACCTCGACCGCCGCATCCAGCGGCAGCGAGGCGACGCCGATGGTCGAGCGCGCGTGCCGCCCCGCCTCGCCGAAAATCTCCACCGCGAGGTCGGACGCCCCGTTCATCACCTTCGCGTGCTCGGCGAAATCCGCCGTCGCCGCGATGAATCCGCCAAGCCGCACCACCCGGGCCACGGCATCAAGCCCGCCCTCGACATGCGCGTCGAGCTGCGCGAGCAGGTTGATGAAACAGGCCCGCGCCGCCGCGGTGCCATCCTCGATCGAGACCCCGTCGCCGAGCTTGCCCATCGCCGCGAGCCGGCCATCGACCAGCGGCAACTGCCCGCTGACGATCGCCATCCCCCCGGCGACCACCACCGGCACGTAATTGGCCACGGCCTTCGCCGCTGGCGGGAGAACGATGCCAGTCTCGGCGAGGCGGGCGCGGATGTCCATGGGTCAGCTCACGAGTTTCAGAACGGGGCGCTGGCGCTTCGGTCGCGCCGTGCCGGTCTCCGGCAGGTCGAGCGGCAGCAGCGGGGCGGTCTCGGCCCGGCACCCTCCTCGGCGAGGTCGAGTGCCGCGAGGTCGGGCCGCTGCGAATAGGTCGCGGCCAGGTGCCGGAACACATAGTCGAGCAGCGAGGTCGCCTGGCTCATCGCCGCATCCCCCTCCACCGCGCCGGCCGGTGCAAAGCGGGTGAAGGCGAACTCGTCGACGAACTCGTCGAGCGGCACGCCATGCTGCAACCCGATGCTGACCGCCCCGGCGAAGGCCTCGGCCATGCCGCGCAGCGTCGCGGAATCCCTGGGCAGCGAAATCATGATCTCGCCCAGCCGCCCGTCGGGATATTCGCCGGTGCGCAGGAACAGCCGGTGCCCGCCCACCGAAACCTTCTGGGTGTAGCCGCCCCGCCGCGCCGGCAGCTTGCCGCGCCCGGCGGAGGCGGCGCGCGGCGCCGGCGGGCTCGCCGTCTCGGGCAGGATGGCGCAGACCGGCGCGATGGCCTCGCGCATCGCCGCGATCCCGGCGGCATCGGTCACGCCGAACGGATCATGTCCGGCGATCGTCGCGGCCAGCGCCGCTTCGGCGCTGCGGCCCGAGGCGGCGAGCCGGGCCCGCGCCCAGCGGGCGAGCCCGCCTTCCGAATCCAGCGCCGAGAGCGGGGCGGCGATCCCCACCGTCTCGACCCCGAGCAGCATCTCGACCGGCCCCGGCGGCAGCAGCCCGGTCAGGCTGCGATGCTGCCGCACCCCGCAGGCCAGGGCGCGCTCGCGCGCCCCGCGCAGCGCGTCGCGCAGGCCGGGCAGGGCGCAGCGCGCCGGCACCGGCACCGGCGCGATCGGCACCCCCGGCGCGATGCCGCGCGCAAGCAACCCGGCGGAGGCGATATCGGCATGGGCGGCGAGCAGCGCGCCGATCGTCACCGCGATGTCCCGCGCCGCGGCGCTTGCGTAATCGATATCGAGCCGGGCCAGCAGCAGCGCGAGATCGGCCATCCCGAGCGCCAGTCGCTGCGCCGCCGGCCGCGCCAGCGCCAGCGCCGTCACCGCGGCTTCCACCGCCGCGCCGAACCCGGCGGCATCGAACCTGTCGCCCTCGTCGAGAAACCGCGGCAGGTTGAACACGAAACCGGGCACCGGCTCGGCCTGTCCCCGCCAGATGCCCGGGCTGGGTGCGGCGCGGCCCGAGGCCACCAACCCATGCAGCATCGCGCCGAGATCCGCGCCACGGCCAGGGTCCGCCACCGCCACGATCGGCGCGATCCAGGCCGCCGCCGCCTCGTCGGCGCCGATCAGCCCCGGCGCCGCCCGCAGCGCCACCAGCCCCGCCGCCGCCTGCGCCGGCCAGCTCGCCGGGACGATCGCGGGCTCGGGCGCCGCGTCCGGGTCGGCGCCGGCCATCACCCGCTGCAACCGAATGCCGCGCCAGGCGCTGTGCTGTGGAGGGCGGCGCTTGCCGGAGCGATCCTTGATCATGCGGGAACCCTACGCCGTTCCCGCGCCGGTTTCCAGCGCGGCCTGTCCTTATGTTGTGGATATCGCCGGGCGGTCGCACAAAATCTTGTGGATAACGCGCGCGCCTCGACTCCCGCCCGGCGGATGGACCGCACCCGCGGTCTGTTGTATAGCGCAGGGCATGAATGAAAACCGCGATATGGCGGGCGCGGCGGCGCCGACCCTCGCCTCGCTCGGAGGCCTGCGGCGCCTGCTGGCCAATCCCGGCCTGACACTGCACACGCTGCGCCACGGCGCGCTGGTCGGGCAGGACAGTTTCGGCAACCGGTATTTCGAGGAACGCACGCCAACCCGCCCCGACGGGCGCAAGCGCCGCTGGGTGATCTATGCCGGCGGCGCGCGCGAAGCCTCGATGGTGCCGGCGGAATGGCATTCATGGCTGCATTTCCTGACCGACGAGCCGCTCTCCGAAACCGCCCGCCGCCCCTGGCAGAAGCCGCACCAGCCCAACCAGACGGGCACCGCCGGCGCCTATCGGCCGCGCGGGCACGACTATCGCGGCGGCGCGCGGCGGGTCACCACGGGCGACTACGAATCCTGGACGCCGGAAGGCTGAGCCGCGGCGGCGGCGATCCCATGGGCCTGCTCAAGGCGGAAAAGGCGTGATGAACAAGCGGATCTCCGAAATCGTCGCCGGCCTGGTCGTGATCGTCGCGGCCGGGGTGTTTCTGGCCTATGCCGCGTCGCGCACCCGCAGTATCGGCGGCGCCGGATACGACCTGACCGCCCGGTTCGGCAGCATCGGCCCGCTCGCGGTCGGCGCGCCGGTGAAGATCGCCGGGGTGACGGTCGGCGAGGTGACGCGCACCGCGCTCGACCCGCAGACCTATGCCGCGATCGTGCGCTTCCGCATCCAGCCCGACATCAAGATCCCGAAGGACAGCAGCGCCGCGATCGAGAGCGCCTCGCTGCTCGGCGGCGACTATGTCTCGATCGCGCCCGGCGGCTCGGAGACGATGCTCTCCCCCGGCCAGGCGATCACCGCCACCCAGTCGGCCATCAACATCGAATCCCTGCTCGGCAAGTTCGTCTTCAGTGCCGCCAATTTCGCAAGCTCCGCCGGCAAGGCGCAAAACGGCGCGGCGGCGTCGGCGGGCACGAAATGAGGCGGCGGCGCGCCGCTTCGTGCGGGGCCTGCGCCGCGGCGGTTCTCGCCCTGCTGCCCGGCTCCGTTCTCGCGCGGTCCGCTCCGCCGGTCTCGCGCGCGCCGCTCGCCCCACCCGGAGCCACGACGCCGGGCGCGACGATGCCGGAGGGCGCGCTGCCCGCGCCCAACCTGCCCAACGCCCCCGATCTTCCCGGGCTGACAGGCGCGCCCCTGATCGCCCCGCCTTCGCCCGGCACGCCGCAGGCCGCCCTGCCGCCCGCTGTTCCGGAACGGGTCAAGCCCGACTGGATGCCACGGCAATCGGCGACCCTCGATGTCCTGTTCAAGGCGGATGGCGCGGTCAGCCGGGTAACCGCTGCGGTCGGCGACCGGCTGACCGAGGGAACGCTGCGCATCAGGGTCGGCGCCTGCGTCGTCCGCCCGCCGGACATGCCGCCCGATGCCGCCGTCTATCTCAGTGTGCGGCGCAACGATTCCGGCCACGAGCTGTTCCGCGGCTGGCTGATCCGCTCCGAGCCGGGCGCTGCGGTCGTCGGCGATGCCGCGGTGACCTTCCGGCTGATCGGCTGTTCCTGAACCCGCCGGCCGGCGTTCAGGTCACCGATTGTTGCTGAAGTCCCGATGAAGTTTTGTTAATGAAATCTCCGCCCGCGCCCGGCGCGCAGCCGAAACGGGTGGCTGAGCGTGGCCCAAATTGTCACCTTGTCAGGCAGTCTGTGGTTTTGTCGCAACACCAGTGGGAAATGGAAGCGTTAACGAAAGGATACCCTCCTGAACATTCGATGCCGATGCTACATAGTCGGCAGCGAACGGATACCCTTCGTTGTTCCAAACACGCTCCGGCGCTCGAGGAGAGATGAGAATGAAATTGCGCACGACACTTCTGGCGGCGACATTCATCGCGGCCCCCGCCCTGCTTCCCGCCGCGGCGATGGCCCAGCCGGTGACCGGCCCCTATGTCAGCCTCGGCCTTGGCTACAACATCATGAGCAGCCGCACCGTGAAGAGCGGCCCGGCGGCCCTGACGGGCGCGGGCAAGACAAAGGCCCTGTTCCATAACGGCTTCACTGGTCAGGCATCCGTTGGCTACGGCTTCGGCAACGGTTTCCGTGTCGAGCTCGAAGGCGATTATTTCAGCAACCAGGTCGCCAAGCTGCATATCGGCAATGCCCAGGCCGTTGCGTCCGGCAAGGAGCAGAAATACGGCGTGATGGCGAATGCGCTGTATGATTTCGACATCGGCATGCCCTATGTCTATCCGTATCTTGGCGCCGGCGTCGGCTACCAGTTCCTTGAGTGGAACAATGCCGGCACCTCCGCCCTGCGGATCAACGGCACGCCCGGCACCTTCGCCTATCAGGCGATCGCCGGCCTGTCCTTCCCGATCCCGGCGGCGCCCGGCCTGTCCGCCACCGTCGAATACCGCTATCTCGGCACCACCAGCAGCGTGAACTATCGCAGCACCGCCGGCAGCGTGAAGGTCGGCGACGAAGGCAACAACATGGTGATGGTCGGGCTGCGCTACGAGCTGTTCCCGCCCGCGCCGCCGGCCCCGGCCGCGGCCCCCGCGCCGACCCCGGTCGCCGCACCCGCCCCGGCTCCGGCCCGCACCTACCTCGTCTTCTTCGACTGGGACAAGGCGAACCTGACGCCGCGCGCGCAGCAGATCGTCTCCGAGGCGGCGAAGGCGTCGCAGACCACGAAGGTGACGCGCCTCAATGTCAACGGCTATACCGACACTTCGGGTGCTGCCGGCTACAACATGAAGCTGTCGCTTCGCCGCGCCAACAACGTCGCCGCCCAGCTGGTGGCCGATGGCGTGTCCAAGAACGACATCGTGATCAAGGGCTTTGGCGAGACGCATCTGCTGGTGCCGACCGGCCCGAACGTTCGCGAGCCGCAGAACCGCCGCGTGGAAATCATCCTGCACTAAGCGCAGCCTGCATAAAAGTTTGGAACACCCCGGCAGCGATGCCGGGGTGTTTTCGTTCGCACCGATGTCCGGCGTCGCGACCGAGAGGCTGAAGGCCGGCCATGCAGCAACGCTCCCCGCGGAAGCGGGGGCGAGCGGTCGGCGGTGAGACGATCAGGCGGTAAGGTTCAGGCGTGGAACAGGGCGGCGAGGCGCGCGCGGCGGCTCGCCGTGATGCCGACGGCGGTCAGATAGGCATCGACCCCGCCCCATTCGCGCTCGATCGCGGCGAAGGCGCTGTCGAGATAGGCCGGATCGGTGCGGCCGAGCGCGTCCAGCGCGCCGGGATCGACCGTGGTGCCCAACCGCTTGTTCAGGCCGCGGGCGATATACCGGGTTTCCTCGGCGATATCGATGCGGCGGCCGGTTTCCTCGTAATCCGCGAGAATGGCGTCGTGGCTGACATCGAGCGCCTTGAGCAGCAGCGCGGTGGCGACGCCGGTGCGGTCCTTGCCGACATGGCAGTGCAGCAGCACCGGCACGCCCCAGCCGCTGGCCATCGCCTCGCTGGCGGTGGCCAGCGTGGGCGAAAGCAGGCCGGGCAGGCTGGCATAGAGATCGAGCATCGCCCGCCGCGCGCCGGCCGCGCCGGGTTCGCCGGCGAGCCGGTCGATCAGGTTCTGCATTCCGGCGCCATGATCGGTGCTGGCGGGCATCTCGATCGTCCGCGCCGGGGCGAGGGCGGGCCAGCGCGAGGCGAAACGCTGCCGCTCGCCGCTGCTGCGCAGGTCGCAGACGAGACGGATGCCAAGGGTTTCCACCCGCCGCAGATCGGCCTCGTCAAGGCTGGAGAGCTGGCCGGAGCGGTAGATCGTGCCGGCGCGCAGGCTGCCGCCGCCGGCGAGCGGCAGGGCCCCGACATCGCGGAAATTGGGCGCGTTCGCCAGCCTGGTCATGCGGCGGTCAGGGCGCCGGCGCGAAGCGCTCGATGCGGCGGAAGCCGCTGGTTTCCACGATTCCGCAGGCGAGTACGACACCCGGCTGGGTCGCCGGGTGCTGCCGGGCGAAGGTGGTGAGCGCCGCCTGGTCGGGTGTCGCCAGAACCCGGCCGAAAAGCTGCGCGCTGGCGGCGCAGAACGCCGTGCCCTGGCGGATGCCGGCGGTCGACTGCACGTTCGCCAGATTGGTCACGTAGCTGTCTTCGTAATGGTGGAAGGCGCGGCCGTGATGCTCGCGGAAATAGGCGTCCATCACATGCTGCTCGCGCAGGATGTAGGGCTGGAAGCGGGTCATGAAGCGGTCGTACTCGTTGCGCTGGCCGCAGGTGAGGGCTGAGACCATCAACGTGCTTTTCAGACCGATCACGTCCAGCGCCTCCTGGTTGCGCGGCGTGAGACAGGCAGAGGCCGTGCCGGCATAAGCCAGGGCAGCGGACAGGAACAGGGCAATCCGGCGCATGCGCACTCCGATCGGCAACGGAAACGGCGGCCGCCGGAGCCGGCGACCGTCTTGAAATACGCCCGGAAGCGCCGGGAAGTAAAGAAATGTCGGGTAAAATTTGATCTCAGGCGGCGATTTCGCTGAACTGCAGCACCGGATGGACGTTGGTGAAATTGCCGATATCGCCCATCACCTCGGCGCCGTGGGTCTCGACCGCCTTGCCGAAGGCGGCGAGGCTCTCGAAATGCAGGGTGGTGATGACGGCATAGGGCGGGGCCGAGCCATCCGGCCCGTTCATCCCGTGCAGCACGGTGGCGCCCTTGAGGCCCATCGCGTTCCAGCGCTCGCCGACCAGCTTCATGTGCTTGTCGTGGTAATAGGCGGTGTCGAAGGTCGAGGTCTCGGTCTTCGGATAGAGAACGGTGATTGCGATCATGTGAAATCCTCCCTGGGGCGCAGTGTTGCCCGGGCTTTGGCGCGATGCAAGGGGGCGCGCGTTACACTCTGGCGACGCGCAGCGCGTTGGTCGTTCCGCTCTGTCCGAAGGGCACGCCGGCGACGACGACGATCTCCTCGCCCGGCTGGGCGAAGCCCTCCTGCCGCGCGACCTTGGCCGAAAGCGCGACCGCCTCGGTCATCGAGCCGACATCCTGCGCCACCACCGCGTGCACGCCCCAGACCGCGGCGAGGCGGCGGGCGGTGTCGAGGCTGGGGGTCAGGCCGATCACCGGGCAATCCGGCCGCTCGCGGGCGACGCGCAGCGCGCTGGCGCCGGAACTGGTGAAGGCGACAATGGCGCGGGCGCCGATCGTGTGCGCAACCTGTTCGGCGGCGCGGGCGATGGCATCGGCCGAATGGGGTTCGGGGTCCGGCCGCTTGGCGTCGATCGTCCGCCGCCAGTCATCGTCGCGCTCCACCCGGGCGACGATCCGGTCCATCATGTTCACCGCCTCGCGCGGATACTGGCCGGCGGCGCTCTCGGCCGAGAGCATCACCGCATCGGCGCCGTCGAACACCGCCGTCGCCACGTCCGACGCCTCGGCGCGGGTGGGGGCGGGGGCGGAGATCATGCTCTCCAGCATCTGGGTCGCGACCACCACCGGCAGGCCGCGCTGCTGGGCGGCGCGGATGATGCGCTTCTGCACGATCGGCACTTCCTCGGGCGGCAGCTCGACGCCGAGATCGCCGCGCGCGACCATGACGGCATCGGTCGCGTCCATGATCTCGTCGAGATTGTCGAGCGCCTGGGGTTTTTCCATCTTGGTCATCACCAGGGCGCGGCCGGCGGCGATCTCCTTCGCCTCCAGCACGTCGGCGGCGCGCTGGACGAAGGACAGGCCGATATAGTCGATGCCGTGTTCGAGCGCGAAGGCGAGGTCGGCGCGGTCCTTCTTCGTCAGCGCCGGGATCGGCAGCACGACGTCGGGCACGTTGACG
The DNA here is from genome assembly GCF_907164655.1 of Acidocella sp. C78. Taxonomy (NCBI): domain Bacteria; kingdom Pseudomonadati; phylum Pseudomonadota; class Alphaproteobacteria; order Acetobacterales; family Acidocellaceae; genus Acidocella; species Acidocella sp. C78. The sequence goes on from NZ_CAJQZK010000074.1 coordinate 13,639, forward strand.
CCCTTGCGGTCGGAGAGCGGGCCGCCGGTGACGACCTCGGTCAGCAGCTGGTCCTCGCGCTTGCGCAGCACCCGCAGGCGGAGCTTGCCGTCATCGAGCAGCAGGGTGGCGCCGATGCTCGCGGCCGCGATGATCTCGGGATGCGGCAGGTTGACGCGGCGGGTATCGCCGGGGGCGGGGTTGAGGTCGAGCTGGAATTCGGCGCCGGCCTGGAGCTGCACGCGCCCGCCGCGGAACTGGCCGACCCGCAGCTTCGGCCCCTGCACATCGGCGAGGATGCCGATCGGGCGGTCGAATTTCCGCTCCAGCGCGCGGATCAGTTGCAGCCGCGCCAGATGGTCCTCATGCGTGCCGTGGCTGAAATTGAGCCGGAACACGTCGGCACCCGTCTCGAAGAGCTGGGCGAGCATCTCCGGCGTCGAACTCGCCGGTCCGATGGTCGCAACAATCTTCGTGCGCCGATGACGCCGCAGCCTGGATGCCATGGTGAACCCCCTTTTCGGTCTGTCTTCCTGCCAAGTCCCCGGTGTCCGGGTTGTCGTGTCGCGCCGTCTCCGGCGTCGTGTTAAACGTCTCTATGGCAAACAAGCGCGACAATGACCACCTGCCGCGCGCGGAAGGAGATCTTTTCCATGACCGACGACCGATTCGACGACGCCACCCGCACCGAACTCGAAGCGGCGGCCTTCCGCCGGCTCGTCGCGCATCTGCGCGAGCGGACGGATGTGCAGAATATCGACATGATGAACCTCGCCGGCTTCTGCCGGAACTGCCTCTCGCGCTGGTATCGCGAGGCGGCGGAGGCGCGCGGACTCGCGCTGAGCGATCCCGATGCGCGCGAAATCGTGTACGGCATGCCCTACAAAGAGTGGCAGGCGCGCCACCAGACCCCGGCCAGCGACGCGCAGAAGGCGGCCTTCGCCGCTTCGAGCCGGCAGGACCATTGACCGGCGCGGGCGCGCGCTCTATCCCGCGCGTCCGACCGATCCGACGGAGAAAGACACATGGCGTTCGATGCGGCAGAAACCCAGGAAGACAATGCGAGCCACGGCAACATCGCGGCCGACCGGCTGCGCAGCATCGTCGAGCGCATCGAGCGGCTCGAGGAGGAGCGCAAGGCGCTCGGCTCGGACATCAAGGACATTTACGCCGAGGCGAAATCGGCCGGGTTCGACGTCAAGGTGCTGCGCCAGCTGATTCGGCTGCGCAAGCAGGAACCGGCCGAGGTCGAGGAGCAGGAAATGCTGATCGACGTCTACCGCCGCGCGCTCGGGATGTGAGTGACCCGGGCGGCGCGAAGCTGCCGCCCGGCCGGCATAAATCACTGCACGGCGCGAAGCTGCCGCCCGGCCAGCATAAATCACTGCACGGCGCGAAGCTGCCGCCCGGCCTCCCGACTCCGGTTCAGCCGCGCCGCAGCAGGGTGGCCGCCTCGATGGCGAAATAGGTCAGCACCCCGGCGGCGCCGGCGCGGCGGAAGCCCATGAGCGTTTCGAGAATGCCGCGCTCGCGGTCGAGCAGCCCGTGCTCCATCGCGGTGGCGAGCATCGCGTATTCGCCGCTCACCTGATAGGCGAAGGTCGGCACCGCGAAGCGCTCATGCACGCGGCGGATGATGTCGAGATAGGGCATCCCCGGCTTGACCATCACCATGTCGGCGCCCTCGTCGATGTCCATCGCCACCTCGCGCAGCGCCTCGTCGGTATTGGCGGGGTCCATCTGGTAGGTCTTCTTGTCGCCCTTCAGCGCCGCGTTCGAGCCGAGCGCCTCGCGGAACGGGCCGTAGAAGGCCGAGGCGTATTTGGCGGCGTAGCTCATGATCCGGGTGTCGATCAGCCCCTCGGAATCGAGGGCGGCGCGGATACTGCCGATCCGCCCGTCCATCATGTCCGACGGCGCGATCACGTCGATCCCGGCGAGCGCCTGGTTCACCGCCTGGCGTTCGAGGATCTCGACCGATTCGTCATTGGCGACGTAGCCCTCGCGCAGCACGCCGTCATGCCCGTGATCGGTATACGGGTCGAGCGCCACATCGCCGATCAGGCCGATGCCGGGGAATTCGCGCTTGAGCAGCCGGGCGGCCTGGCAGATCAGGTTGTCCGGGTTCAGCGCCTCGGTGCCCTCGGGGTTCTTGAGCTCGGGCGGGGTGGCGGGAAACAGCGCGATGGCGGGAATGCCAAGCCTTGCCGCCGGCTCGACATGGGCGGCGAGGCGGTCGAGCCCGACCCGCACGACGCCGGGCATGGTCGCCACCGGCGTCGGGTCGCCATCGCCGGCGCGGACGAAGATCGGCCAGATCAGGTTGTCGACCGTCAGCGTGGTCTCGGCGACCATGCGCCGCGTCCAGCCATCGCGGCGGTTGCGGCGCAGGCGGGTGGTCGGAAAGCTGCCGGTGATCATCGCTGCTCCTCGTGCTCGTTGCCTGACTATCGAATTGCGCATGGGCGGGGCCGGCGCAAGAGGTGCGCGCCGCGCGCCGCCTATGCGTTGCCGCCCTCGATCGCGCCGATCACCGCTGCCGTGACCGCCGCCGTGGTGGCGTCGCCGCCGAGATCGCGGGTGCGGATGCCGGCCTCGGTGACGCGCTCCACCGCCGCCATCAGACGCCGCGCCGCATCCGCCTCGCCGAGATGGTCGAGCATCTGTGCCGCCGTCCAGAACGCACCCACCGGGTTGGCGACGCCCTTGCCGGTGATGTCGAAGGCGGAGCCGTGGATCGGCTCGAACATCGAGGGGAAGGTCCGCTCCGGGTTGATGTTCGCCGTCGGCGCGATGCCGATCGAGCCGGCGAGTGCGGCGGCGAGATCGGAGAGAATGTCGGCGTGCAGGTTGGTCGCCACCACCGTATCGATGCTCGCGGGATCATGAACCATGCGCACCGTCATCGCATCGACCAGCATGCGGTCCCACGTCACGGCGGGGAAATCGCGCGCGGTCGCGGCGGCGACCTCGTCCCACAGCACCATGCCGTGGCGCTGCGCGTTCGACTTGGTCACCACGGTGAGATGCCGGCGCGGGCGCGACGCGGCGAGGGCGAAGGCGAAGCGCATGATCCGCGCGACCCCGGCGCGGGTGAAGATCGCCACCTCCGTCGCCACCTCCTCCGCGTGGCCGCGATGCGAGCGGCCGCCCTGGCCGGCATATTCGCCCTCGCTGTTCTCGCGCACGATCACCCAGTCGAGATCCGCCGGGGCGCAGTCGCGCAGCGGCGAGGCGAGGCCGCGCAGCACCCGGGTCGGGCGGACATTGGCATACTGGTCGAACCCCTGGCAGATCGCGAGGCGCAGGCCCCAGAGTGTCACATGATCGGGGATGTCCGGCGCGCCGACGGCGCCGAAATAGAGCGCGTCGAACGTCTTCAGCCGCTCCAGCGCGCCATCCGGCATCATCACGCCGTGCCGGCGGTAATGGTCCGAACCGTAGTCGAAGCGGGTGACGTCGAGCGCGAAGCCGCCATCGCGGCGGGCGAGGGCGGCGAGCACGTCGAGCCCGGCGCCGATCACCTCGGGGCCGATGCCGTCGCCGGGGATGGCGGCGATGCGGTGGGTCTTCATGGGGCGGGCTCCTGTGCTGCGATCGGGGCATTCCGCGCCGGCTTGCCGGCAAGGCGGGCGCGGCGCATCGTTCATTCCGGTATCATGAGTCGCGCCGGGGCAAAACCGGCGCCAGCGGAGGGCGCGCGGATGACGGGGGCGGGATGCAGCGGGGCGCGATCGTGACGACGCTGACGCATACCGGCTTCGTCGCCTGGCTCATCATTGTCGGGCTCGGCTTCTTCTTCGGCCTCGCCTACGAGGATTTCAACGCCCGCACCGGCAGACGCAGGCCCGGCGGGGTGCGCAGCTTTCCGCTGCTCGCCCTCGCCGGCGGTGTGCTCTTCGCGCTCGACCCCGCGCCGCCGCTGCTGCTCGGCGCCGGGCTCGCCGTGCTCGGCCTCTGGCTCGGCCTCTATTACTGGCGCGGCATGGAGGAGCTTGCCCCGGACGGGGCGCGCAATGTCGGGCTGATGGCGCCGCTGTCCAACCTGGTCGCCTTCCTGATCGGCCCGCTGGCGCTGGCCGGACCGTTCTGGATGGCGGTGGGGCTCACCGTCGCGGCGACGCTGCTGCTGACGGCGCGCGAGACGCTGCACAGCCTCGCGCGCGGGATCGACCTCGCCGAGATCGTCAATGCCGGGCGGTTCCTGCTGATCACCGGCCTCGTGCTGCCGCTGCTGCCCGACCGGCCGGTGACGACCATCACCCGCGTCACCCCGCACGAGGCGTGGCTCGCGATGGTCGCGGTCTCGTCGATTTCCTATGCGAGCTACCTGCTGCGCCGCTACGTGGTGCCGCGCGGCTCGGGGCTGCTGGTCGCCTTTCTCGGCGGCATCTATTCCTCGACCGTGACCACCGTGGTGCTCGCCCGCCGCGCGGGCGCCGAGGCGCAGGCGGTGGTCGAGGCGCAGAGCGGCATCGTGGTGGCGAACGCGGTGATGTATCCGCGCCTGCTCGCCGTGATCCTGCTGTTCAACCCGGACATGGCGCTGGCGCTGGCGCCGTGGATGCTCGCGGTCGGCGCCTTTGGCGGGCTGCTCGCGCTGGGGTGGTACAGGCTGCGCGACCGAAAGGCCGCGGTGCCGCCGATCGTCAATGTCTCCAACCCGCTCGGCCTCGGCACCGCGGCGACCTTCGGGGTGCTGTTCGTCATCGTCTCGATCCTCGCTTCGGTGACGATGCGGATCTATGGCAGTTCCGGCCTCTACACCCTGGCCGGCATCGTCGGCGTCACCGACATCAACCCCTTCATCGTCAGCCTCGCGACCCATGGCGCCGGGGCGGCGCCCGATCCGGTCGAGATGGCTTCGGTGCTGATCGCCACCGGCTCGAACCATGTGTTTCACGCGATCTATGCCAGCGTCTATTCGCGCGGCAAGACGGGCGCGCCGCTGGTGATCTTCATGGCGCTGATGGCGGCGGCGAGCCTCGGCGCGGCAATTCTGGTGCATTGACGCCGCGCGCCGCGCGGGCGCAGGGTAAGGCCTTGCGGTCCGACCGCGATCGCGGAGGGATGCGATGAAGGCTGAGAGCGCAGCCCGGCCCGGGGCAGAGGCCGGGGCGGCGGCGAAGCCGCGCAGGCGGCGTGCGCGCGTGCGCGCGGCCTGGCGGCGGATCGTCGCCGCGCGCTGCGCCGAGCTTGGCCGCGAGGATGCCGGCGACGCCGATTCGGTGCATCGCCGCCGGGTCGCGATCCGCCGGCTGCGCAGCGTGCTCGCGCTGTTCGCCCCCTGCCTCGATAAGGTGGAACGCCGGCGCTACGATGTCGCGCTGCGCGAGCTGGGCCGCGCCTACGGCCCGGTCCGGGACTGGGACGTGGCGTGCCTGCGATCGTTTCCGGCGGCGATGAAGGGGGTGGACGCGGCGGCGGCGGCATCCGTGCTGGCGGCGTCGGACGAGGCGCGGGGCGCGGCGCGCGCGCGTCTCGCTTCGAGCGGGGCGGCGGCGGAATGCGCCGATCTCGCCGGCGAGATCGCGAGCTGGGCGGCCGGGCCATCCGTCATCGCGCCGGAGGCGACGAACCTTCCGGTCGAGGCGCTGGCGCCGGAGCTGCTGCGCCTGCTGGACCGGCGGGCCCGGCGGCGCGGGCGGCGGATCGGCCGCCTGTCGGACAAGGAGTTGCACGCGCTGCGCCGGGCGCTGAAACGGGCGAACTACGCCGCCGAGGCGCTGGAGGATGTCGCGCCCGGCCTGCCGCTCGGGAGGTTCCGCGCCGCCGCCGGGGCGGTGCTCGACCAGCTCGGCCGGTTCCACGATGCCACGGTCGCGCGCGGGCTTGCCGAAGGGCTCGCCGCCGATGATGTGCCGGTGGGCGCGCTGGTGCGGCGCTGGGCGAAGCGCCGGGCGCGGAAGGCGCGGCGCCGGCTGGAGCCGGCTTGGGAGGCGTTCCGCGACGCGCCCCGCCCCTGAGCCGCGTCTGATCCGTCTTTGGGCATGAGCGGCGCCGCGGTGGCGGCCCTCGGGGCTGCGCTGGTATGATCGGTGCCGGCCCGAGTCGGCGCCGCTTGCGCCCGAACGCCAGATCGGAGTGATCGACATGGATATCCCGGCAGAGTTTTCCGCTTCCCTTCCCTCCGTGATCGACACGATGGCGCCGATCTCGGCGCAGATCTGGGACGCCAAATACCGTTTCAAGGACGAGGCCGGAGCGCCGGTGGACCACACGGTGGAGGACACCTGGCGGCGCGTCGCCCGGGCGCTGGCCGCGACCGAGCGCGAGCCCGCGCGCTGGGAGGCGCCGTTCTACGAGGCGCTGCGGGATTTCCGCTTCGTCCCCGCCGGGCGGATCATTTCCGGCGCCGGCACGGCACGGCGGGTGACGCTGTTCAACTGTTTCGTGATGGGCGACATCGAGGACGATCTCGGCCGCATCTTCGCCCATCTGCGCGAGGCGGCGCTGACCATGCAGCAGGGCGGCGGCATCGGCTATGATTTCTCCTCGCTCCGGCCGAGGGGGGCGGCGGTGCGCGGGGTGGGGGCGGATGCGTCGGGCCCGCTCTCGTTCATGGATGTGTGGGATTCGATGTGCCGCACCATCATGTCCGCCGGCGCGCGGCGCGGCGCGATGATGGCGACGATGCGCTGCGACCACCCCGATATCGAGGCCTTCATTGCCGCCAAGCGCGAGAAGGGGCGGCTGCGGAACTTCAACCTCTCGGTGCTCGTCACCGACGATTTCATGGGCGCGGTCGAGGCCGATGCCGCGTGGGATCTCGTGTTCGACGGCAAGGTGTATCGCACGCTGCGGGCCCGCGCGCTGTGGGAGGCGATCACCCGCGCGACCTATGACTATGCCGAGCCGGGGGTGATCTTCATCGACCGGATCAACAAGCGGAACAACCTGTATTACTGCGAGACGATCCACGCGACCAATCCCTGCGGCGAGCAGCCGCTGCCGCCCTATGGCGCCTGCCTGCTCGGCTCGATCAATCTCGCCCGGCTGGTGCGCGATCCGTTCGGCCCCGGCGCGCGGATCGACGAGGCGGAGCTTGCCGATCTCGTGACCATCTCGGTGCGGATGCTCGATGACACGATCGACGCCTCGGGTTTCCCGCTGGAGGCGCAGCGCGAGGAGGCGGCGGCCAAGCGGCGGGTCGGCCTCGGCATGACCGGGCTTGCCGATGCGCTGATGATGTGCGGCCTGCGCTACGGCACGCCGGAGGCCGCCGCCCGCGCCGGCGACTGGGCGCGGCAGATCGAGCGCGCCGCCTATCTCGCCTCCGCCGCCCTCGCCGCCGAGAAGGGCGCCTTCCCGCTTTATGACGCGGAGAAATACCTCGCCGGCGAGACCGTCTGCGGGCTTGACGAGGACGTGCGCGCCGCCATCGCGGCCGGCGGCATCCGCAACGCGCTGCTCACCTCGGTCGCGCCGACCGGGACGATCTCGCTGCTGTCGGACAATGTGTCGAGCGGGGTCGAGCCGGTCTTCGCCCTGGCCTATACGCGCAAGGTGCTGCAACGCGACGGCAGCCGGCGCGAGGAGGAAGTGACCGACTACGCGCTGCGCCTGTTCCGCGCGAAATTCGGCGAGAGCGCGGCCCTGCCGGCGCATTTCGTCACCGCGCAGGAGCTGACCCCGGCCGAGCATGTGCGGATGCAGGCGGCGGTGCAGCGCCATGTCGACAGCGCGATCTCCAAGACGGTGAACGTGCCGGAGGATATCGGCTTCGAGGCGTTCCAGGAGGTCTATCTCGACGCCTATCGCAGCGGCTGCAAGGGCTGCACCACCTACCGGCCGAACGCGATCACCGGCTCGGTGCTGGAGGTCGCGCCGCCGGCGGATGCGAAGCCGGCGCCCGCGCCAGCGACCACCGCCGCCGGGCTGCTGGTGCGCGCCGACAAGCTGATCGGGGCCACCTACAAGCTGCGCTGGCCGGACAGCGAGCACGCGATGTATGTCACCATCAACGACATCGAGCAGGACGGGGTGCGCCGGCCGTTCGAGGTGTTCGTCAACTCGAAGAATCTCGAACATTATGCCTGGGTGGTGGCGCTGACGCGGATGATCTCGGCGGTGTTCCGCCGGGGCGGCGAGGTCGCTTTCGTGGCCGAGGAGCTGAAGCAGGTGTTCGATCCGCGCGGCGGGCAGTGGAGCGGCGGGCGCTACGTGCCCTCGCTGGTCGCGGCGATCGGCGACGTGATCGAGCGGCACATGGTCGAGACCGGGTTCCTGGTGCCGCCTTCGGACCAGAAGCGCGTGGCGGAGGTGCCGGCCGCAACCCCGCTCGGCGCGCTCTGCCCGAAATGCAGCCAGCCCGGCCTGGTGCGCGAGGCGGGCTGCCTGAGCTGCCTGCATTGCGGCTGGTCGAAATGCGGATGAGGGGGCGCGGGTAGGGTCTATTCGGCGGCTTCGTTCACGGCGCGCGGCGCGGTCGAGCCGCGGATGACGCAGCGCCCGCCGAGCACGATCTTGCGCACCGGGGCGGCGGGCGCGTCGAGCCGCTCCAGCAGCAGGCGCATCGCCTCGGCGCCGATCTGGGCCACCGGCTGCTCGATGACGGTGATGCCCGGGCCGATCAGGTCGGTCCAGCTCTCATTGTCGAACCCGGCGACCGCGAGATCCTCCGGCATTCGCCGTCCGGCGGCGCGCAGCGCGCGCACCGCCCCCATCAGCAGCAGGCCGTTGCTGGCGATCAGCGCCTCCGGCAGGGCGCCGCGCGCGAACCAGAGGGCGATTTCCTGCTCCGCCGCCGCGATGCTGGGGGCGGCGAAATGCGCGGCCGGGGTGAGCCCGGCGCGGCGCATCGCCGCCTCGTAGCCGTCCCGCCGCTCGATGCCGGTGGTGCTGGCATTGCCGAACAGCCCGGCGATGCGCCGGTAGCCCTGGCCGAGCAGGTGCTCGACCAGCAGGGTCCGGCGGCGAAATTGTCGAGCACCACGGCGTCCTGCCCGCTGGCGCGGCCGGCGCGGTCGATCAGCACCATCGGATAAGGCGGCCGGCCGCCGCGATCGAGCCGCTCGACCGAGGCGCGGGTGGGCGCGAAGATCACCCCGGTGACGCGCTCCTGCTCCATGAGCTGGAGATACATCGCCTCCTTCTCGGGATTCTCGTCGGTGTTGCAGAGAATCACGCGCAGGCCGGCGGCGTAGGCGGCATGCTCGACGGCGCGGGCGACGGCGGTGAAGAACGGGTTCGAGATGTCCGCGACGATCAGCCCGACCGTCTGCGACTCCTGCGAGCGGAGGCGGCGGGCGGACAGGTTGGGCCGGTAGCCGGTGCGCCGCACCGCCTCCTCGACCCTGTCGCGCAGCGCGGCGCTGACCGCGCCGCCGCCGAGCGTGCGCGAGACCGTCGCCGGCGAAACCCCGGCGGCGCGGGCCACATCCTTGATACTGACGGCCATCGGGGCGGTGTCTTTCCTGCCTGCCGCAACGGGCTCTCGAAATCGTTCTCAGAAACTGAGCATGAAACCCGCCGTTCCGGCAAGCGAAAACCAGCGCCCTCCCGGTTATTTTTCCCCAAAACACGAGAATGTTGTTGACAGGAAAAATTGAAAACGTTTTCGGTTCTCTCCCAGGGAAACGAGGAAACCGCCGATGTCACCCCCCTTGCAGGATGTCGCTTTCGGCCGCGCGCTGGTCGGGCTCGGCGCAGCACCCGCCTCGAAGGACGCGGCGATCGCGGCGGCCGCCCGCCTGCTGGAAGACGCCGGCTGCATCGCGCCGGGATATACGCGCAGCATGCTGCGCCGGGAAGCCGTCACCGGCACGTTTCTCGGCCACGGCGTGGCGATTCCCCACGGCATGGGCGAGGACCGGCACCTGGTCCGGTGCGACGGGATCGCGGTGTTGCAGGTGCCGGGCGGGGTGGCGTGGGGCGCGGGGCAGGTGGCGCGGCTCATCGTCGCCATCGCCGCGCGGGGCGATGCGCACATCGCCATCCTCCGCCGCCTCGCCGCGCTGATGCAGTCGCCGGACAGGCTCGCCGCGCTCGCCGCGACGACGGCGGCGGAGGAGATCGTCGAGGCGCTGGCGGGCGAGGCGGCCGGCCCTGCCGCCCCGGCGGCGGCGGCGGATTTCGCGCATCGGTTCGACATGGTGGTGGAGGATCCCGCCGGGCTGCACGCGCGGCCGGCCGCCGCCTGGGCGGAGGCGGCGCGGCAGAGCGGCCTCAGGGTTCGGGTGCGGCATGGCGAGGCGGTGGCGGATGGGCGCAATCTCGTCGCGCTGCTGCATCTCGGCCTGCGCGCGGGCGACCGCGTGGTGATCTCCGCCGAGGGGGAGAACGCCGCCGCCGGCCTCGCCCGGCTGCGGGCGCGCCTCGCCGCGCCTGCCGCGCCGGCGGTGGTGCGGGCGCCGACGCCTGCGGCATCCGCGCGGGGCTGGACGCCGCCCGAGCCGCTCGCGGCGATCGGCGGGATTGCGGCCAGCCCGGGCCTTGCCATCGGCCGGCTGCATGTCGTGGCCGGGGGCGCTGCGGAAATTGCCGACGAACCGCTCGCGCTGGCCGAGAGCGGGATGCGGCTCGACGCCGCGCTGGCGGCGGCGCGCGGCGAGCTGCACGACCTTGCGGCGGCGACCGAAGCCCGGCTCGGGGCGGGCGAGGCGGCGATCTTCCGCGCCTAGGCGGAGCTGCTGCACGATGACGACCTGATCGCCGCGTGCTGCCGGCTGATGGTCGAGGGGCATGGACCGGCCTGGGCGTGGCATGCGGCGGTCGGGCAGCGCGTCGCGGCGCTGGCGGAGCTGGACAATCCGGTACTGGCCGGGCGGGCGGCCGATCTGCGCGATGCAGGCCGGCGCGTACTCGCCCGGCTCGATCCTGCTTCAGCTTCCGGGTCGCTGGCGGATCTGCCGGCGGAGCCGTGCATCCTCGTCACCGACGACCTGTCGCCCTCGGAGACGGCGGGGCTCGATCCCGCCCGCGTGGCCGGGCTGGCCACGGCGGCGGGCGGGCCGGCCGCGCACACCGCCATTCTCGCCCGCACGCTCGGCCTGCCGGCGCTGGTCGGCGGCGGCGGCGCGCTGCTCGGCCTGCCCTCCGGCGCGATGGCGATTCTGGATGGCGCGGCGGGGTGTCTCTACCCCGATCCGCCGGCGGCGGCGATCGGGTCGGCCATCGCCTGGCGCGAAGCCTCCCGCGCGCGGCAGGCGGCCGCTTCCGGCGCCGCCGGCGCGCCGGCGGTGACGCAGGATGGCCAGCGCATCGGCATCGCCGCCAATGTCGACCGGCCCGGCCTCGTGGCGGCGGCGCTCGCGGCGGGCGGTGAGGGGGTGGGGCTGATGCGGACCGAGTTCCTGTTTCTCGACGCCGCTGCGCCGCCGGACGAGGCCGCGCAGCTGGAGGTCTACCGCGCGATGATCGCGGCGGTGGACGGGCGGCGGCTGGTGATCCGCGCGCTCGATCTCGGCGGCGACAAGCAGGCGCCGCATCTCGGCCTGAAGCGCGAGGCGAACCCGTTTCTCGGCGTGCGCGGGGCGCGGCTGCTGTTGCGCCGGCCCGACCTGCTGGAGCCGCAGCTGCGCGCGATCTACCGCGCGGCGATGGCGGGCGGGGATGTGGCGGTGATGTTCCCGATGGTGACATCGGTGGACGAGGTCGTCCGGCTGCGCGCCGCCTGCGAGCGGGTGCGCGCTTCACTCGGCGCGCCGGCGCTGCCGCTGGGCGTCATGATCGAGGTGCCGGCGGCCGCGATCCTGGCGGAGCGGCTGGCCGCGGCGTGCGATTTCCTCTCGATCGGCACCAACGACCTGACGCAGTACACCCTCGCGACCGACCGGCAGAACCCTGCCCTCGCCGCCGCGGCGGACAGCCTGCATCCCGCGGTGCTGCGGCTGGTGGCGCAGGTTGTGGCGGGGGCGGCGGCGCGGGGCTGCCCGGTCGGCGTGTGCGGCGGGATCGCCGGCGATCCGGCCGGCGCCGCCCTGCTCGCCGGGCTCGGGGTGACGGCGCTGTCGATGGCGCCGGCGGATATCGCGGCGGTCAAGGCGCGGCTGTGCGGCGCGCGGATGGAGGATTTGCGGGCGCTGGCCGCCCGCGCGCTCGACGCCGCGACGGCGGACGAGGTGCGGGCGCTGGAGGCGGGCGCGTGACCGGCCCGGTGATCACGCTGACGCTCAACCCGGCGATCGACGAGACGATCGTCCTCGACGCCCTCGCCCCCGGCACGGTGCACCGGGCGCGCGCGGTCGCCTTCCATGCCGGGGGCAAGGGGGTGAACGTGGCGAGCTGCCTGGCCGACTGGGGCGGCATTCCGGTGATCGCCGCCGGGCTGCTCGGCCGCGCCAACGAGGCGCCCTTCGCCCGGCTGTTCGCGGCCAAGGCGATCCGCGACGAATGCCTGCGGGTGCCGGGCGAGACCCGCACCAACGTCAAGCTCGCGCATGCGGGCGACACCACCGACATCAACCTGCCGGGCCTGGAGGTGACGGCGTCATCGCTGCGGGCGGTGAGCGCGCGGCTGCTCGGCCTCGCGGCGCCGGGGGCGATCGTGCTGCTGGCCGGCAGCCTGCCGGCGGGGGTCGATGAGGGGTTCTATGCCGGGCTGATCGCCGACCTTGCCGCGCGCGGCGCGCGGGTATTGCTCGACAGTTCCGGCCCGCCGCTCGCCTGCGCTCTGGCCGGCGGCGCGCCGCCCTGGTGCATCAAGCCCAACCGCGCCGAGCTGGAGGCGCTGGCGGGGCGGCGCCTCGCGGATGCGGCGGCGCTGCGCGATGCGGCGCGCGGGCTGCTCGGCTGCGGGGTGTCGCTGGTCGCCGTTTCGCTCGGCGCCGAGGGGGCGCTGTTCGTCACCGCCGAGGACTGCCTGCGCGCGGCGCTTGCGCCGATGCTCGTCGCCAGCACGGTCGGCGCCGGCGATGCGATGGTGGCCGGCATCATCGCCGGGATGCATGCGGGGGCTGGGCTCGAACGGATCGCCCGGCTGGGCACCGCCTTCGCCGCCGCCAAGCTGCGCGCGCCGGGGGCGAACCTGCCCGGGCGCGACGCGGTCGAGGCGCTGGCGCGGCAGGTGGTGGTCCGGCGCGAGGGGGAGAACGCGGCATGAGCGCGATCGTCGTGGTGATTGCCGGCGGGCGGGGTGCCGTGTCGCGCAGGCTGGCGGCCGAGGCGCTGCGCCGGGCAGCGCGCGATGCGGGGCATGACATCGCGATCGAGATCCGCGGCGGCGATGGCGTGCGCGAGCCGCTCGGCGCCGACCGGATCGCCGCCGCGGCGGTGGCGATCGAGATCGGGGCGGAGGCGGCGGGCGATCCGCGCTTCGCCGGGATGCGGCGCTGCGATGCCACGATCGACGAGGCGCTGGCCGATGCCGCCGCCGTGCTGCGCCGCGCCGTGGCGGCGGCGCCCGGCGGGCGGAAGATCGTCGCGGTCACTTCCTGCCCGACCGGCATCGCCCACACCTTCATGGCCGCCGAGGCGCTGCTGCGGGCGGGCAGGGCGCTCGGCCACGAGATCCGCGTCGAGACGCAGGGATCGGTCGGCGCGGGAACGCCGCTGACCGAGGCGGAGATCGCGGCGGCGGATGTCGTGCTGATCGCCGCCGACCGGCAGGTGGCGGAGGCGCGGTTCGGCGGCAAGCGGGTATTCCATAGCGGGACCAGGGCCGCGATCAATGACGGCGAGGCGCTGATCGCCCGCGCGCTCGGTGACGCCGCGCCCCAGGGCGGTGCTGCGCCGGTGGCCGCCGGCGCCGGGCGCGCGAGAACCGGGCCCTACAGGCACCTGATGACCGGCGTGTCGTTCATGATTCCGTTCGTCACCGCGGGCGGGTTGCTGATCGCGCTGGCCTTCGCCTTCGGCGGAATCCACGCGACCGACGCCGCGGCCGCGCGCAGCTTCGCCGGCGCGCTGTTCGAGATCGGCGCGCAATCGGCCTTCACCCTGTTCGTGCCGGTGCTCGGCGGCTACATCGCCTATTCCATCGCCGACCGGCCGGGGCTCGCACCGGGGATGATCGGCGGGCTGCTCGCCTCGCTGACCGGGGCGGGGTTTCTCGGCGCGATCCTCGCCGGCTTCATCGGCGGCTACGCGACGCGCTGGCTGAACGAGACGCTGCGCCTGCCGCGCGGCCTGCAGGGGCTGAAGCCGGTGCTGCTGCTGCCCGTGCTCGGCACGCTCTTCACCGGGCTGCTGATGGTCTATGTGATCGGCCGGCCGGTGGCCGAGCTGCTGCACCTGATGACGCATGTGCTGCGCTCGATGCAGGGCTCGGGCGCGCTCGCCCTCGGCCTGCTGCTCGGCGCGATGATGGCGTTCGACATGGGCGGGCCGGTGAACAAGGCGGCCTATACCTTCGCGGTCGGGCTGCTGTCGGCGCGGGTCTACACGCCGATGGCGGCGGTGATGGCGGCGGGGATGACGCCGCCGCTGGGCATCGCGCTGGCGACCAGGCTGTTCGCCAGCCGCTTCACCACGCTCGAACGCGAATCAGGGCTGCCGACCGCGGTGCTCGGCCTGTCCTTCATCACCGAGGGCGCCATTCCCTACGCCGCCGAGGACCCGTTCCGCGTGATCCCCTGCACCATGACCGGATCGGCGGTGGCCGGGGCGATCTCGATGGTGGCGGATGTGAAGCTGCGCCTGCCGCATGGCGGGATTTTCGTGCTGCCGATTCCCAACGCGGTGACGCATCTGGGGCTCTATGTGGTCGCCATCATCGCCGGGTCGGTGGTGACGGCGGGAATGCTCGGGCTGGTGAAGGCGCGGCTGGCCGCGCCCGAGCGATGAGGCGCGCGGGATTGTCGCATGCGGCAGGGCAGGCTAGGCATGGCACTCAATCACAGACCAGGATACTCCATGCCCGACCCCCTGCCGCCGCTTCCCGGCATCGACCAGCTTCGCGCCGTGATGGACTCCGACCTGCTCGCGATGGGGCAGACGCTGGGGTTCCGCCTGGTCGAGATCGCCGAGGGGCGGGTGGTGTTCGAGGGCAGTCCGGGGCGCGAGGTCTATAATCCGCTCGGCACGGTGCATGGCGGTTACGCCGCGACGCTGCTCGATTCCGCCTGCGGCTGCGCGGTGCATACCATGCTCACCGCCGAGCAGGCCTATTCGACGCTCGAACTCAAGGTTTCGTATCACCGGGCGATGACGGTCGAGACCGGGGTGGTGCGCGCGGTCGGCACGGTGATTTCGCTGGGCCGGCGCGCCGGCTTCTCGGAAGCGAAGCTGACAGATGCGAGCGGCCGGCTCTATGCTTCGGCCACCTCGACTCTCATCATCATGCAGCGCTGAGGAGACGCCCCATGCGCATTCTGGTGGTCGGCGCCGGCGGCACCGGCGGATATTTCGGCGGCAGGCTGGCCGAGGCCGGCCTCGACGTGACATTCCTGGTGCGCCCGGCGCGGGCGCGGGCACTGGCGGCGGGCGGGCTCGTCATCCGCAGCGTGAAGGGCGATGCGCATCTGCCCGCGCCATCGGTGGTGACCGCCGATCGGCTGGAGCCGGTGTTCGATCTCGTGCTGCTGAGCTGCAAGGCCTATGACCTCGACGACGCGGTGGCGGCGATGGCGCCGGGCATCGGCCCGCACGCGCTGATCCTGCCGCTGCTCAACGGCATGCGCCATCTCGACGTGCTCGATGCGCGGTTCGGCGCGCCGCAGGTGCTGGGCGGGCAGTGCGTGATTTCCGCCGCCCTCGACGCCGAGGGGCAGGTGCTGCATCTCAACGACGCGCATACGCTGACCTTCGGCCCGCGCGCCTCCGGGCAGGATGCGCGGGCGCGGGCGATCGCCGAGCTGTTCGGCAGGGCCGGTTTCGTCACCCGGCTGAGCGACGCCATCATGCAGGACATGTGGGAGAAATGGGTGTTCATCGCCGCCCTCGCGGGCATCACCTGCCTGATGCGCGCGCCGGTGGGGGCGATCGTCGAGGCCGGCGGCGCCGGGATCGCGCTCGGGCTGGCGGCCGAATGCGCCGGCATCGCCGCGCGGCAAGGGTTCGAGCTGCGCCCGGCGGCAGCCGCGCGGCTGAAGGAATGGCTCGCCACCCCCGGCTCGGCGATGACCGCCTCGATGCTGCGCGACATGGAGCAGGGCGGGCGGATCGAGGCCGGGCACATCATCGGCGATCTGCTGCGGCGGGGCGACGCGGCGGCGTGCCCGCTGCTCGCCATCGCCGATGTGCATCTGCGCGCCTACGAGATCCGCCGCGCCGGATGAGGCGCGCGATCTGATCGGATGATGCTGTATGATATAGACGATTAGAGCATCTTTATCCGATCAGATGATTCCCTCTGATCGGATGATGCTGTTTGATATCGATGATTAGAGCATCTTTATCCGATCAGATGATTCCCTCTGATCGGATGATGCTCTACCGGCCGGTGCGGGTGCGCCAGGCGGAGAAGTCGGCTTCGGTGGCGGGGTCGGTCGGCGGGTAGAGGCCGAGGATGGAGGCGCCCGCGCGCACCCGCTCGGTGACGAAATCCTCGAACACCGTCATCTCCGTCGCCTCCCGCGCCAGCTCGTCGGCGAGATGGGCGGGCAGCACGACCGCGCCGTCGGCATCGCCCACGATCACGTCGCCGGGAAAGACCGGCGCGTCGCCGCAGCTGATCGGATCGTCGATCGCGATGGCCTGGTGCAGGGTGAGGTTGGTCGGCGCGCTCGGCCTCGTGTGATAGGCGGGAAAGCCGAGTGCGGCGATCTCGGCGCTGTCGCGGAAGCCGCCATCGGTGACGATGCCCGCCGCCCCGCGCTGCATCAGCCGGGTGACGAGAATGCCGCCGGCCGAGGCGGCGCGGGCGTCCTTGCGGCTGTCGATCACCAGAACCGCGCCGGGCGGGCAGGTCTCGATCGCCTGGCGCTGCTTGTGGTCGCGGTTGCGGAACACGGTGATCGGGTTGAGGTCCTCGCGGGCCGGGATGTAGCGCAGGGTGAAGGCCTCGCCGACCATGCTCTGCCGCGGCGGGCTGAGCGGCAGCGCGCCCTGGATCGCCTGTTGGCGCAGGCCGCGGCGGAACAGCGCGGTGGCGAGGGTGGCGGTGCTGACGCGGGTGAGGAGCGCGCGGGTTTCCGGCTTGAGCATGTCGTGTCTCGCGGGGGCAGGGCGCCCGGGCTGTCTGGTGCCGGGCCGGCGTGGTGATGACGAATCGAGGCCGAGCAGATCACACAAGGCAGCGCGGGGTCAATGCGCGGGGCTTGATTCACCTCAATGAGGCCCGCCCGCCCGAGGCCTATCAGACAGGATGCTGGCGCTGCTCCCGTTGTTGATGAAAGGCGGCGTGTCATGGCGAACCTGATCCGGACCGGCCTGCTGATGGCGGTGCTCACCGCGCTGTTCATGGCGGTTGGTTATGGCCTGGCTGGCGGAACGGGAGCGGCGGTTGCCTTCGTGGTCGCCGGCGCGGGGAATTTCGTGGCCTACTGGGTGGCCGACCGCGCGGTGCTGGCGGCCTATGGGGCGCAGCCGGCCGATCCGGCGGCGTTTCCCCGCCTCGTTGCGCTGGTCGACCGTCTGGCGCGCAAGGCGGGGATGGCGGTGCCGCGGGTGTTCGTGATCGATGCGGACCAGCCAAACGCTTTCGCCACCGGGCGCGATCCGGCGCATGCGGCGGTTGCCGTGACCACCGGGCTGCTGGGCGCGCTGGAGGAGGCGGAACTGGCCGGCGTGCTGGCGCATGAACTCTCGCATATCCGCCATCGCGACACGCTGACGATGACGGTGACCGCGACGCTGGCCGGGGCGATCGGCATGATGTCCAACCTCGCGCTGATCTTCGGCGGCGGCGACGAGCGCCGGGCGAGCCCGTTTTCCGGCATCGCGGGCGTGCTGTTGCTGGTCCTTGCGCCGCTGACGGCGACGCTGGTGCAACTCGCCATTTCCCGCGCCCGCGAATATGCCGCCGATGCCGGTGCGGCCGCACTGACCGGCCAGCCGCTGGCGCTGGCGCGCGCGCTCTCGCGGATCGGGGAGATGGCGCGCTGGGTCGGCAACGAGGATGCCGAGCGCAACCCGGCGACCGCCTCGCTCTTCATCGTCAATCCGCTCGCCGGCACGGCGTTCGACGCCCTGTTCGCGACCCACCCGCCGCTGCGCGAGCGCGTCGCCCGGCTGCGTCGCATGGCCCAGTTCGACGCTGCCGGGCTCACGGGATGAAGCGCGCCGGGGGCAGCGGTCATGCGGAAACCGCAGCGGGGCGCGCCGGTGCGGCACGCCCCTGACGGGTCAGCCCGCCTTGATCTCGATCTTGCGTTCGGTGCGGATGGCCTCGGGCCGTTTCGGCAGGGTGATGGTCAGCACCCCGTTGGCGAACTGCGCCTCGATCCGCGCCGGATCGGCGCTGCCGGGCAGGCTGAAGCGCCGCTCGAACCGGCCGTAGCGGCGTTCGCTGAGCTGGTAGTCGGCCGCCGTGGTTTCCTGCGTGCTGCGCTTCTCGCCGGAAATCGACAGCATGTCGTCGGTCGCCTTGATCTCGACATCCTTCAGCGCGAGCCCGGGGAGTTCGGCGGTGATGACGAAGGCCTTCTCCTGCTCGATGACATCGACGGCCGGGGAGTCCGGACCGCGCGACCAGAACGGCTCGAAGGGGAAGCCGGCCTGCCGGGCGCGGCGCGGCGGAATGCCGTCGAAATCCTCGAACAGGCGGTTGACCTCACGGCGCAGGGATTCGAAGGGGCGCCAGAAATCCGGCATGCCGGCGTGGCGCCGCTCCGGCTCGGCGGTCTTGGGCCGGGGTTCGACCTGGGTACTCGACATGGCTGCGATCCTTTCCGGGTGACAGGGTTGTGCCGATGGTGTCGACCCCCGGAAATCTAGAGCAACGTCCGATCAGATGGAGTCATCTGATCGGACAGAGATGCTTGGAAAATCAGATAGATAGGCTTGCCGTTCGGTTACTGGTCGGACGGCGGCTCGATCTCGGGCGCGTCGATATCCGGCTCCGGCGTCTGCGGGTTCGGGATCTCGATTTCCGGCGTGCCGTCTTCCACCGTCTCGGCCTCCGGCGCCTCGCCGACTTCCGGCGGCTCGAGATGGTGCGCCGGCGGCGCGGCCGTATGCACAGGCGGGCCGGCCTCTCCCGGCTTGCCGCCGGATGGTCCGGTCTCGGGCGGTTCGGGGAGTTCCGGGGTCAGCTCGGTTGCCGTGATCTCGCCGGCTTCGGAGAGTTCGCCGATCACCTCGACGCGGGTGAGGCCGCTGAACCGGTGCGCGCCGGGCGGCGCCTTCACCGCCATCCCGTCAGCCGCGACGAGGCGCCCGCTGCCGGTGGAGCGGAAGAAGTTCACCGCCTCGACCCGTGTGCCCGGCGTGCCGAGGCGCAGGGGGCGCGGCACGAGGGCGGCGAGCACCGGCTGCCCGTCGATGACGCGGCCAGTGGCGATGACGCGCTCGCCCTGGTGCAGCCCGGCGAGCATTCCGGGTTTCGCCGTCAGCACGAGGCCGCCGAGCCGCGCCTGCCCGGGCGGGCTCGCGCCGAGCGTGGTTTCCAGCCGGAAGCCGTGCGATGCGGGCAGGGTGTTGACGCGGGAGGCGACCCAGTTGCCATCGGTCTGGCGCTGGGCGGAGATCCCGACCATCTGCCCCGGATGCAGCGCGGCGCCGGGCAGCGGGCGCGGCAGCAGGACGGTCTGGCGCAGCACGGTGATCTCCCGCCCGTTGGCGGCGATGTGGGTGACCGGGCCGATGATCGCCTGCCAGGTGGCGATGCTGCGGGCGATGCCGCCATGCGCGCCCTCGGCGACGCCGTGGACGATCGCCATGTCGCCCACCCGGAGAGCGGCGGCGGTGGCGGGCTGGCCGTCGATCGTGACCAGGGTGCCGGCGGTGATGCGGTATTCCCGGTTGTTCACGAAGACGCTGCCGAAGCGCTGGATCGGCCCATAGCCGACGATGGGCGCGCCAGTGCGGCCGATGCCGGTGCCGCCGATGCCGCCGGTTTCCTGGCCGATGCCGGTGCCGCCGATGCCGCCGGTGTCATGGCGGATGCCGGTGCCGCCGATGCCGCCGGTCTCCTGCGCGCCGGCAAGGCCGGGCAGGGTGCCGAGCGGCACGGCGAGCAGCAGGGCAAGGCGCCAGCGCTTCCGGCGCGGCGCGGTCGGCTCAGGGACGGTCATCGGCATCGGTCTCGTAATAATACACGCCGAGGCGGAGCCGGCGCAGTTTTCCCTCGCCATCGCCCGCACCCTCGGCCTCGGTGCTGGAGAGATTGCCCGCGAGCAGATGCTCGTTGCACTGGCGCAGCAGCCGGTCCGCCATGTCGGACAGCACGGGGCGGGCGGCGGCGAGCCGGGTTGCGCCGATGCCGTTGTGGAACAGCGCCCGCTCGATGAAGACCGGCTCCTCGCCGGCGAGGTTGTGGAAGGCGCTGCGCATGTGATCGCCGACATTGGCGGCGAGGAAGAGCAGCTTGTCGCGCGGCTCGCCGGGGGTGAAGGCCGCGCGCAGCAGGCGGATGCGCTCATCGGCCAACCGCTCGATCGCGCCGGCGCGTTCGAGTTCCTCGATGATGGTGCGGCCGCGCACATCGACCTTCGCGGCGCGGAGCAGGGCATCGAACCCCGGATCGTCGCTCTCGCCGCGCACCGTCAGCGGCCGCGGCGCGCCCGTCGCATCGCGGAAGGCGGCGGCGGAAACCCAGGTGCCGATCACCCGGGCGGCGGCGTTGACCCCGGCCATCGGGTCGCGCGGCGGCGGTGTTGCCGCGGCGGCGGCGGCCTCGCGCAGGCGCTTGACCTCGCGGCGGTTGATGCCGGTGATGGCGCTGATCTGGCTGTCGGTCGGGCTGGCATCGCCCTCGTGGTTGCGGACGGCTTCGTCGATGTAGACGCGCTTGAGCAGGTCGCGAAAGGCGATGTAGCCCCAGCCCCGTCGCATGAGATAGGCGACGAGGGGACGCAGCAACCGGCCCAGCATGTTCTCGATATCGGATTCCATTCCCGCTCGCCTGCCGACCGTGGCGTGGGTGGCTGCCTCAGCCATCCGCCCCGCGTTCTGTGTGTGACAAACTCCCACATAATACACGTGCAGAAATTTGCAATCGGATGACAGCCGCGCAGGCCATTGGAATGACATATTCCATTATGATACTGGATGGGATCATTATGGGAACGCGATGACGGTCTTGGGAAGCGCGCGCGTGGCGGCGGCGGAAGGATACCGGGGGCTTTCGGCGCTGGCCCTGCTGGCCGCCGCGGCCCTGCCCGGGCCGGCACGCGCCGCTGCGCCCAACGGCTTCACCATCGGGCTCGAACCTTCGCTGTTCACCGGGCGGTTCGGCACCCATCACACCATTCACATCTATGACCTGCCGCTGTCGGTCGTCTATCAGCACAACCGTCTGCTGGTGCGGGTGGAACTGCCCTATATCGCGGTGGCGGGGGCTGGGATCGTGGCCGGACAGTCGGTGATTTCCGGGCGCGGCTCCGGCGCCACCCGCCAGGGCCTCGGCGATGTCTGGGTCAAGGCCGAATACCGGCTCGCGCACGCGCATGGCGCGGTGCCGGCCATCGAGCCCTATGTGAAGGTGAAGCTGCCGGTCGCTTCCTATCGCAAGGGGCTCGGGACCGGGCGGTTTGACGAGGAAGCCGGCGTGCGGACGGTCTGGCGGATCGGCGACCGGGTGTTTCCCTATGTTCAGCTTGGCTACCGCGTGGTCGGCCGTCTGCCGGGGCTGCACCTCCTGAATGTCATGACCTTCGAGCCGGGGGTGGCGGTGGCGGTGACCCCCCGGCAGTTCGTCAGCGTTATCCTGATCGGCCACACGCCGATCCAGAAGCGGCGCACGGCGGTGGCCTCCGCCATACTGGCATATAACCTGCGGATGAATTTCCGTTGGGAATTGCAGCTTTACGCAACGCGTGGGCTGACCTCGCAGAGTGCCGCCTTCGGCGCCGGCCTCGGCGTCATGGCGCATTTCTAACAGTCTTTTCAATAACTTAGACAGAAAAAACCGGAATCCGCGCTGCGGCGCGGGACGGGTGAACCTGTCCGCTTGTTCATGCTTGCTGTCGTTTTCGCGCTTGACTGTGGAACTTTCTCCCACGATAACAACATGACACCGACAGCGGAAAGGAACCCTGTATGCGCGATGTTCATGTGGCTGAGCGGGACAGCGCGCCAGGATTCGCCGGCGCCGTCTGGCGGGAGGCGGGGGTGGATGCGGCCGAGCCGTTTGGCGGCGGGGGGATGCCGGATGAAGCGGCGCCGGAAGGCTGGCCGGGCGGCATTCTGACGCGCCGGGGCGGCGCACGGGCGCCGGGATGCGGCGGGCGCGTCGGGCCGGCGGTGGTGTTTCTCTATTCGCACGACACGTTCGGCCTCGGGCATCTGCGCCGCAACCTCGCCATCGCCGAGCGGCTGCTCGACACGCGGCAGTTCGCGGTTCACCTGCTGACCGGCTCGCCGGTGATCGGGCGGTGGCGGCTGCCGCCGGGGCTGCATGTGCATCCGCTGCCGCCGGTGGTGAAGACCGGCGCCGAAACCTACAAGGCGCGCGAGGCGGGGCAGAGTTTCGGCCTGGTGAAAGGCTATCGCGCCGCGCTGATCCTGACCCTCGCGCTGCGCTACCGGCCGGACGTGTTCCTGGTCGATCACGCGCCGGCGGGGATGAACGGGGAAATCCTGCCCACGCTGGCGATGATGCGGCGCGACATGCCGCAGACCAGGGTCATGCTCGGCCTGCGCGACATTCTCGACAGTCCGGAGACGGTGCGGGCGATCTGGGCCGAGCAGGACATCCCCGACCTGCTCGACCAGGCTTATGACGATATTCTGGTCTATGGCTCGCGCGCCCTGTTCGACGTGGCGGAGGCGTACGGGATCGGCGGGGCGGTGGCCGGGCGGGTGCGGTATTGCGGGCATGTCGTCGCCGCCGATCTGCTGCGGCCGGGCGGCGAGGGGGCGGCGCCGTGCTGGTCCGCGCTGCGGGCGGCGGGGCGGAAGGTCGTTCTGGTGACGGCCGGCGGCGGCGGCGACGGGTTCGCGCTGATGGAGGCCTATCTGCGCGGGCTGCCGCGGGGGATGCCGGCGGCGTTCCATTCCGTCATCGTGACCGGACCGCTGATGCAGACGGCGCAGCGCGCCGCGCTGACCGCAGCGGCCGCCGGGCGGGACGATGTCGAGCTGGTGGACTACATCACCGATCCGCTGCCGAGCCTGCGCGCCGCCGATCTCGTCATCGCGATGGCGGGCTACAATACCAGCGCCGAACTGATCGCCGCGCGCAAGCGGGCGATTCTGGTGCCGCGGCCGGCGCCGCGGGCGGAACAGCTGCTGCGGGCGCGGCTGCTGGCGGGGCTTGGCCTGGTGCGTGCCATCGAGCAGGGGCCGGATCTCGCCGCCGATCTCGCGCGCGAGATCCCGTCCGTCCTCGCCGCCGCCGAGCCGCCGCCCGAAACCTGGGCACGGCTCGATCTCAATGGCGCCGAACGGGTGGCCGCCCATCTCACCGCCGTCGCCGGGTCGCGGCAGGACGTGGCCGGCCCGGCCTGGGAGATCGCCTGATGCCCGCCTTCGCCAGCCTCGACCCTGCCGCCGCCCCCGCCGGGGATGCGCCGGTCATCTATATCATGAAGCGCTATCCCCGGCTGACGGAAACCTTCATTCTCAACGAGATCCGCGCGATGGAGCGGCTGGGGGCGAAGCTGCACATCGTCTCGCTGCTGCCGCCGGAACCGCCGCCGCACCACCCGATGGTCGCCGAGGTGGAGGCGCCGCTGCATCCGGTTCCGCCGATGAGCGAGGCGGCCGGGCGCCGGCAGATCGCCGCCGCCCATCGCCGCGCCATCGCCGCCGCGCCCGGGCGCTATCTCGCCGCCTTCGGCCGGGCGATGCTGTTTTCCGCGCGGTCGCCCAATCCGCTCTCGGTCTGGAAGCAGTTCCTGCGCGGCGGCGTGATCGCGACCCTGTGCCGGAGCCACGGCATCCGCCACATTCACGCCCATTTCGCCAATGCGCCGGCCGCCGCCGCGTGGTTCGCCAGCATGATGACGGGGCTGCCCTTCAGCTTCACCGCCCATGCCAAGGATCTCTACCTCACGCCGCCGCAGGTGATCCGCAAGCGCGCGCTGGCGGCCAGCTTCGTCGCGACCTGCACGGGGTACAACGTCAAATATCTCGCCGGGTTGCTGGATGGCGAGACGGACAGGATCAAGCTCGTCTATCACGGCATCGATCTCGGCCTGTTCGGCGCGCGCCGGCAGGACGCGGCAGTGCGGGAGGCCGGCGAGACGCTGATCCTCTCGGTGGGCCGGCTGGTGCCGAAAAAGGGGCATGACGACCTGATCGCGGCCTGCGCGCGGCTGCGCCGGCAAGGCATCGCCTTCCGCTGCCGGATCATCGGCGAGGGGCCGCTGCGCGAGACGTTGCAGGCGCAGATCGCGGCGCACGGGCTGGACGGGGTGGTGACGCTCGACGGCGCGATGACGCATGCCGACCTGATCGCGCTCTACGCCACCGCCAATGTGTTCGCGCTCGCGCCGCGGATCACGGAGGATGGCGACCGCGACGGGATTCCCAACGTGATCGCCGAGGCGATGGCGATCGGCGTGCCGGTGGTCTCGACCAGGGTGTCGGGGATTCCCGAACTGGTCCGCGACGGCGAGACCGGGCGGCTGGTGCCGCCGCGCGATCCGGCGGCGCTGGCCGCGGCGATCGAGGACATCCTGGCCGATCCCGCCACCGCGCGCCGCCTGGCCGAAGCCGGGCGGGCGCGGCTCGAAGGCGAGTTCGACCTCTGGACGACCACGCGCCGGCTGCATGCGCTGCTCGGCTGCGCCGGCTGCGTGCCGCAGGCGCGGGAGGGCGGCGGGACGCGGTTTCGCGCCGATTCGCCCACAGCACCCTCATCGCTGGCGAAGGCATCGTCGTGAAGATCCTGTATCTCAATCTCGATCGGGGCATTCCGGTCGAGGGCGACAAGGGCGCTTCGGTGCATGTGCGCGAATTCGTCGCCGCGGCGGCGTCGCTCGGCCATGAGGTGACGCTCGCCTGCACCACGCGCGGCGCCGGCAATCCGCCGCCGCCGGCGCGCCTCCTGGAATTCGCGCCGCCGCCGGCGGACATGGCGATCATCGACCCGATCGAGCGGCGCGAGCGCGTGCGGATCGAGCATGACTGGTCGGTCGGCGACCGGGTTCTCGCCGCGCTCGCCAGCCACGGCATCGCGCCCGACCTCGTCTATGAGCGGCATGCGCTGTTTCATCGCGCGGGCGTGTGCATCGCCACGCGGCTGGGCGTGCCGCGGCTCCTGGAGGTCAACGCGCCGCTGGTCGAGGAGCAGCGGCGGTTTCGCGGCCTTTGTCTCGTTGACGAGGCGTTGGCGGCGGAGGCGGAGTCGTATCGCGGGGCGGACGCGATCATCGCCGTCTCCCGGCAGGTGGCGGCGCATGTCGCCGCCGTGCTCGGCCGGGCGGACCGCGTTCATGTGGTTCCCAACGGGGTCGATCTCGCCCGCTTCGCCGATGTCGATCCGGCGGGGCAGGCGCTGCGCGCCCGGCTCGGCCTCGGCGGGCGGCGGATTGCCGGGTTCGTCGGCAGTTTCAAGGCCTGGCATGG
>NZ_CAJQZK010000075.1:0-84332 GCF_907164655.1 Acidocella sp. C78
GCCTCTGGCCGATGCCGCCCTCGCCCTTGGCAAGCTCGCCCGCCTGCTGCCGGCGATGATCGCGGCACCGGTGCGGCCGGGCTGGGCGTCGCTGCCGCTTGGCGGCGGCCTGCTCGCCGTTCCGGCGGCGGACCTGCTCGGCTACAACACCAATGTGGCCGCGACGCTGCATCGTGTCGCCGAGGTCGCGGTGCCGCTCGACGATGCGCCCGATGCGCGGCTCGTCGCCTTCCGCGCGCTCGATCAGGGGATCGAGCATATGGCGATCCTGATCGGCGATCCGCGCGCCCAGGCCGCGCCGCTCGTGCGGGTCCATTCCGAGTGCTTTACCGGCGACCTGCTGGGTTCGCTGCGGTGCGACTGCGGGCCGCAGCTCAGGGGCGCGATCCGGCGGATGGCGGAGGAGGGGGGCGGCGTCGTGCTGTATCTCGCGCAGGAGGGGCGGGGGATCGGGCTGATCAACAAGCTGCGGGCCTATACGCTGCAGGATCGCGGCCTCGACACGCTCGATGCCAACCGTGCGCTTGGCTGGCAGGCGGATGAGCGGAATTTCCATATCGCGGCCGCGATGCTCGCGGAACTCGACCTCGACCATATCCGCCTGCTGACCAACAACCCGGACAAGGTGGCGGGGCTTGCCGCGTGTGGCGTCGATGTCGTCGAGCGGACGCCGCATGTCATCGCGCCGAACGGGGTGAACGACGCCTATCTGCAGACAAAGGCGCGTCGCTTCGGCCACTTGCTGGACTAGGCGGCGATGGCCGGGCCCGACGAGACAACTGCGATTGTGCTGGCGGACGGGACGATTCTCCTCCCGGCCGCGGGGCTGCGCTGCCGTGCCGCCCTTGGCTGCGGTGGCATCGCCGCGCTCAAGCGCGAGGGCGATGGCGCGACACCGCGCGGCCTGCTGCCGCTCCGCCGGGTGCTCTACCGGGCCGACCGGCTGGCATCGCCCGCCTGCGCGGTGCCGCGCGAACCGCTGGCGCCCGATGATGGCTGGTGCGACGATCCCGCGCATCCCGACTACAACCGCCTGATCCGCCGGCCGCACCCGGCGCGCCACGAGGCGCTCTGGCGGGAGGACGGGGTGTATGATGTCGTCGGCGTGCTCGGATGGAACGACGATCCGGTGGTGCGCGGCGCGGGATCGGCGATTTTCCTGCATGTCGCGCGGGCGGACTGGTCGCCGACCGAGGGGTGCATCGCCCTCGCCTTGCCCGACCTTCAGGCGATGCTGAAGGCCGGTTTGCGGGCGATCATGGTTCAGTGACCGAGGGGGATGTTCACGCCGAAGGACACGCTCGGCGGGCCGACATAAACCGGCGGCGGCGGCGCGTAATAGACCGGCGGCGGCGGGTAATAGGCCGGCGGCGGCGCATAGGCATATCCGCCGCGCCAGCCATCGTCGTCCTCATGATGCCAGTCTTGGTGATGCCAGTCGCGGTGATGCCAGCCGCCGCGGTCGCCGCCGTCGTGGTGCCAGGGCGGGTCGGCATAGGCCGTCGCACCGGTTGCCGCGAGGCCGAGTCCGGCCACCATGGCTGCCGCGATCATCCGGCCCAGCCATTTCGCCGATCCTGTGCTTCGAGCGTTCATGTCAGAATCTCCTGTCGTCTCGATCCGCCAGACACCATTGTATGATGGCGCCGAGACGGCTGATTTCAGGGCGAATTATGGCTTACAAAATTTTCATACCCGGCCCATGCCGGCAAAGCCTCTTGCGAAACCCCCCGGCGCGCGGGCATGCAGGGGGCGTGAGCATGTTGCAGCCGATGTTCCGCCCTGTCCGGAGACCGCGATGAAGCGGCGCCTGCGCGGGCTTGTGTTGCCGTTCCTGTTTCTCGCCGTGACGGCGTATTTTGTCTTCAACGCCATCAACGGCTCGCGCGGCATCGTCGCCCAGCGCCGAGACCAGGCGGTACTGGCGCAGGACCGGCAGGCGCTGCACGATGTCGCGATCCGGCGCGACCGCTGGCAGGCGCGGGTGAACGCGCTGCGTCACCATGCCATCGCGCCGGACATGCTCAACGAGCAGGCGAGGGCGGTTCTCAACCTGGCCGATCCCGGCGATCTCGCGGTGCCGCTCGGCAAGCAAGCGGCCAATGGCGCGGCGGGCGCCGCGGTTCCGGCCGCGTCCGGCCCGGCCGGCGCCGCGCAGCCCGCCGCCCGGCAGGGAAAGCATCCGTAAACGTTACCGCGCGCGCAGGGTCGTGCTGCCTTGCGTCAAGGGCGTGAATGGCGCCCGCCGCGCCATTGCGCCTTGCGGAGGCAAGACATTAACTGCTTTCTGGTTAACTTGAATATTGCGTTGCAACATCATTGAATTTTCAATTCCCGCTTGCTTTGATCGGCCGATCCGACGCATGGAGAAACCATCAACCGACGGAGGGGAATGATCGTGGCCAGCCGTACCAGACCGACAGGCGCAAAAGCCCAGCCAGCCGCCCGCAGGCGGACCAGCCAGAGACAGCCGGCGATGGACCGGGACGAGTTGCTCGCCGCCTACGGGAAGATGCTGCTGATCCGCCGGTTCGAGGAAAAGGCCGGGCAGCTCTACGGCATGGGGCTGATCGGCGGGTTCTGCCATCTCTATATCGGGCAGGAAGCGGTGGTGACCGGCATGCAGATGGCGATCGAGCCGGGGGATCAGGTCATCACCTCATATCGCGATCACGGCCACATGATCGCCTGCGACATGGACCCGAAAGGCGTTATGGCCGAGCTGACCGGCCGCGCCGGCGGCTATTCCAGGGGCAAGGGCGGCTCGATGCACATGTTCTCGAAGGAGAAGGGCTTCTTCGGCGGGCACGGCATCGTCGGCGCGCAGGTTTCGCTTGGCGCCGGCCTCGCCTTCGCCAATCACTATCGCGGCAATGACCGGGTCTGCCTGACCTATTTCGGCGAGGGCGCCTCGAACCAGGGGCAGGTGTTCGAGAGCTTCAACCTCGCGGCGCTGATGAAGCTGCCGGTGATCTTCATCATCGAGAACAACCGCTACGGCATGGGTACCAGCGTCGAGCGCGCGTCGGCCTCGCGCGATCTCAGCCAGAACGGTTCGCCCTGGAGCATTCCGGGCCTGCAGGTCGATGGCATGGACGTTCAGGCCGTCAAGGAGGCCGGCGAGCAGGCGGTCGCGCATTGCCGGGCCGGCAATGGCCCGTTCCTGCTGGAGATGAAGACCTATCGCTATCGCGGCCACTCGATGTCCGACCCCGCGAAATACCGCACCCGCGAGGAGGTGCAGAAGATGCGGACCGAGCACGATTGCATCGATCTCGCCCGCAAGGCGCTCGAGGCGCTGGGGGTGACCGACGAAATGTTCAAATCGATCGACGACGACATCAAGAAGCGGGTGCAGGATGCCGCCGATTTCGCGCAGCAGAGCCCCGAACCCGATGAATCCGAACTCTGGACCGATGTGATGGTGGAGGGCTGAGCATGACCACGGACGTTCTGATGCCCGCGCTGTCGCCGACGATGACCGAGGGCAAGCTCGCCAGATGGCTGAAGAAGGTCGGCGACCAGGTCAAGGCCGGCGACGTTCTGGCCGAGATCGAGACCGACAAGGCGACGATGGAGGTCGAGGCGGTGGACGAGGGCGAACTGCTCGGGATTCTCGTCGATGAGGGGACGGAAAACGTCGCCGTGAACACGCCGATCGCCGTGCTCGGCGCGCATGGCGAGAAAGCCGGCGCCCCGGCCGCCGCTCCGGTCCCCGCCCCGGCGCCGCAGGCGGCGCCCGCGCACCAGCCCGCCGCCGCGCCGAAGGCGCCGCCCGCCGAGATTGCGCCGGCCGCCGAGACGGATTGGGGCCCGACGCAGGAGATCACCGTCCGCGAGGCGTTGCGCGATGCGATGGCGGCCGAGATGCGGCGCGATGCCGACGTGTTCCTGATGGGTGAGGAGGTTGCCCAGTATCAGGGCGCCTACAAGATCAGCCAGGGGTTGCTCGACGAGTTCGGCGCGAAACGCGTGATCGACACGCCAATCACCGAGCACGGCTTCACCGGCATGGCGGTGGGGGCGGCGATGTCCGGCCTCAAGCCGATCGTCGAGTTCATGACCTTCAACTTCGCCATGCAGGCGATCGACCAGATCATCAACTCGGCGGCGAAGACGCTCTACATGTCCGGCGGGCAGATGGGCTGTCCCATCGTCTTTCGCGGGCCAAATGGTGCTGCCGCCCGCGTCGCCGCGCAGCACAGCCAGTGCTACGCCTCGTGGTATGCGCATTGCCCGGGCCTGAAGGTCGTCGCACCGTGGTCGGCGGCGGATGCCAAGGGCCTGCTCCGCGCCGCGATCCGCGATCCGAACCCGGTCATCTTCCTCGAAAACGAGATTCTCTACGGCCACAAGCACCAGTGCCCGACCGATGATGACTTCATCCTGCCGATCGGCAAAGCCAAGGTCGAGCGCGTGGGTGAGGATGTCACCATCGTCGCCTTCTCGCTGATGGTCGATGTCGCGCTCAAGGCGGCCGAGGCGCTGGACCAGCATGGCATTTCGGCCGAGGTGATCAACCTGCGCACGATCCGTCCGCTCGACATCGAGACCATCGTGGCCTCGGTGAAGAAGACCAACCGCGTCGTCTCGGTCGAGGAAGGCTGGCCCTTCGCCGGCATCGGCGCCGAGATCGCGATGCAGATCACCGAGCACGCGTTCGACTGGCTGGACGCGCCGCCGACCCGCGTCGCCGGGCTCGACGTGCCGATGCCCTACGCCGCCAATCTCGAAAAGCTCGCGCTGCCCCAGCCGGACTGGGTCGTCGGCGCCGTCAAGAAACTGTTCTGAGGGAGGCGCGAACATGGCCACGAACATCCTGATGCCGGCGCTCTCGCCCACCATGACGGAAGGCACGCTGGCGCGCTGGCTCAAGAAGGAAGGCGAGACGATCAAGGCCGGCGACGTCATCGCCGAGATCGAGACCGACAAGGCGACGATGGAGGTCGAGGCCGTGGACGAGGGCGTTCTCGGCAAGATCCTCGTCGCGGCCGGGACCGAGAATGTCGCGGTGAACGCGCCGATCGCCATTCTCGTCGAGCCTGGCGAGAATGTGCCCGACAATGCGCCCGCCGCCCCCGCGCCGAAAGCCGCCGCAGCACCTGAAGCGCCGGCAACGTCCGCCCCGGCTGCCGCGCCCGTGGCCGCGCCGGTGGAAGGGAGAACCGGCCACGGCGAGCGCGTCTTCGCCTCGCCGCTCGCCCGCCGCATGGCGCAGCAGGCGGGAATCGACCTCGCCTCGTTGCAAGGCAGCGGCCCGAATGGGCGGATCGTCAAGGCGGATATCGACGCCGCCCGCGGCAAGGCCCCGGCGACCGCGGCACCGGCGCCGGCACCGGCACCGAAGGCCGCCGCGCCGGCGCCCGCCGCCGCCGCGCCGGCCGCGCCGATCACCGCGCCGCACGATGCCATCCCGCATTCCTCGATGCGCAAGGTGATCGCGAAGCGGCTGCAGACCGCGAAGCAGACCATTCCGCATTTCTATCTGTCGATGGATGTGGACCTCGACGCGCTGCTCAAGCTGCGCGCCGACCTCAACGCGCAATCGCCGAAAGACGGGCCGGGCGCGTTCAAGCTCTCGGTCAACGACCTGATCATCAAGGCGGTCGCCGTGGCGCTGCGCCGCGTTCCGGCGGCCAACGCCTCGTTCACCGAGGAGGCGATGATCCGCTATCACGACGTGGACATTTCGGTTGCCGTCGCGATCCCGGACGGGTTGATCACACCGATCATCCGCAAGGCGGACCAGAAGGGGCTGGCCGCGATCAGCAACGAGATGAAGGATCTCGCCGCCCGCGCCAAGGCCGGCAAGCTGAAGCCGGACGAGTTCCAGGGCGGTTCGTTCTCGATCTCCAATCTCGGCATGTATGGGATCAGCTCGTTCTCGGCGATCATCAACCCGCCGCAGGGCGGCATTCTCGCCATCGGCGCCGGCGAGAAGCGGCCGGTGGTGAAGGGCGAGCAGATCGCCATCGCCACAATGATGACCGTCACGCTCTCCTGCGATCACCGCGTGGTGGATGGCGCGGTGGGCGCCGAATTCCTCGCGGCGTTCAAGGCCATCGTCGAACAGCCGCTGGGGCTGATGCTTTGAGCGACCATTCGGCCGGAGTCGCGGCGGCGGCGGTAACGCTTCGCCCCGCTTCACCGGCCGACATTGCCGTGCTGCTCGATCTTGTTCATGCGCTCGCCGACTATGAAAAGGCGCCGCACGAGGTCGAGATGACGGCGCCGATGCTGCACGAGGCGCTGTTCGGCGCGCAGCCTCTCGCCCGCGCCGTGCTGGCCGAGGCCGATGGCGCGGTCGCCGGCTTCGCGCTGTTCTTCACCAGCTTCTCGACCTGGACCGGCCGGGCCGGGCTCTATCTCGAAGACCTGTTCGTCCTGCCCGCGGCGCGGGGGCGGGGCATCGGTCGCGCCCTGCTGCGCCATCTCGCGCGCGAGGCGGTCCGGCTCGGCTGCGCCCGGCTCGAATGGTCGGTGCTCGACTGGAACCGCCCCGCCATCGATTTCTATCAATCCCTCGGCGCCGTCCCGATCGACCAGTGGACGCGCTACCGTCTGAAGGGCGAGGCCCTCGCCGCCCTTGCCGCATAGGAGCAGAACAATGACCGATCAGAGTTTCGACGTGGTGGTGGTGGGCGGCGGCCCCGGCGGCTATGTGACCGCGATCCGCGGCGCGCAGCTCAAGCTGAAGGTGGCCCTGGTCGAGCGCGAGAACCTTGGCGGGATTTGCCTGAACTGGGGCTGCATTCCGACCAAGGCGCTGCTTCGCTCCTCCGAGATCAATCATCTGCTTCACACCCTGCCCGAATACGGCTTCTCCGCCGAGAACGTGAAGTTCGATCTCGACAAGGTGGTGAAGCGTTCGCGCGGGGTGGCGAAGCAGCTGTCCTCCGGCGTCAGCCATCTGCTCAGGAAGAACAAGGTGACGGTGTTCGACGGCACCGGCAGGCTCGCCGGCAAGGGGACGCTCGCGGTCGAGAAGGACGGCAAGCCGGTCGCCACCCTGAAGGCGAAGCACATCATCCTCGCCACCGGTGCCCGCGCCCGCGCCCTGCCCGGCATCGAGCCGGACGGCAAGTTCATCTGGTCGTATCGCGAGGCGATGGTGCCCGACATCATGCCGAAATCCTTGGTGGTGATCGGCTCCGGCGCGATCGGCATCGAGTTCGCAAGCTTCTACCGCAACATGGGGGCGGAGGTGACGGTGATCGAGGCGCTGCCGCGCATCCTGCCGGTGGAGGATGAGGAAATCTCGGCCTTCATGCACAAGCAGTTCGAGAAACAGGGCATGAAGCTGCTCGTTGGCGCGAGCGTGAAGGGTGTCGAGAAGGGCAAGGACAGCGTGACCGTCACCGTCGAGGCCGGCGGAAAGGCGCAGAAAATCACCGCCGAGCGGGTGATCTCCGCGGTCGGCATCGTCGGCAATGTCGAAAATCTCGGCCTTGAGCAGGCCGGCGTGAAGGTCGAGCGCACGCATGTGGTGGTCGATGGTTTCGGCCGCACCGGCGTCGAGGGCATCTACGCGATCGGCGATCTCACCGGCCCGCCCTGGCTCGCCCACAAGGCCAGCCACGAGGGTGTGGTCTGCATCGAGCATATCGCGGGGCTGAAGCCGCATCCGTTCGAGACCTGGAACATCCCCGGCTGCACCTATTGCCGCCCGCAGGTCGCCTCGGTCGGCATGACGGAGGCGAAGGCGAAGGAAGCCGGCCGCAAGGTCAAGGTCGGCCGGTTCCCCTTCATCGGCAACGGCAAGGCGATCGCCATGGGCGAACCCGAGGGCATGATCAAGACCGTGTTCGACGCCGAGACCGGCGAGTTGCTGGGTGCGCACATGGCCGGCGCCGAGGTGACCGAGATGATCCAGGGCTATGTCGTCGCCCGGCAGCTCGAAACCACCGAGGCTGAACTGATGCACACCGTCTTCCCCCACCCCACGATCAGTGAAGCGATGCATGAATCGGTGCTTGACGCCTATGGGCAGGTCATCCACTTCTGATCCATCATGCGCGTCGAGATCGATCACCGGAATGCCGGGGGCGGCAAGCCCCGCCACCCGGAAAAGCAGCACCGGCCGGATAATCCGATCCAGCGGAAACCCGCCTGGATCAGGGTGAAGGCGCCCAATCACCCCGTCTATCACGAGACCCGCGCGCTGATGCGCGAGGCCAAGCTGGTGACGGTGTGCGAGGAGGCGGCCTGCCCGAATATCGGCGAATGCTGGTCGCAGCGTCACGCGACCATGATGATCATGGGCGAGATCTGCACCCGCGCCTGCGCCTTCTGCAACGTCACCACCGGCCAGCCGGCGCCGCTCGCCGCCGATGAGCCGGCGCGCGTGGCCGATGCCGTGGCCCGGCTGGGCTTGCAGCATGTCGTGATCACCTCGGTCGACCGCGACGATCTCGATGATGGCGGCGCGGCGCATTTCGCGGCGGTGATCGGCGCGATCCGCGCCGCGGCGCCCGCCACCACGATCGAGATTCTCACCCCGGATTTCCTGCGCAAGCCCGGCGCGCTGGAGGTGGTGGTCGCCGCCCGGCCGGACGTGTTCAACCACAATCTCGAAACCGTGCCGCGGCTTTACCCCATGATCCGCCCTGGGGCGCGCTATTACCAGTCGCTCCGCCTGCTCGACCGGGTGAAGCAGCTCGACCCCGGCATCTTCACCAAATCCGGTCTGATGGCCGGGCTGGGCGAGGACCGCAGCGAGATCGGCCAGGTGATGGACGATCTGCGCGTCGCCGATGTGGATTTCCTCACCATCGGCCAGTATCTCCAGCCGACGGTCAAGCACGCCGCGGTCGACCGGTTCGTCACGCCGGACGAGTTCGCCGAACTTGCCGCCATGGCCCGCGCCAAGGGGTTCCTGATGGTTTCGGCGACGCCGCTGACCCGCTCCTCCTATCACGCGGATGCCGATTTCGCCGCCCTGCGCGAAGCCCGGGCCGCCCGGCGCGCGGCCTGAGCATGCCGCGCTACACGGAGCGGAAACTGGTTCTCTACCAGCCCGGCCAGATGTTCGATCTGGTGGCTGATGTGGGGAAATATCCGCAATTCCTGCCCTGGTGCATCGGTGCGCGCGTCCGCTCGCAGCGCGGCGATGAAATGCTGGCCGATCTCACCATTGGCTTCGGTCCGTTCCGCGAGAGTTTCACCTCCCGCGTGATGCTGAACGCGCCCGAGCATATCCATGTCCGCTACGAGAACGGGCCTTTCCGATATTTGCGCAACGAGTGGCGATTCCTGCCGGACGAGCGCGGCACGATGATCGATTTCTATGTGGATTTCGAGTTCCGCAGCCTCATTCTGCAAAAGGCCATCGGCGCGGTGTTCGCCGAGGCGGTGCGCCGGATGGTCGCCGCTTTCCTCAAGCGGGCGCGCGACGTTTATGGAACGCCTGTGCCCGCGCCCGCCTCAGACGCCGGGTCCGGGCTGATCCTTCCCGCCAAGAGCTGATCCCGTTTTCGTGAGCGATGCTTTAGGATAGAGCATCATCCGATCGGATGGACCGGAAGGTGCTCTGATGCGGCCGCGGGTGCTGGTGCCCGGCCGGAGACAATGGTGGAAGCATGGACGGTATTGAAACGGCGACCGATAGCCTCGAGCGGCACAAGCACCTGCGCGAACATCCCGAAAACCTTCATGCGCGGCGCATGGCGCTGCTCATCGGCATTCTCGCGGCGGGGCTCGCGATTTGCGAGATGGGGGAAAAATCGGCGCAGAATGACTATATCGCCAAGCAGATCGCGGTGAACGACACATGGTCTTTCTACCAGGCCAAGGCGATCAAGGCCGATATCGCGACCGCCCAGGCCCAGGTTCTGAAAGCGCTTTCGTTGCGATCCCCCGACCCTGGTGTGACGCAAGCCGCCCGGGCCGCAGAGGCGCGGGCCGAGCACGAGGCATCCGACCCCGATGGTGGAGAGGGCAAGGCGCAGCTGCGGGCGCAGGCGGAACGCCAGGCCGAGGTGCGCGACCATCAGCTCGAACGCTATCATCAGCTGGAAGTCGTGGTCGGTCTCTTGCAGATTGCGATCGTGCTGGCATCGGTTTCCGTGGTGACGGAGGTGACCGCGTTTGGGCTCGTTGCCGCCCTTTTGGGCGGAATATCCTTCCTCGGCGGTGTCGTCGTCATGGCTTTCATCTAAGCCGGCGCCTGTCGCGGCGGCATGCGCGGGTGATCGGCCCGGGATTTTGAGGGGTTGGCCGAGAGCACGGTTCGATCCCGATGGATCGGATGGTGCACGGGCTGCGGATGGTGGACGATTTTGTCTAAGAGCCGGACCGAAAAAGATAGTTGAGCGATTTCAGTAAGTTGTGATTCAGTTCGTTTGCGAAGACGGACGGAGACACGATGACCTGGACTGAAATCGCTCGGCGACGATATTGCCGGGCCGGATTGCGCTACGCAAGCGACCTCACCGACGCTGAATGGGCCATGATCGAGCCGTTCATGCCCGCTCCGCAGCATCGAGGCCGACCCCGAAGGGTGGCGCTTCGAAGGATTGTGGAGGCCATCTTCTACATGCTGGCAACCGGCTGTCAGTGGCGCCAGATCCCGAAGGAATTCGCTCCGTTCACCACCGTGCAGGGGTATTTCTACCGCTTCTGTCGTGACGGCACGTTCGATCGCATCAATCACGTCCTAGTCATGCAGGCGCGGGAAATGGCCGGACGCGAGGCTTCGCCCACAGCCGGTGTGATCGACAGTCAGTCGGTCAAGACCACCGAAGCCGGCGGGCCGCGCGGGTTCGATGCCGGAAAGAAGATCAAGGGCCGCAAGCGCCACATCATCACAGATACAATCGGCCACCTCGTCGGTGCCGTCGTTCATCATGCCGGTATTCAGGACCGCGACGGGGCGCCCGACGTGCTCAAATCCGTCAAATCCCTGTATCCCTGGTTGCGGCACATATTCGCTGACGGCGGTTATGCCGGTCCTAAACTCAATGGACGCCTCGCCAAAATCGGCAAATGGACCATACAGATCGTAAAGCGCTCCGACGCCGCGAGCGGGTTTGAACTCCTGCCGCGGCGCTGGGTGGTAGAAAGAACCTTCGCCTGGCTCGGCAGATGCCGACGTCTCGCAAGGGATTTCGAGGCCACCGTTACCAGCGCCACCGCATGGCTCTTCCTCGCCCATATCCGCCTGCTCACACGAAAAATCGCCCGTCACCGATAGTCGCACTACCATTCAGATTCGGGCTCTAAGAATTTCCGTATATATCGGCGATTATATTCTTAAATAACATGGTTTATTGATTTCCGAGCGCTCATCTTTGTTTAAAAGCGGCGCCAGAAGCCAAAAATCGCCCAAATGCGTTTTCGAGTGTTGAAAAATGCACCGAATCGCTACAAAAATCGCGCCCGGCCGATTCGTTGTTGGCCGTACCGACAGATTGTCCAACCGCCGGAAAGGCCGGCATCGGCTCGAAAGCCGATCTTAGACAGGAAAGAGGCTTCGACCATGTCGAAAGCGTTTATCGCCGAGGTTATTCAGGGTTCAGCCGAGATCACCGGCGTTGCAGCCAACCGCGCTGCCACGGACCTGATTGAAGCCATCGTCAAGGAACTCAAGAAAAACGGCAAATTTACCCTGCCGAGCTTCGGGACGTTCACGGTCCGCAAGACCAAGGCCCGCAAGGGCGTGAACCCGCGCACGGGCGAGGAGATCAAGGTGAAGGCCGGGAAGACCGTCCGTTTCAAGGCGTCTCCGACCTTGAAGAAACTGGTCTGACGTTCCCGCGTGCATCATCCGGTCGGGTGGTGTGATCCGGTCGGACAAATGCTCTCTGATTATCAAGATGATAGACCACGAGACCCGATCCCGGTGGATGCGAGCCCGGTCTAATATCATCGTCTGACCGGTCGGTTCGGCCATGGCGACAAAATACCAATAAAAATAATATTTTTTTCTCAGCAAGGCGGTCCATGAAACTGGGCCGCTTTTTCTTTTTTGAAATTGATTCTTTACATGAACCATAACTTTACGCACATTTAATCAAATAAGAATTGATTTCATGTTTTTCTGATAAATCCAGAATATTCAAAAATTTATAAACAAAAAAAAGTAAATTTGCAAAGCTTTGAAAAAAATAATATAATAATTAACAATTACAAAAATGAGAAAATTAAAAAATTGTATCAGTTTTTGAGATTAACCCGGCCTTCATCTCGTGCTGCTACGAGTCTGAATGCCGGCGGGAGAAGAGCATGGCTGGGTCAGAGAGATTGGGCACGAATCCGCCGGAGCCCCCGGCGGGCACAAGGTATTCATTCCGCAGCGCGGAGCGTTGCGGAATCGAGATTCTCGATCTCCGTTCCGCCGAGGTGGACCCCATCAGGATTGTCGGCGCAATCGACACCGATCTCGGCATGCCAGCAGCACTTGAATATGCCGACGAACTTCTGATGTCGGTGCTTGAACCCCATTGCCCGGTCGCGACCGGGTCGTTTGTCGATGACAAGGACCCGGGCGAAGGCCAAGCGGGTCGCCCGCAACAGCGCGGCCCCATCGCGCCCGCACTCCCGCCGCCGCCGGCCGGAACGCAGGGCGAGGCGGCTTCGGCCGGGCCGGGCTCTGGCCCTGTCAACGTGGCGGATTTTATGCCTGTTGCCGCGGTTTCGGTGCCTGATGATCTGCCCGATCCTCCTCGCGAACCGGCCGCGGGCGTTGACGGAACGCTGGGCTTTCTGGAGGGGACGCGGATTCTGGGCCTGCATGGCGACATTCCGGTTGAAACCATGAACCGCGGCGACCGGCTCATCACCCGATCCGGCGCGATGCGGGCGGTGCGCTGGGTTGGCAGGCGCAATCTCGACGCGGAGGATCACGCGCAACCGCACGCCGTCTGGCCGGTGCGGATCGACCGTGGCGCTTTTGCCGATGGCCTGCCCGAGCGGAACCTCTATCTCTCGCCCGATCACGCCGTATATCTCGACGGTTGCCTGGTTCCGGCGAAGGCGCTGGTCAATGGCCGATCGATCGCGCAGGAACGCCGGCGTCATTTGACCTATTATCATATCGAGCTTGAAACGCATGACATTCTGCTCGCCGAAGGTCTGGCCGCCGAGTCGTATCTCGACACTGGCAATCGGCGGCTGTTCGAGAGTGCGGACGGCGATGGCGAGCGCGCGGGCGAAGCCGGCGGGTCGCCGCGCGAGGCCCGCGGTTGCGCGCCGCTCGTCCAGACCGGCCCCATTCTCGCGGCGATCCGTGCGAGAATCGATTCCCGGCTTCCCACCCGCGGCGTCACCAGTGATCCGGGGTGCGCGCGCTGGCCAATGGCCAGGCCCTCCCCGTTTCGCTCCTGGACAGCCTGACCTACGCGGTCGAATTGCCCGCGGAACCGGCCGATATCCTGCTCGTCTCCAACGTCGTGGTGCCGGCCGAACTCCACCCCGATGCGGAAGATCGGCGAATCCTCGGCCTTGGCGTGGCGCAGCTCTTTACGGTCAGCCAGGGCAAGGCTGAAGCCGTGCCGCTCGATAGTCCGCTTCTGGCCGCGGGCTGGCATGCTCTCGAAACCGCGTGCCGGTGGACGAATGGCAGCGCGCTGGTTCCGGCAACGCTCACCGCCGGCGCCACCACGCTGCTGGTGCGCCTTGCCGGAAAGACGGTCTATCCCCTGGCGCAAGATGTGCGCCCCGGAGCGTATGGCTGATCAGCCGATCAGCCGGGTGAAGCCGTTGGTGATCGGATAGCGCCGGTCGCGGCCAAAGGCGCGCGCGGTGATCTTGACCCCGGGCGGAGCCTGCCGGCGTTTGTATTCCGCCCTGTCCAGCAGTTTCCAGACCCGGGCGACGGTGGCCCGATCGTGACCGGCGTCCACCAGCTGGTCGATCGATTTTTCGCCTTCAACCAGCCCCTCCAGCACCGCATCGAGCACGTCGTAGGGCGGCAGGCTGTCCTGATCGGTCTGGTTCTCGCGCAATTCGGCCGAGGGGGGCTTGGTGATCACCCGCTCGGGCATCACGGGCCCGGCGGGGC
This sequence comes from Acidocella sp. C78, assembly GCF_907164655.1. Classification (NCBI taxonomy): domain Bacteria; kingdom Pseudomonadati; phylum Pseudomonadota; class Alphaproteobacteria; order Acetobacterales; family Acidocellaceae; genus Acidocella; species Acidocella sp. C78. The sequence goes on from NZ_CAJQZK010000075.1 coordinate 14,000, forward strand.
CGAGGCCGCCCGCCGGGTGGTTGGCGTTGCGCCAGTGCGACAGCGCGAAGACGGTACTCTTGTAGACATCCTTCAGCACCGAATACCCGCCGCACATGTCGCCATAGAGCGTGGCATAGCCCACCGACATTTCGGACTTGTTGCCCGTCGTCAGCACCATATGGCCCAGCTTGTTGGACAGCGCCATGAGGATCAGCCCGCGGGCGCGGGACTGGATGTTTTCCTCCGTGATATCGGGCGGCCGCCCGTCGTAAAGCGGCTCCAGCACGGTGGCGAAGGCCGCCGTCGCGCCGCCGATGGGCACCGTGTCGCAGCGTATGTTGAGCAGCCTCGCACATTGGTCCGCGTCCTCCAGGCTGTGCGCGCTGGTATACTGGCTGGGCATCATCACCGCGCGCACCCGCTCCGGCCCCAGCGCGTCAACCGCCACGGCCGCCGAAAGCGCGCTGTCGATCCCCCCGGAGAGGCCGAGAATGACGCCGGGAAATCCGTTCTTGTTCACATAATCGGCGAGGCCCCGCACCATCGCCCGGTAGACGAGATCGAGTCTTTCCGGCTCGGGCGGCAGCGGCCGCGGTTCGGCGACGAGGCCCTGGCCGGTGCGTCGCCAGACCAGCGTTTCGATGGCCTCCTGAAAATGCGGCATCCGCAGCGCCAGCGAGCGATCGGCATTCAGCGCGAAGGACGCGCCATCGAAGACGATTTCATCCTGCCCGCCGGTCATCGCGGCGAAAACGAAGGGCAGGCCGGTTTCCACCACCCGCCGCAACCCGAGTTGCAGCCGCACGCCGAGCTTGCCATCCTCGAAGGGCGAGCCATTGATCGAGACAAGCAGCTCGGCGCCGGTTTCCGCCAATGTTTCCGGGACCGCCGGGAGCCACCAATCCTCGCAGATCATCACGCCGAGGCGAAACCCGCGAAAGGCCACCGGGCCCGGCGCGGGGCCGGGGGTGAAAATCCGCTTCTCGTCGAACACGCCGTAATTCGGCAGTTCGTGCTTGGCGCGCCGGGCGACGATGCGCCCGCCATCCAGCACGAAGGCGGCGTTGTGCAGCCCCTCCGCCGTTTGCCACGGCAGCCCGACGATGATGCCCGGCCCGCCATCCTCGGTATCGCGCGCGAGCTCGTTCACCGCCGCCTCGCAGGCGGCGACGAAGGCCGGCTTCAGGACGAGGTCTTCCGGCGGATAGCCGGCGAGGCCGAGTTCGGGGGTCACCAGCAGGTCGGCGCCGCGCGCCGCGGCCTCGGCCCGCGCGGCGCGGATGGCGGCGAGATTGCGGTCGATCGCGCCGACATGCGGGTTGAGCTGGGCGATGGCAAGAGACAGTGTATCGGTCATTCCCGCAAAATAGGCGGTTTTTCCGTCTCCGTCATCGCATGACTCTTTGTGACGAATTGTTTCCAAATTGCCATGATTTGGCCCCAACTCGAAGTTAATTCACCTGTCACGCGGAAGCGGCACAGATCGCTTCGGCGCGACAAGCGGCAACCTCTTGTCAACAAACAACCTTGTATCGGAGAGTTCTCCCATGACCATCGGCACGATCCTGCGCGCCACCATTCCCGCGCTCGCGCTCGCCTTCACCATGACCGCAGCGGGTACCGCCCAGGCCTCCACCAAGAAGGCCCATGAAGCGATGGCGATGAAGCACCATGTCGCCGCCATGCCGGGCTACAAGACGCTCAGCGAAGCCAAGGCGGCCTGCCACGGCGCGGTGGTCTGGCACGCGCGCGGCAGCAAGGTTTTCCACACCGACAAGTCGAAATATTTCGGCAAGACCAAGCACGGCGCCTATGTCTGCGAGACGGTTGCCGTCGAGCATCACCTTCACGCCGCGAAGAAGTGACGATCCGATCCTGATCCTTCGGATCGGGAGAGCTTGATCCGCAGCCGGAACGTATGCCACGCTCCGGCTGCATTTCATCGGGAGGGCATGCAATGGGGCTTTTCGACGGGATTTCCGGTCTGGTCGGCAGTCTTGCCGGTGGCGGGTCGGGCAACGGGCTGATGGGCGCGCTCGAGGGGAGCGGCATCAACCTGTCAGACATCACGCAAAGCCTCGAACAGGGAGGACTCGGCGCCCATCTCGCCTCATGGCTCGGAACCAGTGACAACATGCCGGTCAGCGCGGCCGAGGTGCAGCAGGCGCTCGGCAATCCGCTGGTGGAAAAGATCGCGGCGCATTTCGGGATCGACACCGCGGCCGCGGCCCAGCTCGTCGCCGATCATCTGCCCGCCGCGGTAAGCCAGACACCATCCGCCGACGATACGGCCGACGACGGTTCCGCGGGCTGAACCGCCCGTTCAGCCCCGTTCGCGGAGCAGGAACTCGCGACCGATCTTGACCCGCGGCTCGCCGTCATAGGCGACGACATCCGCCGTTGCGTAGGTTTCGCTCCAGGTCTCGGGAATGAAGCTGCCCGTGCCGACGATGTCGACCGGCACGTGCGCATCCGCCATCACGCTGCATTTCTCGACGCCGAAGCCTGACGAGGCGACGATCTTCACGCGGACGAAGCCGGCATCGTCCAGAACTTCGCGCAGCCGCCAGATCGCGGCGGCGGAAACGCCTGTGCCGATCAGGTAGCGCAGCTCGTTATGGCTGCGGTAGCGGCGAATCGCGCCCGGCGCGTGGCGCTCCATCACCGCGTAGCTCTCCTGCGGGTCGAGCCCTTCGAGGAAGCGACCGCCATGGGTGTCGAGCCGGATCGACAGCCGGCCGGCATCGGCGAGTTCGGAAAATCGCCGGCAGACGGCGAGCGCGTCGGTCACCTCGCGGCCGAAATAATCGGTCAGCACCGTGAGATCCGAGTCCGGAAAGGTTTCATGGAACATCTCGGCCGCCCGCACGGTGCCGCCGGCATAGCCGATCAGGGCATGGGGCATGGTGCCGTAGCCATGGGGCGCGCCGAAATAATGCGCGGTGGCGTCGGTCGCGTTGCCGATGAAGCCCCGCGCTCCTTCGGCCCGCGCGGCGCGGGAGCCGACCGCGGCCGCATAGGCCATCATCTCTTCCATTTCGGCGCCCGCGCAATGGCGCGCCTCCATGGCCAGAAACGCCGCCTTCGGCAGGGCGGCGCACATCTGATAGGCGTTATGCGCGGCGACACAGGCCGGGCCGAGCTTCTGCAGCAGGATCGTCTCGAGATCGACCAGCGCGACGAAACTGCCGGTGATATAGACGATCGGCTCGCCGGCGCCGACCCATGATCCCTCGGGCCGGGCGAGTTCGACCTCGATCCGCTCGCCGCGGGCTTCCATCACCTCGTCGAGCCAGCGCAGCATCAGCATCGGCGCGGAGACGACGGGGCGGCGCATGAACAGCGCGTATGTGACCCGCGCATCGCCGAACCGGGCGACGATCGCCCGGGTCCGGTTGAAATAGGCGTCGGTCTGCGCCGCAATCCCGGCGTCGAGATCGGGGCGCGGCAACGCCCGGCGTGCGGCGCGGGTCATTTACTCGGCGGCGATCGAGGCGCCGCGGGGGGCGCGGCGGGTCTTGAGTTCCGCCGCGATGAGGAAGGCGAGTTCGAGCGACTGCTCGGCATTCAGCCGCGGGTCGCAGAACGTTTCGTACCGCGCGCCGAGATCGGCCTCGGAAAGCTGCCGCGCGCCGCCGACGCATTCGGTCACGTCCCGCCCGGTCATCTCGACGTGAACGCCGGCCGGCGTCGTTCCCTCGGCCTCGTGGATGTCGAAAAAGCCGCGCACTTCCGACAGGATCGCATCGAAGCGGCGGGTTTTCACCTTGCCCGAGGTGGTGATCGTGTTGCCGTGCATCGGGTCGCACTGCCAGGCCACCTTGCGGCCCTCGCGCTTCGTCGCCCGGACCAGCCGCGGCAGCTTCGCCGCGACCTGTTCGGACCCCATCCGCGCGATCAGCGTCAACCGCCCGGCCTCGTTCGCCGGATCGAGCCGCTCGATGAGCCGCAGCATGTCGTCTTCGTCCATGCTCGGGCCGACCTTCATGCCGATCGGGTTCTTCACGCCGCGCATGAACTCGACATGCGCGCCGTCGAGCTGGCGGGTGCGGTCGCCGATCCAGAGGAAATGCGCCGAACAGGCGTAGTGATCGCCGGTCGTGGAATCGACGCGGGTCAGCGCCTGCTCGTAGGGCAGCAGCAGCGCCTCGTGGCTGGTGTAGAACTCGGTTTCGTGGATCTGCGGGGTGGACTGGCTGGTCATGCCGCAGGCCGCCATGAATTGCAGCGTCTCGTCGATCCGCGCCGCGAGGTCGCGATAGCGCTCGGCGAGCGGCGAGCGGCGGACGAAATCGAGGTTCCAGCGATGCACCTGGTGCAGGTCGGCATAGCCGCCCGAGGCGAAGGCGCGCAGCAGGTTGAGCGTGCCGGCTGACTGGAAGTAGCCGAACTCCATCCGCGCCGGGTCGGGAATGCGGGCTTCGGCGGTGAAGTCCGGCCCGTTGATGATGTCGCCACGATAGGAGGGCAGGGTGACGCCGTCGATCGTCTCGCTGTCCGAGCTGCGCGGCTTGGCGAACTGGCCAGCCATGCGGCCGAGCTTCACCACCGGCACCGATCCGCCGAAGGTGAGCACCACCGCCATTTGCAGCAGCACGCGGAACGTGTCGCGGATCACGTTGGCGGTGAAGTCGCCGAAGCTCTCGGCGCAGTCGCCGCCCTGCAGGATGAACGCCTTGCCCTCGGCCGCCAGCGCGAGCGAGGCCTTGAGGCGGCGCGCCTCGCCGGCGAAGACGAGCGGCGGATAGCCGTGCAGCCGGGCTTCCGTCGCGGCGAGCCTGTCCGTGTCGGGATAGGTCGGCACCTGCCTGATCGGTTTCGCCCGCCAGGATTCCGGGCTCCAGCCCGCCGGATCATGCATCGTCGTATCAGCGTCGTTCATGGCGATCTCCTTGGAGAAGCGACCTCATAGGCCAAAACCGGGGCCGCGCGCTACTCCGCTGCCCGCGTCTTCGCCGATTCGCCGCCGCGATCGACACGCCGCGTCGCGCTCCGCAGGGTGACGAATTCCTCCGCCGCTGTCGGATGGATGCCGATCGTGCCGTCGAAATCCGCCTTGGTCGCTCCGGCGGTGATCGCCACGGCGAGCCCCTGCATGATCTCCGCCGCATCCTCGCCGAGCATGTGGGCGCCGAGCACGCGGTCGGATTCTGCATCGACGATCAGTTTCATCATCGTCTTGCGCGCGCGGCTGCTCAGCGTATGGCGCATGGGGGTGAACCGGGCGACGAACACTTTCGCTCCCTCCGGCGCCTCGTCCTCGGTCACGCCGACGCTGGCCAGCGGCGGGATCGAGAAGACCGCGCTCGGCACGTTGGCCAGGGAAATGCGGCGCGGCCGGTTGCCGAACAGCGTGTCGGCCAACGCATGGCCCTCGGCGGTGGCGACCGGGGTGAGGTTGAGCCGGTCGGTCACGTCGCCGAGCGCGAAAATATGCGGCACGTTCGTGCGATAGGCGTCGTCGATCGGGATGGCGCCGCCGGGCCCGGCCGTCACCCCGGCCTTGTCGAGGCCGAGTCCGGCCACGTTCGGCGCTCGTCCGGTGGCGAGAAACACGCAATCCGCCTCGATCACATGCCCGTTCGACAAATGCAGCCGCCTGCGCGCGCCGGCCGCCTCGATCCGCACCGGGGCCACGCCGTGATGCACGCCGATGCCGTTCGCTGCCAGCGCCTCGGCCAGCCCCGCCCGCAGGTCGGGGTCGAACCCGCGCAGCGGCAGCGGCTGGCGGTAGGCGATGTCCACCTTCGAGCCCAGACCGGCAAAGATTCCTGCGAACTCGACCGCGATATAACCGCCGCCCACCATCACCACGTGCTCCGGCCGCGCCGGCAGGTGGAAGGCGTCGTCCGAGACGATCGCGAGTTCCGCGCCGGGAATGTCGAGACGGACCGGCTGGCCGCCGGTCGCGATCGCGATCCGGTCGGCGGTGACGTGATGCTCGCCCACCATCAGCGTGTGCGGGCCGAGAAACCGCGCCCGCGCATTGAAGATTTTCGCGCCCGCGCGCTCCAGCAGCCCGGTATAGGCGCCGTTCAGCCGGCCGATCTCGCGGTCCTTGGCGGCGATGAAGCCGGGCCAGTCATGCGCGACGGCGCGCATGTCCCAGCCGAAGCCGCGGGCATCGGCGGCGCCGAGCCCGTATTCCGCTGCCATCACCATCAGCTTTTTCGGCACGCAGCCGATATTGACGCAGGTGCCGCCCCAGTGCCGGTCCTCGGCGATGCCGACGCGCGCGCCGTGCCCCGCCGCGATCCGCGCGAGCCGCACGCCCGCCGAGCCGCCGCCAATGACAAAGAGATCAAAATCGTGATTCATCCGGACAACCCCGTCTTGCCGACTTCCAGTCCGGGGGGTTGTCGCATGATTGGCAGGGGAAGGAAACGGAAAGCCGATCCGGCATCGATCGCGCCAGTTGGCGGGCGCGCCCGCCGGTGGCAGGGTTGCGCCGGTTCGGCCCGTGCGCCGCGCCCATGCCTGTTTCGGGGACTCTGGCACAATGATCATCACCCTCGTCGCCCTGCTCGCGGCCACGGTCGTCATGGTTCCGCTGGCGCGCCGCCTCGGGGTGGGCAGCATCGTGGGGTATCTGTTCGCCGGGCTCGTCATCGGCCCGGCCGGGCTGCGCCTCGTCACCGGCGTGTCGCAGATCCGCAGCGTATCCGAGTTCGGCGTGACCATGCTGCTCTTCCTGATCGGGCTGGAAATCCGCCCTCACCGGCTCTGGATCCTGCGCAAGACCATTCTCGGTCTCGGCCTTGGCCACATGATCCCGAGTGCGGCGATCCTCGCGGCGCTGGCCCATCTCGCCGGGCTCGGCTGGCCGGCGGCGACCGTGATCGGGCTCGGCCTGTCGCTCTCCTCCACCGCGATCGTGCTGCCGATGCTGAACGAGCGGAACCTGCTCGGCGCCGCGTCCGGCCGCGATGCTTTCGCGGTCTTGCTGTTCCAGGACATGGCGTTCATCCCCCTCGTCGCGCTGGTACCGCTGCTCGTCGGCAACACGCTGGCGGGTCACATCGCCGCGGGGGCGGCGCCGGCGGATGTCGCGGCGCGTTTCGCCGATCATGTGCCCTGGCTCGCGGTGGGGCGGGCGACGCTGGCGGTGGCGGCGATCCTGTTCGGCGGGATGGTGCTCGCCGACCGGATTTTCCGCCTGATCGGCGGCGCTCGCACCCCGGAGGTGTTCACGGCGATGACGCTGCTGATCGTCGTCGGCACCGCGGCGCTCGCCCACTGGGCCGGGCTGTCCGCCTCGCTCGGCGCCTTCATGGCCGGCGCGCTGCTCTCCGACTCGGAATTCCGCCACGCCATCCAGGCCGATATCGAGCCGTTCGAGGGTCTGCTGCTCGGCTTCTTCTTCATCTCGGTCGGCATGTCGGTCGATGTGTCATTGTTTCACGTGGAACCTTTGCGGATCATCGCTTCCGTGGCCGTGCTGCTGGCGGTGAAGACGGCGGTGGGCTTCGCCGTTGCGTTCATCAAGCGCCGCAACGTGGCCACCGCGCTGCGTTTCGCCGTGGCGCTGCCGGAGGGCAGCGAGTTCAGCTTCGTGGTGTTCGCCGCCGCCGTCGGCGCCGGGGTGCTGAGCCCGGCGCAGTCTGGCCTTGCGACGCTCACGGTCGCGCTCTCGATGCTCGTGGTTCCGCTCGGCTTCGCCGGCATCGAGCGCTGGATCATGCCGCGCATCGCCCGCCGCCAGGCGCCGCCCTCCACCCCGATCGAGGAGGGGGTGGCGGTGCCGGTGCTGATCTGCGGTTTCGGCCGGGTCGGCCAGATCGTCGGCCGGCTGCTCTCGGTGCGGCGGATTCCCTTCGTCGCCCTCGACCAGAATGCCGATCATGTCGCCTTCGTCCGCCGCTTCGGCGCGCGCGCCTATTTCGGCGATCCGGCGCGGCTGACCGTGCTGCGCGCCGCCGGGGCGGGCAATGCGAAGCTGCTCGTCATCGCACTCGACGATCCTGAGGCGGCGCTGCGGGTCGCCGATCTCGCGCGCCGCCACCTGCCGCATCTGACCATCCTGGCCCGGGCGCGCAACCGCCGCCACGCGCAGCTGCTGATGGATCGCGGCGTCGAGCACATCGTGCGCGAAACCTTCGCATCGAGCCTTGAACTCGGTGAGCGCGCGCTGCGCGAACTCGGGATTCCGGCCGAGGAGGTGGTGCGCACCATCGGCACGTTCCGGGCGCGGGACGAGGCGCTGCTCACCGAAACGCTGGGCTTTGCCGGCGACCCGTCGCGCGTGGTCGCCAGCATCGAGCAGAGTGTCGCCGAGTTGCAGTCCCTCTTCGAGGCGGACCGCAGCGGCTGAGCCGGGCTATTTCGCGGCCTGCTGCCGCGCCACCAGGGCATCGACGATTGCCGGAATGTCGGCCTCGGCATAGGGCGCGCCGAAGATCGCCTTCATTTTCGTCACCTCCGCCCTCCAGGTTGCGGCCGGAAGTGGCGGCTGACGGTCGATGAACCCGGCGGAGTGGCACATCGTGCAGTCGCGGTTCAGGGTTTCGGCCCCCGAGCCCGAGAACATCGCGCCGGGCGAGGGCAGGTCGACCGTGCGTGTGGCGAAACCGGCGGCGGTGTCCGCCGGTGCGGCGGCGCGCGCGGCGGCGGCACAGGCGACAAGGCCGATCGCGGCGCCGAGCAGGAGGGGGAGCGGACGGATCATCAGCGGTCTCCTTTAGAGCAGTTGCCGATCCATCCGGATCGGATATCGTGCTCTAAAATATTGATAAATAAAGAACATTTATCCGATCAGATGCCTCCATCCGCTCGGATGACGCTCTAACCGGCCACGACGTCGACATGTTCGACAGGGTTGTAGAGATAGCCGCCGGGGTTCCACACCGCGCGCATCGGCTGCATCCGGCTGGCGGCGTTGCGCGCCCGCACCATCAGCCGGTAGTCCCCGGCTTTGGGAAACCGGGTGACGGCGTGCCATTCGCGGAAGCCATAGGGGCCATGATCCGGCCCGAGTGTTGCCGGGCGCCAGCTCGCGCCGGCATCGGTCGAGATGTCGATCGCGCGGAGCGCGGCATCGCCGCCGAAGCCGAAGCCGCGCAGCGTGAGTGCCGCCGTCGTCGGCACGCGGGCGCCGTTGGCGATGCCGGTGAAGAAGCTGCGCGGGCGCATCGGCCCGATCGGGACCATCTTCACGCCGGTCTCGCCCGGGCGCATCCCGCCATCCTGCCGGTCGGGGATGCGATAGGCCTTGGCCATCCAGAAATCGGTCGAGGGATGTTCGAGCACCTCGATCTCGGTGAGCATCTTCATCCAGTAGGTCGAGAACCAGCCGGGCACGACGAGGCGCAGCGGATAGCCGTTGAGCAGCGGCAGGTAGGCGCCGTTCATGCGGAAGGCGACCATGGTGACGCCGTCATTCGCCCGGCGGAGTGGCAGCGCCTTTTCGAACTGCGCATCGGGCGGGAAGATGCCGCCCGACTCCAGGCTGCGGAACGCGACATGCGTCGCTTTCGGGCTGAGCCCGGCGCGGGCGAGCAGCGCGCGCAGGGGCACGCCGGTCCAGATCGCGTTGAACATCGCGCCGTTGCCCCACTGGGCGCCGGGCACCCGCGGCTCGATGAGCCCGCGGCTGTTGCCGGCGCACTGGTTCACCGCGGCGAGGCGGCGATGGGGGAAGCCGCGCACCAGCTCCTCGAGCGTGAGCTCGTAGGGCCGCCTCACCGCGCCGCCGATCCGCAGCCGGTAGGTGGCGGGATCGACCGAGGTCGGTACATCGCCCAGATGCCAGCGCACGAAAGCGAGGTCGTTCGGCGTGTAGAGATGGTCGCCGAACACGGCGAACGGCGTTTCCAGCAGCGGCGGGCGCGTGCGCTGGAGGATCATCTCGCCCTTCTGCGGAAAGGTTCCGGCCGGCACCAGCGGCCGTTCGCCATTGTCGAAAGGCAGGGTGACGGTCGCGGCCCGCGTAGTGCGGGGCAGGGCGGCTAGCCCGGCAATGGCAGCCCCGCCGGCAAGCGCCGCCCGGCGCGATGGATGGATAGGCCGGGGCGCAGGTGCGCCCGTGTTTGTCTCGCTCATCATCAATCTCCCCGATGCAGCGAGCTTGGGCCATGTTTGTATCCGTTGCGCGACGGAATTGTAATTTTCGCCCCGGCGCGGCAGCGGCCTTGCACGGCGTGGCGGTCCTGCGATAACCGGCCTGCATGCGCATTCTCCATCACCTCCCGCTTTCGCCCTATGCCCGCAAGGTCCGGCTCGTTCTGGCCGAGAAGCGGCTGCCCTTCGAACTCAAGCTGGAAAAGACCTGGGAACGCCGGCCGGAATATCTGGCGATGAACCCGGCCGGCACGGTGCCCACCCTGGTCGAGGAAAACGGGCTGGTGGTGCCGCACTCGAATGCCATCTGCGAATATCTCGACGAGGCCTATCCGGATATTTCGCTGATCGGGCGCACCCTTGCCGAACGCGCCGAGATTCGCGCCGTCACCGCCTGGTTCGACGAGCGTTTCGCCACCGAAGTGTCGCGCAACCTGCTGTACGAGAAGGTGATGAAGCCGGCGGCCAAGCGCGGCGCGCCCGACCCCTCGCGAATCCGCGACGGCTATGCGGCGCTGCGCGCCCATCTCGGTCATATCGGTTTTCTCGCCGAGCGGCGGAAATATTTGGCCGGCGCCAATCTCTCGCTCGCCGATTTCGCCGCCGCGGCGCAGCTCTCGGCCCTCGATTTCATCGGCGATATCGACTGGTCGGTGAACCCGGCCGCGCGGGAATGGTATGCGCGGATCAAATCCCGCCCGGCGTTCCGGCCGCTGCTGAACGACCGGGTTTCCGGCTTCACGCCGCCGCCGCATTACGCCGATCTCGATTTCTGATCCCCGCCCGCTGGCGGGCGTCAGTCTCCGGCGGCCGCGGGATGGGCGGCGAGCGCCGATCGCAGCCGTCCGCCCGGATCGTCGAGCACGCCGTGGCGGAGCAGGAAATCGATCAGCACAAGATTGACGTTGAACTTCACCTCGTCGGTTTCGGCGATGATGTCCACCATCTCGCGCGCCGGGACGAGCATGAACGACTCGACCTCGCCATCCGCCGCCTCGGGGCGGAACGAGGGGGGAAGTTCAAGATCGTAGCAGACCAGCAGGTCGCGCCGCAGCCCTTCGGGCCGTTCCATGTCATAGGCGATCCGGGCGACGGGGCGCGCCGTGGCGATGACATCGGCGGGGATGCTGGCTTCCTCGGCGGCTTCCTTGGCCAGCGTGTCGAAGGCGCCCATGCCGGCGGACACGCCGCCGCCGACGAGATTGTCGAGCTTGCCGGGATCGAGTTTCTTGGTCGCGCTCCGCCGGCCGATCCACAGATGCGGCCCGTCCGCCCGGCCGACATAGCCGTTGAGATGGACGCCGACGCCGATGACGCCGAAGGCGGGCAGCGCCCCGCGGTCGAGCGTCGCGAGCACCGGGCCGTCGATCCGGCTGCGCACGTCGAACAATTCGCCGCGGGTGCGGAAGCCGTGCGCCGGGCCGAGCGGGGTCGCCACCGCGTTCAGCCGCGCCGCATCGGGCGCGGGAATGCTGAGCCCGGCGGGATGCGCCCGCGCGTATCCCGCGAGATCGGCGGCAAGTTCGCCCCCGACATAGCCCACCGGCGCGTCGCCGATCAGCAGCGGTATCCGCCGGCCTGGCAGAACCGCCGTGCGGCATTGCGCGATGCGCGCCAGCAATCCCGCCGATACCTGCTCAGCACTACCCGCCATTTGCAATCCGCGTATCAAATGCCATTTGCCGGAGATGGCCCGAACATTAGATATTGCCAAGAGTGAAAGCAGCCTCGCGACGGTGCGCTCGCTGCTGCCCTATCTCTGGCCGCGGCGCGAGCCCGGCCTGCGTCTCCGCGTCGTGCTGGCGTCGCTCTGCCTCGTGCTCGCCAAGGTTGCGACCGTCGTCATTCCGATCCTGTATGCGCGGGCGGTGGACGTGCTGTCGGCCAAGGCGGGGCCGCTCGCCGTTCCGGCGGCGCTGATCGTCGCCTATGCGCTGGTGCGTATCGCCTCGTCGGGGTTCGGCGAGTTGCGCGATGCGCTGTTCGCCGCCGTGCAGCAGCGCGCGGCGCGGGTGATCAGCCGCGAGACCTTCGAGCATCTGCACAACCTCTCGATGCGCTTTCATCTTGACCGGCAGACCGGCGGGCTTTCCCGCGTCATCCTGCGCGGCACCACCGGCATCCAGACGGTGCTGCGGCTCGCCGTGTTCAACGTGGTGCCGACGCTGATCGAACTGCTGCTGACGGTCGGCATTCTCTGGCACATGTTCAACTGGAAATACGCCGCGATCACCCTGCTCGCGGTCGGCGGCTATCTCGGCTTCACCTTCGGCTTCACCTCGTGGCGCATCAAGTTCCGCCGGCAGATGAACGAGACCGACAACGCCGCCCAGACCAAGGCGATCGACAGCCTGCTGAATTTCGAGACGGTGAAGTATTTCGGCAACGAGGCGCATGAGAGCGTGCGGTTCGACGCGAGCCTCGCCGCCTACGAGACGGCGGCGGTCCGCTCGCAGGTGACGCTCAACGCGCTCAATCTCGGCCAGGCCGCGATCATCGCCACCGGCCTCGCCGTGCTGATGCTGATGGCGGCGAACGGCGTCGTCACCGGGCGGCTGAATGTCGGCCAGTTCGTGCTGGTGAACACCTACCTGATCCAGCTCTACCAGCCGCTCAACTTCGTCGGGTTCGTCTATCGCGAGCTGAAACAGGGGCTGGTCGACATGGAGCAGATGTTTTCGCTGCTCCGCACGCCCCAGGAAATCACCGACCGGGCGGACGCGAAGACCCTGCAAGCGCGAGGAGCGCCTGTGCCGGTCGAGTTCGTCGATGTCCGCTTCGGCTACAGCCAGGATCGCGAAATCCTGCACGGCATCTCCTTCCGCGCCGAGCCGGGCCGCAAGATCGCCCTGGTCGGGCCGACCGGGTCGGGCAAGTCGACCATTTCGCGGCTGCTGTTCCGCTTCTACGACGTGAGCGAGGGCGCCGTGCTGGTCGATGGGATCGACGTGCGCGACCTGACGCAGGCGAGCCTGCGCGGGGCGATCGGCGTCGTGCCGCAAGACACCGTGCTGTTCAACGACAGCATCCGCTACAACATCGCCTATGGCCGCCCCGGCGCGTCGGACGCCGAGGTCGAGCGGGCGGCCCGCCTCGCGCAGATTCACGATTTCATCATGTCGTTGCCGCAGGGCTATGCGACCACCGTCGGCGAGCGCGGGCTCAAGCTTTCGGGCGGCGAGAAGCAGCGCGTCGCCATCGCCCGCACCATTCTCAAGGACCCGCGCCTGCTCATCCTCGACGAGGCGACCAGCGCCCTCGATACCGCGACCGAGCAGGATATCGGGGCGGCGCTGCGGCAGGTGGCGCGCGACCGCACCACGCTGGTGATCGCCCATCGCCTGTCCACCGTGATCGACGCAGACGAAATCCTCGTGCTGCGCGACGGCAACATCGTCGAGCGCGGTACCCATGCCTCGCTGCTCGCCGCGGGTGGCATCTATGCCGCGATGTGGGCGGCGCAGTCCGAACAGATCGAGGCGGCCTCGGCCGAGCAGGGGCTCGCGACCGGCCCGCGCACCCGCGAGCTGCCGCTCGGCTCCGCGGCAACCCCGGCCTGATGCGGCCGGACGACATCACGATTTCATGACGCAAGGGAACAAGCCGATGCACCAACAAGCCACCGAGGCGCAGATTCTCGAAGCCGGGCAGATCATCGACCAGCTCGTCCATCACATGGTCGAGAAGGAGATCCCGACCATCGCCATCGCCTCGGCCCTGCTTGGCGGCGCGCTCAACCTGCTGGGAGCGGAGCTTCCCGACGACGCGATCCTGAGAATCCTCGACAATGCCATGCAGAGCGTGCGCTCGGGCGCCCTGCGCGAGCTTGACGAACCGAGGCAATAGGCCTCGCCGGCTCCGCAGTCACGGCAGGTCTGCATTTCCCGCTTGACAATGGTTCGGGCTTCACGATAGCAACCGATTTACTACAAGGGTCAAATTAATTGGAACCTCGCGGCATGCCGGGGCCAGAATTCGATCCATCATATCTTGGAAGAGGAAACACCATGAAAATCGCGTTCCCGACGATCATTGCCGCGTCCGCGCTGGCGGTTGCCGCCTTCGGCCTGACGGCCGCGCACGCCCAGTCGGTTACCCAGCCGTCCGTGCACCAGATCAGCAGCAAGAAGACCACGATCGCCTTCCTGCTGCCGGAGAATTCCTCGCCGCGCTACGAGCAGGTCGATCGTCCCTGGTTCATCAAGATGGCGCATGCGGCCGATCCGAACGCCAAGCTAATCGTCAGCAACGCCAATTCGAGCCCGGACACCCAGCTCAACCAGGCCGAGTCCGCGATTTCGAACGGGGCGGACGTGCTCGTCGTCGATCCTGTGGACGGCAAGGCCGGCGCCGCGGTGGTGAATTACGCCGCGCGCAACCATGTGAAGGTCATTTCCTATGACCGCCTGATCCAGGATTCGAAGCCCGATTACTACGTCTCCTTCGACAACACGAAGGTCGGCGAGTTGCAGGGCGAATATATCGCCAAGCACACCAAGGCCGGCGGCAGCGTGATGATGATCAACGGCGCGCCGACCGATCCGAACGCGTTCGACTTCCGCAAGGGCGCGATGAACGTGCTCGGTCCGCTGTTCAAGTCGGGCAAGCTGCATCTCGCCTATTCGGTGATGACGCCGGACTGGAGCCCGCAGAACGCGTTCGAGGAAAGCCAGCAGGCGCTGACCCGGCTGCACAACAAGGTCAATGCCGTTCTCGCCGCCAATGACGGCACGGCCTCGGGCGTGATCCGCGCGCTGCAGGCGGTTGGCCTTGCCGGCAAGGTGCCGGTGACCGGCCAGGATGCGACCAATGGCGGCCTGACCTTCATCCTCGAGGGTCTGCAGTCGATGACGGTGTTCAAATACGTCCCCGAAGAAGCGGCGGCGGCGGCCGATCTCGCGGTTGCGGTGGCGACCGGCGCGAAGCCGCCGGCCGGCCTCGTCAACGGCAAGGTCAACAACAAGATGATCGACGTCCCGTCGGTGCTGCTCAAGCCGCTGGTGGTTACCAAGGCGAATATCGCGGGCTCGGTGATCAAGTCGGGCTATACGACCTGGAAGGCGATCTGCGTGGGCCCCGCGGCCCAGGGCAAGATCTGCAAGGCCCACGGCGCCTGATCCGCGATCATTGACTGCGCGGCGGACGCCCCGCGCGTCCGCCGTTTGCCTGGGAGGATGAGAGATGAGTGCGGCAATCGCGGCTGAACCCGTCGCAGCACCCCTGCTGGAGGTGCGCGGCCTGCAAAAGCGCTACGGCGCCGTGGTCGCCCTGCGCGACGTGAATTTCACCGTTCGCCGCGGCGAGGTCACCGCCCTGCTCGGCGACAACGGCGCGGGCAAATCCACGACCATCAAGGCGATCGCCGGTGTCGCGCCGATCGACGAGGGGGACATCCTGCTGGAGGGGCGGCCGGTCTCGATCCGCCATCCGTCCGAGGCAACGGCGCTGGGCATCCAGACCGTGTATCAGGACCTCGCCCTCTGCGACAATCTCGGCATCTGCGCCAATCTCTATCTCGGCCGCGAGCTCGTCAGTTCGCCGACCGCGCTCGGCCCGCATGTCCTGCGCGATGTCGACATGGAGCTTGAAGCGCGGCGGGTGCTGAAGACGCTGCGGATCAACCTGCCCGCGCTGGATACGCCGGTGGCCTCGCTCTCCGGCGGCCAGCGCCAGGCGGTCGCCATCGCCCGCGCGGTGCTGTGGGATTCCAAGCTCGTCATCATGGACGAACCGACCGCGGCCCTCGGCGTCGCCCAGACGGCGGAGGTGCTTCGCCTCGTGCGCGACCTCGCCGAGCAGGGCTATGGCGTCATTCTCATCACCCACAACATGCAGAACGTCTTCCAGGTGGCGGACAACATCGCCGTGCTGCGCCTCGGCGCCACGGTGATGCAGGCCCGCAAGAGCGACGTGACGCCGGAGCAGGTGGTCGGCGCCATCACCGGCACTCTCGCAATCCCCGGAACCGGCACGGCAGGAGCCATGGCATGAGCAGCGTGCAGCATCCGGAGCAGAAATCCGAGCAGAAATCCCCGTTCAGGCGCTGGCTGACCGGAGTCGCGCAATCGACTGATCTCGGCATGCTGCCGGTGATCGCGGCGCTGATCGTCATCTGGATCGTGTTCGAGACGCTGAACGCCAACTTCCTCACCCCGCGCAACCTTTCCAATCTCGCGGCGCAGATCGTCGTCACCGGCACGCTGGCGCTGGCCGAAATCTATATCATCCTGCTCGGCATGATCGACCTGTCGATCGGCTGGAACTCGGTGCTCGCCGCCTCGGTGTTCTCGCTGGCGACGGTGTTCTTTCACCTGCCGGTCGGCGTCGGCATCGTGCTCGGGATCGCGCTGGCGACCGGGATCGGCTTTCTCCAGGGCATGGTGGTGTCGCGGATCGGCGTACCGAGCTTCGTCGTCACCCTTGGCGGGGGGATGATCGCCGAGGGGCTGACGCTCGCGATCCTGACGCCGCATGGCGGATCGGTGCCGTTGGCGGATGATTTCACCACCGCGATCGGCACGCTCAATCTCGATCCGCTGTGGTCGTGGGTGCTGAGCCTGCTGCTGTTCGGCGGGTATGCGGCGGTCACGCTCGGCGGCATCCGCAAGCGCGCCGCCAGCGGCCATGAGGGCGGGTTCGCCGCGACGATGCGGCTGGTCGGCGTCGCCATCATGCTGTTCGGCGCGGTGTTCATGCTGAACGCCTATCGCGGCGTGCCGTTCCTGCTGATGCTGTTCCTGATCGCGCTGTTCGCCTCGGCCTTCGTCACCAAGTCCACCCGCTTCGGCCGGCATCTCTACGCGGTCGGCGGCAATGCCGAGGCGGCGCGGCGCGCGGGCATCTCGGTGAAGGGAATCCAGCTCGCGGTCTTCATCATCGCCGGCTTCCTCGTCGGCCTCGCCGGCTATCTCGATGCCGCCCGCCTCGGCGTCGCCTCCGCCTCGGTCGGCAATGGCGACATCATGCTGAACGCCGTCGCCGCGGCGGTGATCGGCGGCACCTCGCTGTTCGGCGGGCGCGGCAGCGTCTATGGCGCGCTGTTCGGCGCGCTGGTGATCGCGAGTGTGAGCAACGGGATGAACCTGCTTGGTGCTGCCTCGTCCGTGCGCTTCATCGTCGAGGGGCTGATCCTGCTGGCCGCGATCACCATCGACACCATCCTCCGCCTCCGGCGGATGCGCAGCGGCCGGGCCTAACGCCCGACCGCCGCGCCCGCCGCGGGAAGGCCGCCGCCATGTTGCGCATTCATGGCGGCGGCTGCCTCGGCGGCGGCGAGCGCGCCTTCGAGATAGCCGCCGAATTCCGGCGCGCTCTCCGACCCTGAGAGCAGGACGCGGCCGTGCCAGGGCGCGGGCATGGCGAGCGGCGCATAGGGCGGGTGCCCGGCCAGCGGCGGGGCGTCGGCGGGTGTCGCGGTCAGGTCATCGGCCGACCAGTCCTGGATCAGCAGCGCGCGCGGCGACCCTGCCGCCGGACCGAACAGCGCCGCGAGCTGGGCGCGCACGGCATCCTCCAGTGTCGCCCGGCGCGCTGCCCGCATCGCGGCCGGCCAGGCGAAGAAGCCGAACAGCGCCGCCTCGCTCGCCGCGCCGGGCAGGCTGGCGTCGTGTATCTCGCCCAGCGGTCCGCAGCGGCTGAAGGCCCCGCCGGACAGGCCGGAAGCGCGCCAGACCGGCGTGTCATAGATCGCCAGCGCCTTGGCGTGCCCGGCCATCCAGGTTGGCACCGCTTCAAGCTGCCGCAGCGCCGAAGCCGGCAGGGCGGGTTCAAACCCGATCGCCGCCGCCAGCCGCGGCGGCAGCGCCAGCGCCACGCGCCGCGCCCGCAACCGTGTTTCCCCGGCCGCGACGCTGACCGCGTCCGCTGCCAGCACCAGATGCTCGACCCGGGTGCCGAGCCGGATCGTGCCGGGGGCGAGGCGGGCGGCGAAACCTTCGGCGAGGGCGGTGGTTCCGCCCTCGATCCGCATGCTCGGCGGCTCCTGCGCGAAGCCGTGGGGCAGGCGCTGGACCGCGCCGTCGGTGTCCTGAAACACGAAACCGCCGTCATCCGCCTGACGATGCAGCCGCAGACCGAAGGCGGCGGCGGCCCGTGCGACGCGCGGCTGCATGGAAGGCCAGATCCAGGCCGGGCCGAGATCGTAGCAGCCTGATTCGGTGCGATGCGCGAGGCTGCGCCCGCCGATTCGCGAACGCGCCTCGATCACCGCGACTTCCTGGCCCTCTTGCTGCGCCCGCGCCGCGAGGGCGAGCCCGGCGAGGCCCGCCCCGACCACGATCAGGTCGTGCATCGGCGTCAGGCTGCCGCCGGCAGATGGCCGCTCTTGCGGTAGAGCAGCGCCCCGTCGGCGCTGGACAGCGCGAGCCGGCTGCCGGCGGGCAGCCGCAGCCAGGTGCCGGCGCCAAGCGTGGCGCCATTCCGCGCGATCGTCCCCTCGACCACGAAAATCTCGACGCCGCGCGGATAGGCCTGTTCCACCGTTTCGATGCCGGCGGCGAGGCGGATCATGTCCACCTGCTCCCAGGGGGCGGAGAACAGCAGCGCCTCCGACCACCCGGCCGCGCGCTCGCGCCAGAGCCCGGGATCGGTGGTGTCAATCCGCACCGGGGCAGCCTCTTCCGGCGGCATCTGCCGCAGCTTCACCAGGATGGTCGCGCCCGGCGCGCTGGAGGGCGTGTGCCGCGAGCCAGGCGGATTGCGCACGTAATGGCCGCGCGGGAAGTCTCCGGTCTCGTCCGAGAACACGCCGTCCAGCACCAGGAATTCCTCGCCCTCGTCATGCCTGTGCGGACTGAAGGCCGAACCCGGCGCGTAGCGCACCAGCGAGGTCGCCCGCGCCACTTCGCCGCCGTCGCGCTCCAGCATCCGGCGCTCGACGCCGGCCATCGGCGAGGCGATCCAGTCGAGCGCCTCCGATGCGACGAGTGCCGGCTGGCGAAGATCGGCGTTGATCTGCATGTCTGCTCCTTTCGGCCCGAGGCCGGTCTCCGAACTCACTATCTCGCCTGCATATGGTCGGTTTCGCGCCGACGGCAAACCGCTCTTGCCGTGCCGGTGTATTGTATTTTCCCGACCGCCCCATATCCTGAGCGCAGGGAAGGCGGGCTGCTGCCGCCGTCAGCAACTGGAAGATGAGGAATCGATCATGGTGAAATTCGGTCTTGCCCAGCCGGTCAAGCGCGTCGAGGATTCGCGGCTGCTGCGCGGAGATGGCCAATATACCGACGACGTTCCGGGCGAGGGGGTGCTCCACCTTCACGTTCTGCGCTCGCCGCACGCCGCCGCGACGATCACCGGGATCGACACCGAGGCTGCCCGCGCGGTGCCGGGCGTTCTTGCCGTCGTCACCGGCGCGGACCTCGCCGCCGAGGGCATCGCGCCGATTCCCTGCATGGTGCCGATCAAGAACCAGGACGGCACGCCGCGCGCCCAGGCGGATCGCCCGGCCCTCGCTGTGGGCGCGGTGCGCCATGTCGGCGAGCCGGTGGCCTATATCGTCGCCGAAACCGCGCAGGCCGCGCGCGATGCCGCCGAGCTGGTCGATGTCCGCTACGACATGAAGGCCTCGATCACCGATCTCGCCAGCGCGATGTTGGACAGCGCGCCGCGCGTGCATGACGACGCGCCGGCCAACCGCGTGTTCGACTGGGCGGTGGGCGACGCCGCGAAGGTGGACGAGCTGTTCGCCGCCGCCGCGCATGTGACGAAGCTGCGCATCGTCAACAACCGCATCGTCGTCAACTCGCTGGAGGCCCGTGCCGCCCGCGCCGAATTCGACGCGGCCTCCGGCCGCTGGACGCTGACCACCAACACCCAGGGCGGCTGGCTGCTGAAGGACTGCCTCGCCGGCGCCGTCTTCAAGGTCGAGCCGGCGAAGTTCCGGGTCATCACCCCGGATGTCGGCGGCGGGTTCGGCATGAAGCTGTTCGTCTATCCCGAGCATGTCATGGTCTGCCACGCCGCCCGCAAGCTGGGCCGCCCGGTGAAATGGACCTCCGAGCGCAGCGAAGCGTTCCTGTCGGACACGCATGGCCGCGATCACATCACGTTCGGCGAGCTGGCGCTCGACGCCGATCACCGGATCACCGCGATGCGGGTGACCGACACGGCGAACATGGGCGCCTATCTCTCGAATTTCGGCCCTTTCATCCCGACCCTCGCGGGCACCAAGGTGCTGGCCAGCGTCTATGGCATGAAGGCGATCCATGCGCGGGTGTTCGGCGTGTTCACCAACACCGTGCCGGTCGACGCCTATCGCGGCGCCGGCCGCCCGGAGAGCAACTATCTCGTCGAGCGGCTGATCGACGCCGCCGCCCGCGAACTCGGGATCGACAGCGCCGAGCTGCGCCGCCTCAACATGGTGCCGGCGAGCGCCATGCCCTTCACCACCGCGATGGCGCAAACCTATGATTCGGGCGATTTCCACAAGGTGCTCGACCATGCGCTCGGACTGATCGACTGGAAGGGCTTCCCCGCCCGCCGCGCGAAATCCGCCGCCGCCGGCAAGCGCCGCGGCATCGGCATGGCCTACTACCTCGAGGCGACCGGCGGCGCGCCGGAGGAGCGCGCCGAGATCCGCTTCACCAAGGATGGGTATGTCGATGTCTATGTCGGCACCCAGTCCACCGGGCAGGGTCATGAAACCGCCTATGTGCAGCTGGTGAACGACCGGCTTGGCATCGACCCGGACAAGATCCGCGTCCGCCAGGGCGATACCGATACGATCCCGCAGGGGGGCGGCACCGGCGGCGCGCGCAGCCTCTATTCCGAGGGGCAGGCGATTGCGCTGACCACCGCGACGATCCTTGAAAAGGGTCGCAAGGCGGCGGCCGATCATCTGGAGGCGGCGGAGGCGGACATCGTGTTCCAGGACGGCGCGTTCCGCATCGTCGGCACCGACCGGGCGATCGATGTCGTCACGCTGGCGGCGGATCTGCACGGCGAGCAGGGCAACGCGCTCGATACGGCCGAGATCGCCAAGATCGAGAAGCACACCTTCCCGAACGGCTGCCATATCGCCGAGGTCGAGATCGATCCGGAAACCGGCGTTACCTCGGTGCTGCGCTATCTCGTGTGCGACGATGTCGGCACCATCGTGAACCCGATGATCGTGCGCGGGCAGGTGCATGGCGGCGTCGCCCAGGGGCTCGGGCAGGCGCTGCTGGAAAACACCGCCTATGATCCGGAGTCGGGCCAGCTCGTCGCCGGCAGCCTGATGGACTACGCGCTGCCCCGCGCCGACGATCTGCCGGATATCGAGGTGGAGTTCGTCTCGGTGCCCTGCGCCTCCAACCCGCTCGGCGTGAAGGGCGCGGGCGAGGCCGGCGCGGTCGGTTCGCCGCCGGCGCTGATCAACGCGGTGATCGACGCGCTCGCCGCGGACGGCATCCGCGAGATCGACATGCCGGCGACGCCCGAGCGCGTCTGGCAGGCGATCGCGGCGCGGCAGGCCGCTTGATCCATCTGGTCAAGCTCGCGGTCGGCGTGAAGGATCCCGGCCATCTGGCCGAGATCCAGCGCCGCCGCGCCGCGGCCGACCCGCCGCTGCGCCACCAGACCCGCAGCTTTCCCAAGCGCGCGGCGGAGCTCGCCGATGGCGGGTCGATCTACTGGGTCATTACCGGCGCCATTCTCGTCCGCCAGCTCGTGCTCGACGTCATCGAGGATGTCTGGGATGACGGCACGACCTGTACCGGCCTGGTGCTCGACCCCACGCTCGTCCGGGTCGAGGCGCGGCCGATGAAGCCCTTCCAGGGCTGGCGCTATCTCGCGCCGGACGACGCACCGGCCGACCTGCCGGAGGGCGTCCGCATTTCCGGCATCGAGGCGCTGCCGCCGGCGCTGCGGCGCGAGTTGCGCGCCCTGGCTCTGCTGCCATGACGTTCCGCTTGCCGTGGTCGCGCCCGCGGGTGCCGGTGATCCGGCTCGCCGGGCTGATTTCGCCGCGCGAGGGGGCCGTCAATCTCGAACGTTTCGCGCCGGCCATCGATCGCGGGTTCGACCTCGCCAAGGGTGGCACGAACCTGCTGATCCTCGCGATCGAAAGCCCCGGCGGCTCGCCGGTCCAATCCGACCTGCTTGGCCGCCATATCCGCCGCAAGGCCGAGGAGACCGGCGTGCGCGTGCTTGCCGTGATCGGCGATGTCGGCGCCTCGGGTGGCTACTGGATCGCCTGCGCGGGCGATGAGATTTTCGCCAACCCGATGTCCATCGTCGGCTCGATCGGGGTGGTCGGCGGCGGCTTCGGCGTGCATGACCTGATCCGCCGCTTCGGCATCGAGCGCCGCATCGTCACCGCCGGCGCCAACAAGCTGCGCAACGACCCGTTCTCGCCCGAACGGCCGGGAGACGCCGCATTCAACCAGGCGCTGCTCGACGACATTCACGCGGCGTTCAAGGCGTGGGTGCGCGAGCGCCGCGGCGCTGCCCTGAAAGGCGACGACACGGTGTTCGACGGCTCCTACATGCTGGGTAGCGCGGCGAAGGCACGCGGTCTGATTGACGGATTCGGCGATGTGCGCGGCCTGATCGCCGGGCGCTGCGGCGCGCGGGCGAAGCCGGTCTTTCTCGGCCCGAAGCGGAAATTCTCGCTGCTGCGGCTGGTCGGCCGGTCCAGCCTGATCGAACTCGCCAACGCGATGGAGGCCGAGGCGCTCACGCCGAAACTCGGCTGAGCGCCCCGGTGGGTTCGGCGTCTTACGACGCTGTTGTTCTGGCGTCTTATGACGCCTGGGTCACGAACTTGGTGGCGAGATAGGCCTCGATCGCCTCGGCGCCGCCTTCCCAGCCATAGCCGCTGTCCTTCATGCCGCCGAACGGGGTTTCGGGCAGGGCGATGCCGTGATGGTTGATCGAGATCATCCCGGCCTCGATGCGGTCGCCCAGCGCCGTCACCGTTTTGGCCGATCGCGAATAGGCATAGGAGGCCAGGCCGTATTCCAGCCGGTTGGCTTCGGCCACGGCGTCCTCGAAGGTCGAGAACCGGTTGACCAGCGCGAGCGGGCCGAACGGTTCCTCGTTCATCACCCGCGCCGTGGTGGGAATGTCGGTCAGCACGGTGGGCTGGAAGAAATACCCCTTGTTGCCGATCCGCTCGCCGCCTTCGGCCACCTTCGCGCCGTGCTTCGTGGCGTCGGCGATGAAGCCCTCGATCGCCGGGATGCGGCGCTCGTTGGCCAGCGGCCCCATCGTCGTGCCCTCCTCGAGCCCGTTGCCGACCTTGATCTTGCGGACGGCGCCGAGGAAGCGCTCCATGAACCCGTCATAGACGCTCTCCTGCACGAGGAAGCGCGTCGGCGCGACGCAGACCTGGCCGGCATTGCGGAACTTGTTGGCGGCGAGGATCTTCGCCGCCGCGTCGAGATCGGCGTCCTCGAAGACGATCGCCGGCGCGTGGCCGCCGAGTTCCATCGTCGCCCGCTTCATGTGCGCCCCGGCAAGGGCGGCGAGGTGCTTGCCCACCGCGGTCGAACCGGTGAAGGAGATCTTCCGGACGGCGCGGTGCGGGATCAGGTATTCGGAAATCTCCGCCGGCACGCCGTAGACGAGGTTGAGCACGCCCGGCGGCAGCCCGGCATCGGCGAAGGCGCGCACCAGCTCGGCGCAGGCGCCCGGCGTTTCCTCCGGCCCCTTCAGGATCACCGCGCAGCCGGCGGCCAGCGCGGCGGAGACCTTGCGCACCGCCTGGTTGATCGGGAAGTTCCACGGCGTGAAGGCGGCGACGATGCCGACCGGCTCCTTGACCACGAGCTGGTAGACGCCCGCCGCGCGCGCCGGGATCACCCGGCCATAGGTGCGCTTCGCCTCTTCGGCGAACCAGTCGATCACGTCGGCGGCGACGGTGGTCTCGCCCTTCGCCTCGGCGAGCGGCTTGCCCTGTTCCATCGTCATGATCGTTGCGATTTCGGGGATCCGCGCGCGGATCAGCTCGGCGGCCTTGCGCAGCAGTGCCGCGCGCTGGAATGCCGGCGTCGCCCGCCAGGTCGCGTAGCCGGTCTCGGCCGCCTCGATCGCGGCGTCGAGATCCGCGCGCCCGGCATGGGCGGCGGTGCCGATGACCTCCTCGGTGGCCGGGTTGATCACGTCGAGCGTGCGGCCCGAGGCGGATTTCGTCCATTCCCCGCCGATATGCAGCAAAACGTCCTTGTACATCTCTGATCCTGTCTCCGTGTCCTGGCTGGCCGCCGGGTCAGACCGTGGCCAGCACCTTGCGCAGCTTGTCGAACATCTCGTCGAGCTGGTCGTCGGTGGTGATGAAGAGCGGGGCGAAGATCGCCGTATCGCTGGCGACCCGCAGCACCAGACCCTGTTCGAAGGCGCGGCGCAGCACGGCGAAGCCGCGCTTGCCCGGCCCGCCCTCGGGCGCGAGATCGACCGCGCCGAGCAGGCCGAAACCGCGGGTGTCGGTGACGATCGGCAGGTCGCGGAGCGAGGCGATGCGTTCGAGGAATTTCGGCGCCAGTGCCGCGGCGCGGGCGAACAGGTCGTCCTCGCGGTAGATCCGCAGCGTCGCCAGCGCGGCGGCGCAGGCCACCGGATGCGCCGAATAGGTGTAACCGTGGAAGAACTCCACCGCGTCCGGCCCGGCGGCGTCGAGAATCGCCTGCTGGACGTCTTCCCGCACGGCGACGGCGGCCATCGGGATGTTGCCGTTGGTGATCGCCTTGGCCATGGTCAGCATGTCCGGCACCACGCCGAACGCATCCGCCGCGAAGGGCGCGCCGGTGCGCCCGAAGCCGCAGATCACCTCATCGAAGATCAGCAGGATGCCGTGCCTGGTGCAGATCTCGCGCAGCCGCTCCAGATAGCCCTTCGGCGGCACCAGAACGCCCGTCGATCCCGCGATCGGCTCGACGATGCAGGCGGCGATGGTGTCCGCGCCATGCAGGTCGATCATGCGCTGCAGGTCGTCGGCCAGATCGACGCCGCCATGCTCGCCCTGGCCCATCTGGAAGCGGTTTTCGGGGATATGCGTGTGGCGCATGTGGGCGACACCCGGGAGGCCGAGACCGAATGCCTCGCGGTTCTTGACCATGCCGCCGACCGACCAGCCGGCGAAATTGACCCCATGATAGCCGCGCGCCCGGCCGACGAAGCGCTGACGCTGCCCCTGGCCGCGCACGCGATGATACTGGATCGCGACCTTGAGGGCGGATTCGACCGCTTCCGACCCCGAGCCGGCGAAGAAGACCCGGTTCAGCCCGGCGGGCAGCATCTGCGCCAGCTCGTTGGCCAGACGGAACGAGCCGGGGACGCCGAACTGGAAGGCCGGCGCGTAGTCAAGTTCTTCAAGCTGCCGCGCCACCGCATCGCGGATTTCGCGCCGGCCATGCCCGGCCGGCGTGGTGTAAAGGCCGGAGACCGCATCGAGCAGTTTTTCCCCCGCGGTGTTCCAGTAATGCACACCCTCGGCGCGGGCGATGATTCGCGGCGCGTCATGGAACTGGCGGTTGGCGGTGAACGGCATCCAGTGATGGATCAGCGGCTCGTTCGAGCGCGGCGCGGGCTGGGTCATGGATCGGTCCTTGAATGAAGCAGGTCTCGCTAGACTATTATTTTAAGCACAGCAGGAGCAAGTCGGGCGGAAACAGCGCAAGTTCAACAGGGGCTGTCGATTATCCTGAACATGATGCGGCGCCCGTCGATCCTCTTGGCCGGCGGCGTCGCGCGGACTACAAGCAGACCACGAGTATAACGGGAGTTTAAATATATGAAACTGTTCAGGCATGGCGCCGCCGGCGCCGAACGTCCAGGAATCGTCGATGCATCCGGCGCGCTGCGCGATCTCTCCGGTGTTGTTTCCGAAATCGACGCCGCCGTCCTTGGCGATGCCGGGCTTGCGCGCCTCGCCGCGCTCGACGCCGCGACGCTGCCGCTGGTGCCCGCCGGCACGCGGATCGGCGCGCCGGTTCCCCGGCCGGTGAATTTCATCTGCATCGGCCTCAACTATGCCGACCATGCGGCCGAGTCCGGGCTCAAGGTGCCGGAGGAGCCGATCATCTTCCTCAAGGCCGGCAGCGCCTATTCGGGCCCGAACGACGATATCGTGATCCCGCCCGGCTCGAAGGAAACCGACTGGGAAGTCGAACTCGGCGTGATCATCGGCACGGGCGGCTCGCACATCGCCGAGGACGCGGCGCTTGAGCATGTCGCCGGCTATTGCATCGTCAATGATGTCAGCGAGCGCGAATACCAGATCCGCCGCGGCGGCACCTGGGACAAGGGCAAGGGCTGCCCGAGCTTTGGCCCGACGGGTCCGTTCCTCGTGACCCGCGACGAGGTGCCGGACCCGCAGGCGCTCGATCTGTGGTGCGAGGTCGATGGCAAGCGGATGCAGAACGGCAACACGCGGACGATGATCTTCGGCGTGAAGACGCTGGTATCCTATGTCAGCCGGTTCATCCGTCTCGAACCCGGCGACATCATCGCCACCGGCACGCCGCCCGGCGTCGGCATGGGGATCAAGCCGGAGCCGGTTTTCCTGCGGCCGGGTCAGACCGTGCGCCTCGGCATTGCCGGTCTCGGCGAACAGACGCAGAAAACCACCGGCGGCTGACCGCCGGAGGGATGCCCGAAAAGGCCGGATTGCCCGGCGTCGCCGGCGGGTTCAGAACACCCGCCGGCGATCGGTCCGGCAATTCGGCGATCGCGCCGCGCAATCTAGACTTTCGTTAATTCCCCTGCCATTGAGGCCACGGGCAAGCTCCAGTAAAGGCCGTTCATGCGTCGCTCGATCCTCATGATTTTCGTGCTTCCAGCCATCCTTGCCGGGTGCGCGGTGCCCGGCCGCCATGTGCCGGGCCCCTATGCCGGCGCGCCGTCGCTGGTGGATGTCGCGGCGCTTACCGCTTTCAACGGGCGGCTTCCGCTGGTGACGATTCCCGAGGCGGTCGAAACATGGTCCCCCTCGGTGAAATATGCCGTGGACGCGGCGTTGAAAATCAATCCCAAGGCGGAATTCCGGGTGGTTGTCACCGCGCCGGCCGCGGGTGGGCCGGCGGCGGCCGAACGGGCGATGGCCCGCCTCGCGCCGCGCGCCGCGCAGGTTGCGGATGCGATCGTGGCCGATGGGGTGGCGGCGGAACACGTCTCGCTCGGCGCCGCCGCGCCGCTTGCCGGGATTCCCGCCTCTTCGACCCCCGAGATCGTGGTCTTCGCGAAGTAATGCCTGTCGCGGATATCGCCGCGGCCGCGCTGCGCCTGCTGGAACCCGAGACGGCGCACGACATCGCATTGGCCGGGTTGCGTCTCGGGCTCGCGGGGCGGCGCGAGGTTCCGGCCGATCCGCGCCTTGCGATGTCCGCCTTCGGACGAACGATAACCCTGCCGATCGGGCTTGCCGCGGGGTTCGACAAGGATGCCGCCGCCCTTGCCGGGCTGTCCCGCCTTGGGTTCGGATTCATCGAGGCCGGCACGGTGACGAGGCGGCCGCAACCGGGCAATCCGAAGCCGCGCCTGTTCCGGCTGGCCCAGGATCGGGCGCTGATCAACCGGATGGGGTTCAACAATGGCGGCATCGAGGGGTTCGCCGCCCGCCTCGCCGGCGCCGACCGCACGCGGGCGGCCATTGGCGCCAATCTCGGCATCAACAAGGAAGGGGCGGACCCGCTGGCCGATTACCCCGCCCTGGTCCATGCGGTCGCGCCGCATGCCGACTACATCGCCATCAACGTCTCCTCGCCCAACACGCCCGGCCTGCGCGACCTGCAGGCGACCGACCGGCTGGCCGCGATCCTCGATGCGATCCGTGCCGCCGTGCCAGGCGCCCCGCCGCTTTTCGTCAAGCTCGCCCCCGACCTCGATGAAGGGGTTCTGCCGGAACTGGTCGAGATGGTGATTGGCCGCGGTGTCGCCGGGCTGATCGTCAGCAACACCACGCTCGCCCGGCCCGATGCCCTGCGCGGCGCGGCACGCGGCGAGGCGGGCGGCCTGTCCGGCGCGCCGCTGTTCAACCGGGCGACGCGCATGCTGGCGCGGGTTCGCCTGCTCGCCGGCGACCGGCTTTTGCTGATCGGCGTCGGCGGCGTGGCGACGCCGGAGCAGGCGCTCGCCAAATTCCGCGCCGGTGCGAGCCTCGTGCAGGTCTATACCGCTTTCGTCTATCAGGGGCCGTCGGTGCTGCCGCGCATCGCCGCCGGACTGTCCGCCCTGCTCGACCAGTATGGCGCGGCGACGCTGGCAGAACTTGTCGGCCGGGATGCCGACCGGCTCGCGGAGATCGCGCCGTGAGCGAAGCCCCGATGAGCGTCGAAACTCTTGCCCGCGATCGCGATGGCTTCATCGTCGATCTCTGGGGCGTGGTGCATGACGGGGTGCGCCCCTATCCCGGCGTTGCCGCCTGCCTGCGCCATCTGCGCGAGGCCGGCAAGCGCGTCGTTTTTCTCTCCAACGCGCCGCGCCGCACCGCGCCGGTCGCGGCCGCTTTGGCCGCGATGGGCATCGGCCCCGAGCTTTACGACGGGATCATGACCAGCGGCGAGGCCGTGCGCACCGCCCTGGTTTCGCGCAGCGAGCCCGATTTCGCGGGGCTTGGCGAGCGGCTGTTTCATCTCGGTCCGCCGCGTGACCGCAACCTGTTCGACGATCTCGGGCTCGCCGAGGCCGACCGGCCGGATGCGGCGGATTTCCTGCTGAATACCGGACCCGACGATCTCGCGCCGCCCGACGATCCCGCCGCCTTCGATCCGCTGCTGCGCGAGGCGCTCGGCGCGGGGCTGCCGATGATCTGCGCCAATCCCGACCTGGAGGTGATCCGCGACGGGCGCCGTATCATTTGCGCAGGGGCGCTCGCCCAGCGCTACGCCGCCTGGGGCGGGCGGGTGATCTGGCGCGGCAAGCCCGATCCGGCCGTCTATCGTCCGACCCTGGATCTGCTCGGCACCGAACCGGCGCGGACGATCGCGTTCGGCGACTCGCTGCGAACCGATATCGCCGGCGCGAAGGCCGCCGGCATCGCCTCGGTGCTCGTGCTCTCAGGCGTCCACGTCGCGACGCCCGAGGAGGCTTGGGCCGATTGCGCTGCCGCCGGGCTCGACCCGCGCGCCATCATCGGCGGGTTCCGCTGGTAAGGGTTCATCCCCGCGCCGTTTCGTGATAGCGCCGGCGGCATGACAATACGCGTCCGTTTCGCCCCGTCGCCCACCGGCATGCTCCATATCGGCGGCGCCCGCACCGCACTGTTCAACTATCTCTTCGCCCGCCATCACGGCGGCCAGTTCCTGCTCCGCATCGAGGATACCGACCGCGAGCGCAGCACGCCCGAGGCGACGCAGGTGATCCTCGACGCGCTGGACTGGCTCGACCTCAAATCGGACGAACCGCCGGTCTATCAGTCGACCCGCTACGCCCGCCATCGCGAGGTGGTCGAGCAGATGCTTGCGGCCGGCACGGCCTATCGCTGCTATTGCAGCCGCGAGGAGCTTGCCGAATTGCGCGCCGAGGCCGAGCGGAGCAAGAAGCCGTTCCGCTATGACGGGCGCTGGCGCGACCGCGACCCGGCCGAGGCGCCGCCCGGCGTCGATCCGGTGATCCGCCTGCGCGCCCCGCGCGAGGGCGAGACCGTGATCCATGACCTCGTCCAGGGCGAGGTGCGGGTGAGGAACGCCGAACTCGACGACATGATCCTGCTCCGGTCAGACGGCACGCCGACCTATCTGCACGCCGTCGTGGTGGATGATCACGACATGGCCATCTCCCATGTCATCCGTGGCGACGACCATCTGACCAACACGTTCCGCCAGGCCCAGATCTATGACGCGATGGGCTGGGCGCGGCCGAATTTCGCCCATATTCCGCTGATCCACGGCGCCGATGGGGCAAAGCTGTCGAAGCGCCACGGCGCCGTCTCGGTGCTGCAGTTTCGCGACGAGGGCTATCTGCCCGAGGCGCTCTGCAACTACCTGCTCCGCCTCGGCTGGGGCCATGGCGATGCCGAGATCCTGCCCCGCGACCAGCAGGTCGCGCTGTTCGACCTCGATGGCGTCGGCCGCGCCGCGAGCCGGATGGACTATGCCAAGCTTGTCCATGTCAACGCCGTCTTCCTTCGCGCCGCCGAGGATGAGCGGCTTGCCGCCGATATTGTTGCCCGGCTTGCGCGCGACCACGGCTTTACGGTGGGCACCGAGGCGGCCGGCCGCATCGGGATGCTGATGCCGGGGCTGAAGGAGCGCGCCCGCACCCTCGCCGAACTGGCGGAATCCGCCCTGTTCATCGTTCGCGAGGCGCCGCTGCCGATGACCGAAAAGGCCGCCGCCCTGCTCACCGAGGCGGCGCGCGACGACCTCGCGGCGCTGCTACTCGACTTCGACAACACCGATTTCTCGAAGGCGGCGCTGCACGAGGCGATGAAGGCCTATGCCGAACGCGAGGAGAAGAAGCTCGGCGCCATCGCCCAGCCGCTGCGCGCGGCGCTGACCGGCAGCACGGTCAGCCCGCCGATCGACGCGGTGATGGAAGCCCTCGGCCCGATCGAGGTCCGCAAGCGGATTTTCGCCGTTCTCGGCGAATAGCGCCGCTGTTCACGGCTGAAAAACGGCGGGCGCCGCAAGCCGCCCGCCATTCGCGTTTCAGCGGAGGAGGCGCGGGCGATCAGCGATTGACCGCCTTCAGCCCCGCTTCCGGATAGCGCGTGCCGGCGACGGTGCCGGCAGGCATGATCCGCTCGATCGCGGCGAGGTCTTCCGGCGTCAGCGTCACGTCGAGCGCGCCGATATTCTCGTCGAGATAGGTCCGGCGCTTGGTGCCCGGGATTGGCACGATATCCTCGCCCTGGGCGAGCACCCAGGCCAGTGCCAGTTGGCCCGCCGTGCAGCCCTTTTCCGCCGCGAGCGCCTTCACCTTGCCGACAAGTTCGAGATTCTTCGTGAAATTCTCGCCCTGGAAGCGCGGGGCGTGGCGGCGCCAGTCATCGGCGGCGAGATCGTCCGGCGTGCGGATCGCGCCGGTCAGGAAGCCGCGGCCGAGCGGTGAGTAGGGCACGAAGCCGATCCCGAGTTCGCGCACGGTGGCGAGGATGTCGCCCTCCGGCTCGCGCGACCAGAGCGAATATTCGGTTTGCAGCGCGGTGATCGGATGGATCTTGTGCGCCCGGCGGATGGTGGCCGGCGCCGCCTCGGACAGGCCGAGATGCCGCACCTTGCCGGCCTTCACCAGCTCCGCCATTGCGCCGACGGTCTCCTCGATCGGCACGTTCGGATCGACGCGGTGCTGGTAATAAAGGTCGATCGTGTCGATCCCGAGCCGCTGCAGCGAGGCGTCGCAGGCGCGGCGCACATAGTCCGGCCGGCCGTTGATGCCGAGGCGCTGGCGGTCTTCGCTGAATTCGTTGCCGAATTTGGTGGCGAGGACGATCCTGCTCCGGTTCGCCTTCACGAAATCGGACAGCAGGCGCTCATTGTCGCCGAAGCCGTACATGTCGGCCGAGTCGAAGAAGGTGATGCCGCGTTCCAGCGCGCGTTCGAGCGTCGCGCGCGCCTCCGCCTCGTCGCGTCCGGCATAGAAATCGGACATGCCCATGCAGCCGAGGCCGAGGGCGGAAACCGTAAGCGTGCCGAGTTTCCTTGTCTTCATGCGTGTCTCCATCTGTTGGGTCGCCGCCCATATGGGGCGTTCGTTGCGGTGATGCAGCCCTGTTGCCGTATTCTCAGGGTCCAGGCGGGATGTGTCTCGCGCGACTCGACAGCGGGGCCGCGGGGCTGTATAGCCCATCGCTCAATCGGAACGCGGGAGGTTCGGCCACGGGTGGCCGGGCCGGTGGAACCGCGGTCCATTGGCGTGTTTCGGGTTCGCCCGCCTGCACGCCTTCGGATCAGGAGCGCGCCTCATGGCGAAAAAAGTAGTCGGCTATATCAAGCTGCAGATTCCTGCGGGCAAGGCCAATCCGTCGCCGCCCGTCGGCCCCGCGCTCGGTCAGCGCGGTCTCAACATCATGCAGTTCTGCAAGGATTTCAACGCGGCGACCCAGGGAATGGAAGTGGGCATGCCGGTCCCGGTGGTGATCACCGCCTATGCGGACCGCACTTTCAGCTTCATCACCAAGACGCCGCCGAACACCTACTTCCTCAAGAAGGCCGCGGGTATCCCGAAAGGCTCGACCGCGACCGGCAAGGGTGCCACGGTCGGCAAGGTGACGATGAGCCAGCTGCGCGAAATCGCGCAGACCAAGATGGTTCACATGAATGCGAACGATGTCGATGGCGCGGTGCGCATGCTGATCGGTTCGGCCCGCTCGATGGGCCTTTCGGTGGTGGAGGGCTGATCATGGCGAAGAACAAGCGGCTGGTGAAAGCGCAATCCACCGTCGATCAGGCGAAGCTCTATCCGGTGGTGGAGGCGATGGCGCTGGTGAAATCCAACGCCACGGCAAAGTTCGACGAGACGGTCGAGCTGTCGCTCAACCTCGGCATCGATCCGCGCCATGCCGACCAGATGGTGCGCGGCCTGCTCAGCCTGCCGAACGGCACCGGCAAGACGCTGCGCGTCGGCGTGTTCGCGCGCGGCCCGAAGGCCGAGGAGGCGAAGGCGGCCGGTGCGGATGTGGTCGGCGCCGAGGACCTCGCCGAGCTGGTCCAGAATGGCACGATCGAATTCGACCGCTGCATCGCGACGCCGGACATGATGGCCCTGGTCGGCCGTCTCGGCAAGATTCTCGGCCCGCGTGGCCTGATGCCGAATCCGAAGCTCGGCACCGTGACGATGGACGTCAAGGGCGCGATCACCGCCGCCAAGTCGGGCCAGATCGAGTTCCGCGCCGAGAAGGCGGGGATCATTCACGCCGGCATCGGCAAGGCGAGCTTCGAGGTCGAGAAGCTGGTGGAGAACGCGAAGGCCCTGGTCGACGCGATCCAGAAGGCCAAGCCGGCGGGCGCCAAGGGCACCTATCTGCAGAAGGCGGCGCTCTCCTCCACCATGGGGCCGGGCGTGCGTGTGGATGTGGGCAGTCTTTCTGCCTGATGAGATGCGCCGGAGCCTCGGCTCCGGCCATGACGGGATCGGCCGGTTCGCGCCGGCGGTTCCGGACCTGTCCAAGACGGCATGTGGCGCAAGCCTTGAAGGGAAGTCTCCCGCACGCCGGAGACGGGGATCGGGGCGTTTTGTTCCGATGGTTCCGGTCTGAGGACAGGCGAACGGCGGCCGGGATGGTCCCGGCTGCCTGGGCAACCCGGCGGGATACGGTCCAAACGTATTTCGCCTGACGAGTGGAGATCGACGTGGATCGCGCACAGAAGCGTGAATTCGTGGACCAGCTCGCCGCGGTGTTCGCCGAGACGTCGATGGTCGTGGTCAGCCGCAATGATGGTCTGACCGTGGCCGATGTCACGGCACTGCGCGTGAAGATGCGGGAAGCGGGCGCGCAGTACAAGGTGGCGAAGAACCGTCTGGCTCACCTCGCCTTGGAAGGGACCCGATTCGACGGGCTGAAGCCGATGCTGAAGGGGCCGACCGCGATTGCGTGGTCGCAGGACCCTGTGGCGGTGGCGAAGGTGGCCGTCGAGTTCGCCAAGACCAACGAGAAGTTCGTGCTGGTCGGCGGCGCGCTTGGGACGCAGATGCTCGATGCATCCGGCGTCAAGGCGCTCGCCGAACTGCCGTCGCTCGATCAGCTCCGCGCCAGGCTCCTGGGTCTCATCCAGGCGCCGGCGACGAAGGTGGCGGGCGTGCTGCAGGCTCCGGCCGGCCAGCTCGCGCGGGTCTTTGCGGCCTATGCCAAGGCGGATGAGGCCGACGCGGCCTGAGACGAGATGAGGCGAGCCGGCAGGGTCGGCTTGCATGGAACCAACTGAACGACTATTCTAAGGAATTGAACAATGGCTGATCTGGCAAATCTGGTTGAACAGCTTTCGAGCCTGACTGTTCTCGAAGCGGCGGAGCTTTCCAAGCTGCTCGAGGACAAGTGGGGCGTTTCGGCTGCGGCTCCGGTCGCGGTTGCGGCGGCGATGCCTGCCGGTGGCGGTGCTGCCGCCGCGCCGGCCGAGGAGAAGACCGAATTCAACGTGATCCTCAAGGTCGCTGGCGACAAGAAGATCAACGTGATCAAGGAAATCCGCACGATCACCGGCCTCGGCCTCAAGGAGGCCAAGGATCTCGTCGAGGGCGCGCCGAAGACCGTGAAGGAAGGCGTGAACAAGGACGAGGCCGAGAAGATCAAGAAGGTTCTGGAAGAGCAGGGCGCATCTGTCGGCATCGAGTGATGTTACCCCGCGCCGCGCGGCCTTCGGGCCGTCGGCGCGACAGGACTGAAACTGGCGGGGCGCCCCATGGCGCTCCGCCCGTTTGCCGTTGCGTGCCTCGGGCGAGGGCGTGGCGGCGGTTGATGACTGGCGGGGTTTCCCGCCGCTGACGCGGCGACGCCCGGGCTGATGGTAGCCCCGGGCCGCGGCGCGGTCACTGGAATGAAGATCGGGGTCTGAGCATGAATGCGATTTCGGGTGGCCTGAACAAAGTTTCCTTCACCAATCGCAAGCGCATCCGCAAGAGCTTCGGGCGTATCCCTGAAACCACGCCGATGCCGAATCTGATCGACGTGCAGCGCGCGAGCTATGACGCGTTCCTGCAGATGCACGTCTCACCCGACTCCCGCACCAATTCCGGGCTGCAGGAAGTCTTCAAGTCGGTCTTCCCGATCGACGATTTTGCCGGCCGCGGCCGTCTCGAATTCGTCTATTACGAGCTCGAGGAGCCGAAATACGACGTCGAGGAATGCATCCAGCGCGGCATGACCTATGCCGCGCCGCTCAAGGTGGTGCTGCGTCTGATCGTCTGGGATGTCGATGAAGATACCGGCGCTCGCTCGATCCGCGACATCAAGGAGCAGCCCGTGTACATGGGCGACATGCCGCTGATGACCGACAACGGCACCTTCGTCGTGAACGGCACCGAGCGCGTCATCGTCAGCCAGATGCACCGCAGCCCCGGCGTGTTCTTCGACCATGACAAGGGCAAGACCCACAGCTCCGGCAAGTATCTCTTTGCCGCTCGCGTCATTCCCTATCGCGGCTCCTGGCTCGATTTCGAATTCGACGCCAAGGACCTTATCTATGTCCGCATCGACCGCAAGCGGAAGCTGCCGGTCACGACGCTGCTCTACGCGCTTGAGGGGCGCGCGACCGAGGCGCTGCGCGCCGCGCGCGAGGCCAAGGGCGAGACGCTGGAGATCGGCGAGATTCGCGGCATGGATGCCGAGGAGATCCTTGGTTTCTTCTATGGCAAGGTGCCGTTCACCCGCACCCGCACCGCCGGAGGGGAGGGGGCCTGGGCGCGTCCGTTCGAGCCGGAAACCTTCCGCGGCGCCAAGCTGGTCGAGGACCTGGTGGACGCCGAGACCGGCGAGGTTGTCGCCAAGGCCGATGACAAGCTCACCGCGCGCACCGCGCGGCAGATCGCGGCCAAGACCCGCTCCGTGCTCGTCAGCCGCGCCGACCTGGTCGGCCGTTTCGTGGCGGAAGATCTGTTCGATCCGAATACCGGTGAGATTTTCGCCGACGCGGGCGAGGAAATCTCCGACGCCAAGCTGAAGGTGCTGGAGGATGCCGGGCTCGACGAGATTCCGACGCTTGCGATCGATCAGGCCAAGGGGCCGTGGATCCGCAACACGCTCGCGACCGACAAGAATGCCAGCCGCGAGGACGCGCTGATCGACATCTACCGGGTGATCCGCCCTGGCGAGCCGCCGACCTCGGAAACCGCCGAGGCGCTGTTCCGGGGCCTGTTCTTCGACTCCGAGCGCTACGACCTCTCGGCGGTCGGCCGCGTCAAGATGAACATGCGGCTCGGCGTTGAATGCGAGGACACGGTGCGGGTGCTGCGCAAGGAAGACATCCTGCGCACCATCCAGATCATGTGCGAGCTGAAGGACGGCCGCGGCCAGATCGACGACATCGACAATCTCGGCAATCGTCGTGTCCGCTCGGTCGGCGAGCTGATGGAAAACCAGTATCGCGTCGGCCTGCTCCGCATGGAGCGCGCCATTCGCGAGCGGATGGGCTCGGTCGATATCGACGGGGTAATGCCGCACGACCTGATCAACGCCAAGCCGGCGGCGGCGGCGGTGCGGGAATTCTTCGGTTCGTCGCAGCTCTCGCAGTTCATGGACCAGACCAATCCGCTTTCGGAAGTCACCCACAAGCGCCGTCTCTCGGCCCTTGGGCCGGGTGGTCTGACCCGCGAGCGGGCCGGGTTCGAGGTTCGCGACGTGCACCCGACGCATTACGGCCGTATCTGCCCGATCGAAACGCCGGAAGGCCCGAATATCGGCCTGATCAACTCGCTGGCCACCTTCGCCAAGGTGAACAAGTATGGCTTCATCGAGACGCCCTATCGCCTGGTGAAGGATGGCAAGGTGCTCGATGACTACAAGTATCTCTCGGCGATGGAGGAGGAGCGCCTCACCGTTGCCCAGGCCGATGCGCCGAAGCTCGCCGACGGCACGCTGACCGAGGATCTGGTTTCGGTGCGCCGCAATGGTGATTTCCGTCTGGTCAAGCCCGACGAGGTTACCGCGATCGACGTCTCGCCGCGCCAGCTCGTCTCCGTCGCCGCGGCGCTGATCCCCTTCCTTGAGAACGACGACGCCAACCGCGCGCTGATGGGCTCGAACATGCAGCGCCAGGCGGTGCCGCTGATCCGTTCCGATGCGCCGCTGGTCGGCACCGGCATGGAAGCGCCGGTTGCCCGCGACTCGGGCGCGACAATCGTGGCCCGCCGCGCCGGCGTGATCGACCAGATCGACGGCGCGCGCATCGTGGTGCGCGCCACCGGCGAGGATGGCACGACCCAGGGCGTGGATATCTATCGCCTGCGCAAATACATGCGCTCGAACCAGTCAACCTGCATCAACCAGCGTCCGCTGGTGCGGGTGGGCGACCGCGTCGGCGCCGGCGACATCATCGCCGATGGTCCGTCGACCGAGCTGGGCGAACTCGCGCTTGGCCGCAACGTGCTTTGCGCGTTCATGCCGTGGAACGGGTATAACTTCGAGGACTCCATCCTCATCTCGGAGCGCGTTGCCCGCGAGGACATGTTCACCTCGATCCATATCGAGGAATTCGAGGTGATGGCCCGCGATACCAAGCTGGGGCAGGAGGAAATCACCCGCGACATTCCGAATGTCGGCGAGGAAGCGCTGCGCAACCTGGATGAGGCCGGCATCGTCTATGTCGGGGCAGAGGTGAATCCGGGCGACATCCTGGTCGGCAAGGTCACGCCGAAGGGCGAGAGCCCGATGACGCCGGAGGAAAAACTGCTGCGCGCGATCTTCGGCGAAAAGGCGTCGGATGTGCGCGACACCTCGCTGAAGCTGCCGCCGGGGGTGAACGGCACGGTCGTGGATGTGCGGGTGTTCAACCGCCGGGGCGTCGACAAGGATGAGCGCGCCCTGGCGATCGAGCGCGCCGAGATCGAACGCCTTGCCAAGGACCGGGACGACGAGCGCGCCATTCAGGAACGCGCCTTCCTCAACCGGCTGCGCGAGAAGCTGCTCGGCCAGGTTGCCGGGTCCGGCTACAAGGGCGTGCGGTCGGGCACCGAGATCACCACAGCGTTGCTGGCCGAGGTGCCGCGTGGCGCCTGGCGCAACCTGACGGTGCAGGACGACCGGGTGATGGCGGAGATCGAGACGCTGAAGCGCGAGTTCGATGCCGCCGTGCACAAGCTGCAGCAGCGTTTCGAGAGCAAGGTCGAGAAGCTCCAGCGCGGCGATGAAATGCCGCCTGGCGTGATGAAGATGGTCAAGGTGTTCATCGCGGTGAAGCGCAAGCTGCAGCCGGGCGACAAGATGGCCGGCCGGCACGGCAACAAGGGTGTCGTCTCCCGCGTTGTCCCGATCGAGGACATGCCGTTCCTGGAAGACGGTACGGCCGTCGATGTCGTGCTCAATCCGCTCGGCGTGCCCTCGCGCATGAATGTCGGGCAGATTCTCGAGACGCATCTTGGCTGGGCCTGCGCCAACCTTGGCAAGCAGATCGGCGAGGCGGTCGAGGCGTATCGTCGCGACGCTGCCGAGCGGGAGCGGCTGCACGGGATGCTGAAGAGCGCCTATGGCGAGGCGATCTACAACGAGCAGATCGCCTCGATGTCGGAAGCCGAGGTGCAGGAGCTGTGCGGCAACATCCGCAAGGGCGTGCCGATCGCCACCCCCGTGTTCGATGGCGCGCGCATCACCGATATCGAGGACATGCTGGCCAAGGCCGGCCTCGACGTCTCCGGCCAGATGACCGTGTTCGACGGCCGGACTGGCGAGCAGTTCGAGCGCAAGGTGACGGTGGGCTACATGTACATGCTCAAGCTCGGTCACATGGTTGACGACAAGATCCATGCCCGCTCGATCGGCCCCTACAGCCTCGTCACCCAGCAGCCGCTGGGCGGCAAGGCGCAGTTCGGCGGCCAGCGCTTCGGCGAGATGGAGGTCTGGGCGCTCGAGGCCTATGGCGCGGCCTACACGCTGCAGGAGATGCTGACCGTGAAGTCGGACGACGTTTCGGGCCGCACCAAGGTCTATGAGGCGATCGTGCGCGAGCAGGACAATTTCGAGGCCGGCGTGCCCGAGAGCTTCAACGTTCTGACCAAGGAACTGAAGTCGCTCGGCCTCAACGTCGATCTCAACCAGTCCGTGGACTGACCAGGACCGTTCGGATTTGTCATGGCGCGGGGCGGCAAGCCCGTTCCGCGCTGATGAAAGGGACTATCGCATGAACGATTTGATGAAGATTCTCGGCCAGACCGGTCAGGCCGCCACGTTCGACCAGATCCGTATCCAGATCGCCTCGCCGGAGCAGATCCGCTCCTGGTCGTATGGCGAGATCAAGAAGCCGGAGACCATCAACTACCGCACCTTCAAGCCGGAGCGCGACGGCCTGTTCTGTGCCCGCATCTTCGGGCCGATCAAGGACTATGAGTGCCTGTGCGGCAAGTACAAGCGGATGAAGTTCCGCGGGATCATCTGCGAGAAATGCGGCGTCGAGGTGACGCTGGCCAAGGTGCGCCGCGAGCGCATGGGCCATATCGAGCTGGCCTCGCCGGTCGCGCATATCTGGTTCCTGAAGTCGCTGCCGAGTCGCATCGCGACCATGGTCGAGATGACGCTGAAGGATCTGGAGAAGGTTCTCTATTTCGAGAATTATATCGTTCTCGATCCCTACACGACCGACCTCAAGCGCTACCAGCTCCTTTCCGAGGATGAGCTGTACGCGAAGCAGGACGAGTTCGGCGAGGACGGGTTCAAGGCGGGCATCGGCGCCGAGGCGGTGAAGTCGATCCTTGCGGGAGTCGATCTCGAGGCCGAACGGGCGATCATGCGCGCCGACCTCAAGGAGGCGACCTCCGAGGCCAAGCGCAAGAAGCTGGTCAAGCGGCTGAAGCTGGTCGAGGCGTTCATCGAATCAGGCACCCGCCCGGAATGGATGATCATGGATGTTGTTCCGGTCATTCCGCCCGAGCTGCGCCCGCTCGTGCCGCTCGATGGTGGCCGTTTCGCCACGTCGGACCTGAACGATCTCTATCGCCGCGTGATCAACCGCAACAACCGCCTCAAGCGGCTGATCGAGCTGCGCGCGCCGGACATCATCGTGCGCAACGAGAAGCGCATGCTCCAGGAATCGGTCGACGCGCTGTTCGATAACGGCCGTCGCGGCCGCGCCATCACCGGCACCAACAAGCGGCCGCTGAAATCGCTATCCGACATGCTGAAGGGCAAGCAGGGCCGCTTCCGCCAGAACCTGCTGGGCAAGCGCGTCGACTATTCCGGCCGTTCGGTCATCGTCGTCGGGCCGGAGCTGAAGCTGCACCAGTGCGGCCTGCCGAAGAAGATGGCGCTGGAGCTGTTCAAGCCCTTCATCTACG
Organism: Acidocella sp. C78; assembly: GCF_907164655.1. Taxonomy (NCBI): domain Bacteria; kingdom Pseudomonadati; phylum Pseudomonadota; class Alphaproteobacteria; order Acetobacterales; family Acidocellaceae; genus Acidocella; species Acidocella sp. C78. Next base: position 53,870 of record NZ_CAJQZK010000075.1, read on the forward strand.
CCAAGCTCGAGAAATACGGCCTCGCCACCACGATCAAGGCGGCGAAGCGTATGGTCGAGAAGGAACGCCCCGAGGTGTGGGACATCCTTGAGGAGGTGATCCGCGAGCATCCGGTGCTGCTCAACCGCGCGCCGACGCTGCACCGCCTCGGCATTCAGGCGTTCGAGCCGATCCTGATCGAGGGCAAGGCGATCCAGCTGCATCCGCTGGTCTGCACCGCCTTCAACGCCGACTTCGACGGCGACCAGATGGCGGTTCACGTGCCGCTTTCGATTGAGGCGCAGCTCGAGGCGCGTGTGCTCATGATGAGCACGAACAACATTCTTAACCCGGCCAACGGCAAGCCGATCATCGTGCCGAGCCAGGACATCGTGCTCGGGCTCTATTATCTCTCGCTTGAAACCCCGGCCTTCAGCGCGGTCGAGGACAAGGAGGCGCCGTTGTTCGGCACGATGGGCGAGATCGAGCATGCGCTCGATTCCGGGCATCTGAAGCTGCACGACAAGATCCGCGCCCGCGTCGTTCGCACGCATCCGGACGGCACGCGCACGACCGAGGTGGTCGCGACCACGCCGGGCCGCATGATGATCGGCCAGCTTCTGCCCAAGCATCACGACGTTCCCTTCGCCCTGGTCAACCAGCTGCTGACCAAGAAGAAGGTGTCGGACGTGATCGACGCCGTCTATCGCCATTGCGGGCAGAAGGAGTCGGTGATTTTCTGCGACCGTCTGATGGGGCTCGGGTTCCGCCAGGCGGCCAAGGCCGGCATCTCCTTCGGCAAGGACGACATGGTCATCCCGGCCGAGAAATACGGCCTGCTGGAAAAGACACAGGCCGAGGTCAAGGAATACGAGGCGCAGTATCACGACGGTCTCATCACCGCCGGCGAGCGCTACAACAAGGTGATCGACGCGTGGTCGCGCTGTAACGACGAGGTTGCCGCGGCGATGATGCGCGAGATTTCGCGCCAGGATCCCGGCAAGCCGACCAACTCGGTCTGGATGATGAGCCATTCCGGCGCCCGTGGGTCGCCAACGCAGATGCGCCAGCTCGCCGGCATGCGCGGCCTGATGGCCAAGCCGTCGGGCGAGATCATCGAGCAGCCGATCCTGTCGAACTTCAAGGAAGGCCTGACCGTCGCCGAATACTTCAACTCGACCCACGGCGCCCGCAAGGGTCTCGCGGACACCGCGCTGAAGACGGCGAACTCCGGTTACCTCACCCGCCGTCTGGTCGACGTGGCGCAGGATTGCATCATCGTCAGCACCGATTGCGGCACCGAGCGTGGCCTGACGGTTCGGGCGGTGATGGACGGCGGCGAGGTCGTCTCCTCGATTTCGGAGCGGATACTCGGCCGGACCGCGGCGGAGGACGTGCTCGACCCGACCGACGAGACCGTCATCGTCCGGGCGAACGAGCTGATCGGCGAAGTCGACTCGATGCATATCGAGAAGCTCGGCGTCGAGAGCGTGAAGATCCGCTCGGTGCTGACCTGCGAGGCCAAGGTGGGCGTTTGCGCCAAGTGCTATGGGCGCGACCTCGCGCGCGGCACGCCGGTGAATATCGGCGAGGCGGTCGGCGTGATTGCCGCCCAGTCGATCGGCGAGCCGGGTACGCAGCTGACCATGCGCACCTTCCACATTGGCGGCGCCGCGCAGCGTGGCGCCGAGCAGTCGAGCGTCGAGGCCAGCCACGACGGCACGGTGACGATCCGTAACCGCAACGTGGTGTCGAACTCGGCCGGCGCCCCGATCGTGATGAGCCGCAACTGCGAGATCGCCCTGAATGATGCGTCCGGCCGCGAGCGTGCCCGCTTCCGTGTGCCCTATGGCGCAAGGCTGCTGGTCGACGAGGACCAGACAGTGGCGCGCGGACAGAAGCTGGCCGAGTGGGATCCGTATACCCTGCCGATCATCACCGAGCGCGCGGGCATGGTTGAATACGCCGATCTGCTCGAGGGCGTGACCCTGGTCGAGCGGGTCGACGAGGTGACGGGCCTGACCTCCAAGGTGGTGGTGGACTACAAGCAGTCGGCCAAGGGGGCGGATTTGCGCCCGCGCCTCATTCTGAAGGATGAGCGCGGCGAGGTGCTGCGCCTCGCGAACGGTGCGGAAGCCCGCTACTTCCTCAGCCCCGATTCGATTCTTTCGGTGGAAAACGGTGCGACCGTGCATGCCGGCGACGTTCTCGCCCGCATTCCGCGCGAGGGCAGCAAGACGCGCGATATCACCGGCGGTCTGCCGCGCGTCGCCGAGCTGTTCGAGGCCCGCCGTCCGAAGGATCACGCGATCATCGCTGAAACCGACGGGCGCGTGGAATTCGGCAAGGACTACAAGGCGAAGCGCCGCGTCATCGTCAAGAACGACGAGACCGGCGAGGAAACCGAGTATCTGGTGCCGAAGGGCAAGCACGTTTCGGTGCAGGAGGGCGACTATGTCCACCGCGGCGATCCGCTGGTCGATGGTCCGCGCGTTCCGCATGACATCCTGCGGGTGATGGGGGTCGAGGCGCTGTCCGAATATCTCATCAACGAGATCCAGGACGTCTACCGGCTGCAGGGTGTGAAGATCAACGACAAGCACATCGAGGTGGTCGTTCGCCAGATGCTGCAGAAGATCGAGATCACCGAACCGGGCGACACGACCTATCTGATCGGCGAGCTGGTCGACCGGATCGAGTTCGAGGAAGAGAACGAGCGGCGCCTGCGCGCGGGTGAGCGGCCGGCCGGTGGCCTGCCGGTGTTGCAGGGCATCACCAAGGCCAGCCTGCAGACGCTCAGCTTCATCTCGGCGGCGTCGTTCCAGGAGACCACGCGCGTCCTCACGGAGGCGGCGACAGCCGGCAAGACCGACCAGTTGCTGGGGCTCAAGGAGAACGTCATCGTTGGCCGCCTGATCCCTGCCGGCACCGGCAGCGTGATGAGCCGCCTGCGTTCGATCGCGGCTGGCCGCGATCGCTCGACGCTCGCCTCGACCCGCACGGCGCTGCCAGCGGCGGACTGATCCACCACCCCTGGAATTCGCACGCGAATTCCAGGGGCAAGCGGCGTCCTGGCGTCAGGCCTTTCGAGACTTGTCCTGACCCTGGACTGCCACGGGCTTCCGGCGATGTTTCACGAACTCACCCGACCGGGCGAACAGCTCAGGTCGGGTGATCGCTTGCAACAGGATGGCACGGCGAGCGTCTCCTTCATCTCCCGGCGCTTCACATCCCGTTCCTGGAGCATCATCCGATCGGACGGCGTCATCTGATCATGTAACGATGCTCTGATTATCAAGATCATAGGGCACTGCATCCGATCCGGGTTGTGTCCAATCAGATGCGTCTCCCCGGCCCGGCGATGCACGAGGGATCGGGGATGTTTCGCTCCCCGGGCCGCGATGCGGCGGCAGAAACCCGTTCGATCTTGCGGAAGCTGTCTGCACGGCGGGCGTATATCCAGCCTCGTGGCCGGGCGGCCTGGAAAATCCCCTCGCGGTGCTTGACTTGCCGCTGATCCCCTCTTAAGGATGGCGACCTCAGCGAGGCCCGGGATCGTCCGGTCGCGCGGCTCATTTATTCTCACGCTTGCGGCGCCGCCACCCTGGGGATCGGGTGGCTAAGGTCGCAAGTCTGGGTTTCCGCAGACGGGGATTACTCCGGGCTGCGGCGTTGTTATGAGCGCGCGGCAAAGCGTAACCGGCAAGAAGGATCAGGATCGAGCATGCCGACTATCAACCAGTTGATCGCCAAGGGGCGCGAAGTTCGGGCCAAGCGGAACAAGGTGCCCGCGCTGCAGGGTTGCCCGCAGAAGCGTGGCGTCTGTACGCGCGTTTACACGACGACCCCGAAGAAGCCGAACTCGGCGCTCCGCAAGGTCGCCAAGGTGCGCCTGACCAACGGTTATGAAGTTGTGAGCTATATTCCTGGTGAAGGTCATAACCTGCAGGAGCACTCTGTCGTGCTGATCCGCGGCGGCCGCGTGAAGGACCTTCCCGGCGTGCGCTATCATATCCTGCGCGGCGTCCTCGATACGCAGGGCATTGCCAAGCGTCGTCAGCGCCGTTCGCTCTACGGCGCCAAGCGGCCGAAGTAAGGAGAGTTTCCGTGAGCAGACGCCATTCCGCCGTCAAGCGCGAAGTTTTGCCGGATCCGAAGTTCGGTGATGTCGTCATCAGCCGTTTCATGAACGTGCTGATGTATGACGGTAAGAAATCGATTGCCGAATCCATCGTTTATGGGGCGCTTGACAGCCTGAAGAAGCGCGGCGGTCAGAATGCCGACCCGGTTCGTCTCTTCCACGAGGCGCTGGACAATGTGAAGCCGGCGATCGAGGTGCGCTCCCGCCGTGTTGGCGGTGCGACGTATCAGGTCCCTGTCGAGGTTCGTTCCGAGCGCCGGCAAGCGCTGGCGATCCGCTGGATCATCGAGTCCGCCCGCAAGCGCGGCGAGCACACGATGGAAGATCGCCTCTCCAACGAGCTGCTCGATGCGGTGAATAATCGCGGGGCGGCTGTGAAGAAGCGTGAAGACACGCATCGCATGGCTGAGGCGAACAAGGCGTTCAGCCACTACCGCTGGTAAGCAACCGTTACACTCCACCCCATCACGCCAGCACGGCGCTGAAGCAGATACGTTACGGAGATACCCATGGCCAAGGCTAAATTCGAGCGCACGAAGCCGCACTGCAATATCGGCACGATCGGTCACGTCGATCATGGCAAGACCTCGCTCACCGCGGCAATCACCAAGGTGCTGGCGGAGACAGGTGGCGCGACCTTCCGCGCGTATGACAGCATCGACGCGGCCCCTGAAGAGCGGGCGCGCGGCATCACGATCGCGACCGCGCATGTCGAATATGAGACCGCGAACCGCCACTACGCGCATGTCGATTGCCCGGGTCACGCTGACTATGTGAAGAACATGATCACCGGCGCCGCGCAGATGGACGGTGCGATCCTGGTCGTTTCCGCGGCCGACGGCCCGATGCCGCAGACCCGCGAGCACATTCTGCTCGCCCGTCAGGTTGGCGTGCCGGCGCTGGTCGTGTTCCTCAACAAGATGGACATGGCCGACCCCGACCTCGTCGAGCTGGTCGAGATGGAAGTGCGCGACCTGCTCAGCAAGTATGAGTTCCCGGGCGATGATATTCCGATCATCAAGGGTTCGGCGCTCTGCGCGCTCGAGGACAGCAACCCTGAGCTGGGCCGCGAGGCGATCCTGAAGCTGATGGAAGCGGTCGATAGCTACATTCCGCAGCCGGAGCGCCCGAAGGACAAGCCGTTCCTGATGCCGGTTGAAGACGTGTTCTCGATTTCCGGCCGCGGCACCGTGGTGACCGGCCGCGTCGAGCGTGGCATCATCAAGGTTGGCGACGAAGTCGAGATCGTTGGTCTCAAGGCCACCGTGAAGACGACCGTGACCGGCGTCGAAATGTTCCGCAAGCTGCTCGATCAGGGCGAGGCTGGCGACAACATTGGCGCGCTGCTCCGCGGCACCAAGCGTGAAGACGTCGAGCGTGGCCAGGTTCTGGCCGCGCCGGGCTCGATCACCCCGCACACCAACTTCTCCGGTTCGGTTTATATCCTGAACAAGGAAGAGGGTGGCCGTCATACGCCGTTCTTCACCAACTACCGTCCGCAGTTCTATTTCCGCACCACTGACGTGACCGGTGTGGTCACGCTGCCGGAAGGTGTCGAGATGGTGATGCCGGGCGACAACGTGACCGTTGCGGTTGAACTCATCGCGCCGATCGCGATGGATGAAGGCCTCCGCTTCGCGATCCGCGAGGGTGGCCGGACGGTTGGTTCGGGCGTCGTTGCCAACATCACGAAGTAACCGCTTGCCTGGTTGAGCGGGTCGGCCGCCACCCGGTCTGAGCCGGGTGGCGGCCGCCAGATTTGTTTCGGACTAGCGCGCGGCCCGAATGGGCGGACCGGGCGTTCCGTGTAAAGATTGCAGGTTTCGACGATGGACAGTCAGAATATTCGCATTCGCCTGAAGGCGTACGACCACCGGGTGCTGGACAACAGCACCAGGGAAATCGTCAACACGGCGAAGCGCACGGGCGCCCAGGTGCGCGGACCGATTCCGCTGCCGACGCATATCGAGCGGTTCACGGTGAACCGTTCGCCACATGTCGACAAGAAGAGCCGCGAGCAGTTCGAAATCCGGACGCATCGCCGCCTGCTCGACATCGTCGAACCGACCGCGCAGACCGTGGACGCGCTGATGAAGCTCGACCTCGCGGCCGGCGTCGACGTCGAGATCAAGATCTGAGCAGAGAATGAGTGTGATGCGCACCGGTATTATAGCAAAGAAGCTGGGGATGACCCGGCTGTTCAGGGAAGACGGCACGCACGTGCCGGTGACCGTGCTGCACATGGACGATGTGCGCGTGGTCTCGGCCCGCACCCAGGAGCGTGACGGCTACGCAGCTGTCCAGCTCGGCTTCGGTCATGCCAAGACGAAGAACGTGACCAAGCCAATGAAGGGTCATTACGCGGCAGCCAAGGTCGAGCCGGCGATGAAGCTCGTCGAGTTCCGGGTTGCCGAGGATGCGGTTCTGGAGGCTGGCCAGGTGCTTTCGGCTGCGCATTTTGCCGTGGGGCAGAAGGTCGATGTCGCGGGCATCAGCAAGGGCAAGGGGTTTGCCGGCGCCATGAAGCGCTGGAATTTCCGCGGCCTTGAAGCGACGCACGGCGTTTCGATCAGCCACCGTTCGCACGGTTCGACGGGTAATCGTCAGGATCCGGGCAAGACCTTCAAGAACAAGAAGATGGCCGGGCATCTGGGCGTCGAGCGGATCACCACTCTCAACCTCGAGGTGGCCGCAATCGACGAGGCGCGCAACCTGATCATGATCAAGGGTGCGGTTCCGGGCGCGAAGGACGGCTACGTCCTGGTGCGCGATGCGGTGAAGAAGGCTCGTCCCGCGGATGTGGCCTATCCTGCGGCGCTGAAGGCCTGAGGAGAGCGACATGCAGATCGACATTTCAACCCTCGATGCCGGCTCGGCCGGCAAGGCCGAACTGCCCGAGGAATATTTCGCCGCCACGCCGCGCGCCGACATCATGGCCCGCGTTGTTCACTGGCAGCTCGCGAAGCGCCGCGCCGGCACCCACAAGGTGAAGGGTATGGGCGAGGTCAGCGGCACGACCAAGAAGCCGTACCGCCAGAAGGGTACCGGTAATGCCCGTCAGGGCTCGTTGCGCGCGCCGCAGTTCCGCACCGGCGGTGCCGTGCATGGCCCGGTCGTGCGCGATCACGGGTATTCGCTGAACAAGAAGGTCCGCCGTCTTGGCTTGATTTCGGCGCTGTCGCAGAAACTGGCCGAGGGCAAGCTGGTGGTTCTCGACACCGTTTCGGGCGTCTCGAAGACGAGCGAGCTGAACGTGAAGCTGAAGAAGCTCGGCTGGGGTCGGACGCTGGTTGTCGATGCCGTGGTCGACGAGGGGTTCGCGCGGGCGAGCCGCAACCTGATCGGGATCGACGTGCTGCCGGTCGTCGGCGCCAATGTTTACGACATCCTTCAGCACGACACGCTGGCGATCACCGCCGCCGGGCTCGAGGGACTGAAGCGGCGTCTTGACGGCATCAAGTCCGGCGCCAACGAGGAGATCGCGGCATGAGCGAGACCGCTGACATCAAGGCGGCGCCGAAGAAGCCGGTGCTGTCGCGCGAGGCAATGTTCGATATCATTCGTGGCCCGCTGATCACCGAGAAGGCGACAGCCCTGTCGGAGAAGAACCAAGTCGGCTTCAAGGTGTCGCTCGATGCGACCAAGCCGGGCATCAAGGCGGCGGTCGAAACCTTGTTCGGCGTGAAGGTGCTGAGCGTGAACACGCTCGTCCAGAAGGGCAAGACCAAGCGCTTCAAGGGCCGTCCGGGCCGACGTTCGGACTTCAAGAAGGCGTTCGTGACGCTGGCCGAGGGTCAGTCGATCGATTTCACGACGCGGCTGGCGTAAGGCGAGACTGAAACATGGCACTCAAGCATTTTAAACCGGTCACGGCGAGCCTTCGCGGCACCGTGCTGGTGGATCGGTCGGAGCTCTGGAAGGGCAAGCCGGTCAAGGGCCTGACCGAGGGGCTGAGCAGCTCCGGCGGGCGCAACAACCACGGCCGCACCACGGTGCGGTTCCGTGGCGGCGGACACAAGCGTGCCTATCGCGTCGTCGACTTCAAGCGCCGCAAGTATGATGTGGCGGCGACGGTCGAGCGCCTCGAATACGATCCGAATCGCTCGGCTTTCCTCGCTCTCGTCAAATATGAAGATGGGGAGCTTGCCTACATCCTGGCGCCGCAGCGCCTGAAGGTGGGCGATCAGGTGGTCGCCGGCGTCAAGGTCGACGTGAAGCCGGGCAATGCGATGCCGCTCGCCGCAATTCCGGTCGGGACGATCATCCACAATATCGAGTTGAAGGCGGGCGCCGGCGGCAAGCTGGCCCGCTCGGCCGGCACTTTTGCCCAGCTCGTCGGCAAGGACCAGGGTTATGCCCAGGTGAAGCTGATGTCTGGCGAGTTGCGGCTGATCCGTGGTGAGTGCATGGCGTCGATCGGCGCGGTATCCAATCCGGATCATTCAAATCAGCAGCTCGGCAAGGCGGGGCGCAAGCGCTGGCTGGGTCGCCGTCCGCATAACCGTGGTGTTGCGATGAACCCTGTCGATCATCCTCTGGGTGGTGGCGAGGGTCGCACGTCCGGCGGTCGCAATCCGGTTACGCCGTGGGGCAAGCCGACCAAAGGTGCGAAGACGCGTTCGAACAAGCGGACTGACGGCCTCATCATCCGCCGTCGCAAGGTCGGGAAGGGCTGATCGAGATGACACGTTCCGTCTGGAAGGGCCCGTTTGTCGACGGGTATATGCTGAACAAGGCCGAGGTTTCGCGCGCGTCGGGCCGCAACGAGATCATCAAGATCTGGTCGCGTCGGTCCACCATTCTGCCGCAGTTCGTCGGTCTGACCTTTGGCGTCTACAATGGCCGGAAGTTCCTACCGGTCCAGGTTTCCGAGAATATGGTCGGCCACAAATTCGGCGAGTTCTCGCCGACCCGCACGTTCACCGGCCACGCGGCCGACAAGAAGGCGAAGCGAGGCTGACATGAGCAAACCGAATTACCCGCGTGTGCTCGCGGACACCGAAGCTGAAGCCGTGCTGCGCAATTTGCGTTGCAGCCCGCGCAAGCTCAACGTCGTTGCCGCGTCGATCCGCAACAAGCCGGCCGGCAAGGCGATTGCCGACCTTGCTTTCAGCAAGCGCCGCATTGCGAAGGACGTGAAAAAGGCGTTGGAATCGGCGATTGCAAACGCCGAGAACAACCATCAGCTGGATGTGGATCGCCTGGTTGTCACAACCGCGGATGTTGGCCGTTCCATCGTGATGCGTCGTTTCCATGCCCGTGGCCGCGGTCGCGCCGCGCGAGTGGAGAAATGGTTCAGCCATCTGCGCATCGTTGTGGCGGAGCTTGACATCGAGACCAAGGCCGATCGCCGCGCCCGCCGCGCCGCGGCCAAGCCGGCGGCGAGTGCCAGCCCGGCGGCGAATGAAGGGGTGCCTGCGTAATGGGTCACAAAGTCAATCCGATCGGGCTGCGGCTCGGCATCAATCGCACCTGGGACAGCCGCTGGTTTGCCGGCGCCGACTATGCGTCGCTCCTGCATGATGACCTGAAGCTGCGCGAGCATCTGCTCAACCGGCTTTCGGGGGCTGGCGTGTCGAAGGTTCTGATCGAGCGCCCGGCGAAGAAGCCGCGGGTCACGATTTATGCGGCGCGTCCTGGCGTTGTCATCGGCAAGAAGGGCCAGGATATCGACGTGCTCAAGAAAGAGCTGTCGGTGATGGCGAAGGCCGATGTGTCGCTGAACATCGTTGAAATCCGCAAGCCCGAAATCGACGCCACGCTCGTTGCCCAGAACATCGCGCAACAGCTCGAGCGTCGCGTTGCGTTCCGCCGCGCCATGAAGCGGGCCGTGCAGTCGGCGATGCGTCTCGGTGCGCAGGGCATCCGGATCAATTGCGGCGGTCGCCTCGGTGGGGCCGAGATCGCCAGGATGGAATGGTATCGTGAAGGCCGCGTTCCGCTCCACACGTTGCGGGCGGACATCGATTTTGGTGTTGCCACGGCGAAGACCACCTATGGCACTTGCGGTGTAAAGGTGTGGATCTTCAAGGGCGAGATCATGGCGCACGACCCGATGGCGCAGGATCGCCGCATCGCCGAACAGGCGCCGCAGCGCTGAGCCGGAGCAGATAACATGTTGTCACCAAAGCGTACGAAATTCCGCAAGGCGCACAAGGGCCGCATCCACGGCACCGCCAAGGGGAACACGCAGCTTAATTTCGGCCAGTTCGGCCTCAAGGCGCTGGAGCCGGAACGCATCACCGCGCGGCAGATCGAGTCGGCCCGTCGTGCGATCACTCGTCAGATGAAGCGTGCCGGCCGCGTGTGGATCCGCATCTTCCCCGATCTGCCGGTTTCGACGAAGCCGGCCGAAGTCCGCATGGGCTCCGGCAAGGGGAGCCCGGAATATTGGGTGGCGCGCGTGCAGCCAGGCCGGATCATGTTCGAGATCGACGGTGTGGCCGAGGGAATCGCCCGCGAGGCGTTGAAGCTCGGTGCTGCGAAGCTGCCGATCAAGACCAAGATCGTCACCCGTATCGGGGAGGCCTGAGATGACCAAGGCAAGTGATATTCGCGCCAAGACGCCGGACGAGCTGGGCGACATGCTGCTCGAGCTGAAGCGCGAACAGCTGAATTTGCGGTTCCAGCGGGCCACTGGCCAGCAGGAGAACACCAGCCAGATCCGCAAGGCGCGTCGCGACGTTGCTCGCGTGAAGACGATTCAGGCCGAGCGCGCCCGCGCCGCGGCCAAGGCTTGAGGGGTTTAGAGTTATGCCGAAGCGCGTCCTGACAGGGCGGGTTGTGAGTGACAAGATGGACAAGACCGTGACGGTTCTTGTCGAGCGTCGTGTCATGCATCCGCTGTACAAGAAATTCATCCGCCGTTCGAAGAAATATGCGGCGCATGACGAAGGCAATGTTTGCGAAATGGGCGACCTGGTGCGGATCGAGGAGTGCCCGCCGATCAGCAAGCGCAAGGCATGGCTCGTGACCGCACGCAACGGCGAGCCGGTCGGCGCCGCCGCCGAAGCCCAGGGAGCGTGAGATGATCATTGTCGAATCAAATCTCGACGTTGCCGACAATTCGGGCGCGCGCCGCGTTCAGTGCATCAAGGTGCTGGGCGGTTCGAAGCGCCGCACCGCGTCGGTTGGCGATGTCATTGTCGTCTCGATCAAGGATGCGATTCCCCGCGGCAAGGTGAAGAAGGGCGATGTCCACCAGGCCGTTGTCGTTCGCACCGCCTATCCGGTGCGTCGCGCGGATGGCAGCGTGATCCGGTTCGATCGCAATGCCGCCGTGCTGATCAACAAGCAGATGGAGCCGATCGGCACGCGTATTTTTGGGCCGGTCACCCGCGAGCTGCGCGCGCGCAAGTTCATGAAGATCATCAGCCTGGCGCCGGAGGTGCTGTAATATGGCCGCACGTATCCGTAAGGGCGACCGCGTGGTTGTCATCGCTGGCGCGAGCAAGGGACGCGAGGGTGAAGTTCTCCGCGTTCTGCCCGCCGAGAACAAGGCCGTGGTCTCGGGCGTCGCCGTGGCGAAGCGTCACACCAAGGCGCGCGGCATGGGCGAGCAGGGCGGCATCATCCAGAAGGAGATGCCTGTCCATTTGTCGAATATTGCATTGATCGATCCTGAGACGAAGAAGCCGACCCGCGTGGGCTTTCGCATTCTTGAGGACGGTCGCAAGGTCCGGGTCGCGCGCAAGAGCGACTCCGTGATCGATGGTTGAGGATAGAGCGATGAGCGAGGCCATTGCCAAGACCCGGCTTCAGCAGCACTACGAGTCGGTGGTGCGGGCTGCACTGCAGACGGAGTTCGGATACACGAACCCGATGCAGGTGCCGAAGCTTGAGAAGATCGTGATCAACATGGGCGTGGGCGAAGCGGCCGCGGACCAGAAGAAGCTGGACGCGGCGGTTGCCGAACTCACCCTTATCGCCGGCCAGAAGCCGGTGAAGACGGTGGCGAAGAAGGCGATTGCCGGGTTCAAGATCCGCAAGGGCCTGCCGATCGGCTGCAAGGTGACGCTGCGCCGGGCGCGCATGTATGAATTCCTCGACCGGCTGGTGACGATAGCGCTCCCCCGCGTGCGCGACTTCCGCGGGATTTCGGGCAAGGGGTTCGACGGGCGCGGAAACTTCGCCATGGGTCTCAAGGAGCAGATCGTGTTCCCGGAGATCGAGTATGACAAGGTCGACGAGATGCGCGGCATGGACATTGTGTTCGTGACCACCGCGCAAACCGATGCCGAGGCGAAGGCGCTTCTCAAGGGGTTCGAGATTCCGTTCGTGAATTGAGCGGAATTTCGAGCGCGTAAACGGATTTATTGGAAAACCGCCGGAACGTGCCGGCAGGTTCCGGAGGATAGAAGACGATGGCGAAGACCTCTCAGGTCAATCGGAATAAGCGGCGCGAGAAGATGGCCGCGCGTGATGCGGGCAAGCGTGCCGCGCTGAAGGCGATCGTGAAGGACCGCACCCTCCCGGTGGAGGATCGGTTCGACGCGACGCTGAAGCTTGCGCAGCTTCCGCGCAACGGCGCGAAGACGCGCGTGCGGCTGCGCTGCGAGCTGACCGGGCGCGCTCGTGGCAACTACCGCAAGTTCAAGCTCTGCCGCGTCGCGCTGCGCGATCTTGCCAGCGCCGGGCAGATTCCTGGCATGGTCAAGTCGAGCTGGTAAGGGGGATATAACATGTCGATGTCCGATCCCCTGGGTGACATGCTCACCCGTATCCGCAACGCGCAGCGCGCCCGTCACGCGGTTTGCGTTGCGCCCGCCTCGAACCTGCGGGCCAACGTGCTTGACGTGCTCAGGCGCGAGGGTTTCATCCGCGGCTTCTCCAAGGAGGAGGTTCGTCCCGGCGTCGCCCAGCTGCGCATTGAGCTGAAATACAATGACGGCGAGCCGGTGATCAAGGAAATCACCCGCGTCTCCCGTCCTGGCCGGCGCGTTTACTCCAAGATCAAGGAGCTGCCGCGGGTTTATGCCGGTCTGGGTGTGTCGATCCTGTCGACCCCTCGCGGCGTCATGAGCGATGTTGAGGCGCGCACTGCCAATGTTGGCGGTGAAGTGCTCTGCCGCGTCTTCTGAGGAGGCAGCATCATGTCACGAGTTGGTAAGTATCCGGTTGTTGTTCCGCAGGGTGTCTCGATCACCATCGTTGATGGTTTTCTGTCCGCCAAGGGCAAGCTGGGTGAGCTGAAGATGCCGCTTTCCGAACGCGTCGAAACCGTGTTCGAGGATGGCAAGGTCACGGTGACCCCGCGTAACAAGGAAGCCGCCTCACGGATGATGTGGGGCACGACGCGCGCGAATGTTGCCAATATGGTGCAGGGTGTTTCGCAGGGCTACGCGAAGACCCTGGAGATCAATGGCACCGGTTTTCGAGCGGCCGTTCAGGGCAGTAACTTGGTCATGAATCTCGGCTTTTCGCACGACGTGGTCTATCCGGTGCCGCAGGGCATCAAGATCACCTGTGAAAAGCCGACATCGATCAAGGTCGAGGGTATCGACAAGCGGCTGGTAGGGCAGGTTTGCGCCGAGCTTCGCGCCTTCCGTCCGCCTGAGCCTTACAAGGGCAAGGGCGTTAAGTTCGAGGGCGAGGCGATCCGTCGCAAGGAAGGCAAGAAGAAGTAATGAGCGCTGTACACGAAAACGAGGCGCGGCGCCGCCAGCGCCTCCGCTATCAGATCCGCCTGAAGGCCCATGGTCGTCCCCGTCTGTCGGTGTTCCGTTCGGGCAAGCACATCTACGCTCAGGTGATCGACGATACCGCCGGTCGCACGCTTGCGGCTGCATCGTCGCTCGACGCTGGCCTGCGCACCGAGCTGAAGACCGGGGCCGACAAGGCCGCCGCGGCCGCGGTGGGCAAGCTTGTTGCGGAGCGGGCGAAAGAGGCCGGTGTCACCCAGGTCGTGTTCGACCGTGGCGCCTACATGTATCATGGCCGGGTGAAGGCCCTGGCCGAAGCCGCTCGCGAGAGCGGTCTGGATTTCTGAGGAGCAGGGCATGGCACGCGAACCGAGAGAAGGCCGGGGCCGCGAGCGCGAGCGGGATCGCGATGGGGATGAGCTGATCGACAAGCTCGTCACCATCAACCGTGTCGCGAAAGTGGTGAAGGGTGGCCGTCGTTTTGCTTTTGCCGCCCTTGTGGTGGTCGGCGATCAGAAAGGCCGGGTCGGCTTCGGCGCCGGCAAGGCCAAGGAGGTCCCGGAAGCCATCCGCAAGGCGACCGAGCGGGCGAAGCGCGGCATGATCCGTGTTCCGATGAAGGAAGGCCGCACGCTGCATCACGACATCGAGGGCCGTTTCGGCGCCGGTCATGTCGTGCTGCGCGCCGCGCCTCCCGGCACCGGTATCATTGCTGGCGGGCCGATGCGCGCGGTGTTCGAGACCCTCGGGATCGGCGACGTGGTGGCGAAATCGCTCGGTAGCCGCAACCCGCACAACATGGTGAAGGCGACGGTCGCGGCGCTCTCGCAGTGCGCCAGCCCCCGCAGCGTCGCCTCGCGTCGTGGCAAGAAGGTCGCCGATCTGTTCGGCCCGAAGCGCGAGAAGGAGGCCCAGGCCGATGTCTGAGCAGGTCAAGCGGGTGCGTGTCACCCAGGTCGGATCACCGATCGGCCGCAAGCCGGGCCAGAAGGAGACCCTCATTGGTCTTGGCCTGCGCCGGATGAACGCGAGCCGTGAACTCGCAGCCACCCCGGAAACGCTCGGCCGCATCCGCAAGGTCAAGCATCTCCTGAAGGTCGAGGAGCTGTCGTAATGAAGCTGAACGAACTGCGCGACAATGCGGGCGCGCGTCCGAAGTCGAAGCGGCTTGGCCGCGGCATCGGCTCGGGCAAGGGCAAGACGTCCGGAAAGGGCGTCAAGGGCCAGAAGGCGCGCGAGGGCGTGTCGCTGAACGGATTTGAGGGCGGCCAGCTCCCGATCTATCGGCGTATGCCGAAGCGCGGCTTCAACAATGTAAACCGCAAGGACTACGCGCCGCTGAACATCGGCACCCTCGCGGCTCTCATCGAGGCTGGCAAGATCGATGCCGGTCAGAAGATTACCGAGGCGACCCTCCGCGCGGCCGGTGTTTATGCTGGTTCCAAGCTTGCCGGTGTTCGCCTGCTCGGCCGTGGCGAGATTTCGCTGAAGGTCGAGATCGAAGTGTCGGGCGCTTCGGCCAGCGCGGTCGCCGCGATTGAGCAGGCCGGTGGCAGCGTGACCACTACGGTCGTCCGCGCGGAGCCGGTTTCCGCCTGAACCACTTGCCGTGACCACCCGGGTTGCGGCACAATGAAGCCTGACGAACGGCGCTGCAGGTCGTGAGTTTTCACAGACCCGCGGCGCCGTTCCGGTTTCCGGAGATACGGCACGCTGCCGTTGGATGAGGGATATTCATGGCGTCCGCCGCTGAGCAACTCGCTTCGAGCTTCAACCTCGAAACCCTGTCGAAGGCGACCGATCTCAAGAAGCGGATCTGGTTCACCCTCGGCGCGCTGATCGTTTTCCGCCTCGGCACCTACATCCCGATTCCCGGGGTGGACCCGACGGTGATGGAGCACATGCTGGCGCAGAATGGCGGCGGCATTCTCGGGATGTTCAATATGTTCAGCGGCGGCGCGCTCGGCCGCATGACAGTGTTCGCGCTGAACATCATGCCATACATCTCGGCATCGATCATCATGCAGCTCCTCCAGGCCGCAGTGCCGCAGCTTGAGACGCTCAAGAAGGAAGGCCAGTCGGGGCAGCAGAAGATCAATCAGTACACGCGGTATCTGACGGTGGTGATCGCGCTGGCCCAGTCCTACGGTATCGCCATCGGGCTTGAGAGCATTACCTCGACGGTTGGTCCCGCTGTTCTCGATCCCGGACTTTTCTTCATTGTCACCACGGTGATCACGCTGACGGGCGGCACCGTCTTCCTCATGTGGCTTGGCGAGCAGATCACGTCGCGCGGCATCGGCAATGGGTCGAGCCTGATCATTTTTGCAGGCATTGTCGCAGCCCTACCGGGAGCGATCGCCAGCGTGCTTCAGCTCGGCGCCTCCGGCGGGCTTTCCACGGGTTTCGTCATCGGCTTCTTCGTCCTTTCGCTCGCGGTCGTCGCCTTTGTGGTGTTCATGGAGCGTGCCCAGCGGAAGGTGGTGATCCAGTATCCGAAGCGTCAGGTTGGCAATCGCATGTTCGGTGGCGACTCGTCTCACCTCCCGATGAAAGTGAACACTTCTGGCGTGATCCCTCCGATCTTCGCCAGTTCGCTGCTGCTCATTCCGGCGACCGTGATTGGATTCACCCACGGCACCGGCCCCGGCTGGTTACAAATCGTGGCTCGTGAACTGTCGAACGGGCAGCCGGGCTACATGTTGCTTTACGCCGGACTGATCATTTTCTTCTCCTATTTCTACACGGCAGTTGTCTTCAACCCCGAGGAGACCGCCGACAATCTGAAGAAATATGGCGGGTTCGTCCCGGGTATCCGGCCTGGCGCGAATACGGCAAAATATTTCGACTCGGTCTTGACCCGGCTGACGACGATCGGCGCCGCCTATCTCGTGATCGTCTGCCTCATTCCGCAGTTTCTGATTGGACAGTTCGACCTGGCTGCGGGATATTATTTCGGTGGCACCTCTCTTCTCATCGTCGTTTCGGTGACGATGGATACGGTGGCGCAAATACAGTCTCATCTACTTGCCCATCAATATGAAGGCCTGATTCGCAAGGGCCGAGGGAGGACACGCGGTCGATGAACATCATTCTTTTGGGGCCTCCGGGCGCCGGGAAGGGAACGCAGGCAAAAATCCTCGAGGAGCGCTACGGCGTGGCCCAGATTGCCACCGGCGACATGCTGCGGGCCGAGGTGAAGGCCGGTACGGAGCTTGGCCTGGCCGCCAAGGCAGTCATGGAGGCTGGCGCGCTGGTCTCCGATGACATTATCATCGGGATGCTTCGCAACCGTCTTTCACGGTCTGATTGCCGCAATGGCTTCATCCTGGACGGATTTCCCCGCACCGTGCCACAGGCCGAGGCGCTGGATGCGATGCTCGCAGCGCAGAAATTCGATCTGGATGCTGTGATTCTGCTCAAGGTGGACGAGACGGTACTGGTCGAACGTATTTCTGGTCGCTTCACCTGCGCGAAATGCGGTGCCGGCTATCATGACCGGTTTCACCCGACCAAAACGGATGGCGTCTGCGACAAATGTGGTGGTGTTGATTTCGTCCGCCGGCCTGACGACAAGGCTGAGGTCGTGAAAGATCGTCTTGCGGCCTATAATGCGCAGACCGCGCCGATCTTGCCGTATTACGAATCTGGTAGCCGTCTTTACACTGTCGATGGCATGGCGGCGATGGACGATGTAACCGCTCAGATCGAGGCGGCGCTGCGCGAGGCAGGTGTCGCGCGTCCGGCGACGGTGTGATAATCAGCGGGGTCACGAAAAATTGATCCTGCTCGATTGACTCGGGATCAGTCGGGCATTAGACAACCACACCTGCGGCGCTCCCTGGCGGGGCGCCGCTCTTTATTGAGGTGTCAGGACCGGTTTTGCCGATCTGCGCCTCCATTCGATGACCTTCAATGCCGCCGGCCGCATCCGGCGGCGATCCAAGGAGCAGACCGTGGCGCGTATTGCCGGCGTAAACATTCCTTCGAACAAGCGCGTGCTGATCAGCCTGCGGTATATCTACGGTATCGGGCCGGCCAAGGCGCGTGAAATCTGCCAGGCGCTGGAGATTGGCGAGGAGAAGCGCGTCAACCAGCTCTCCGAAGACGAAATCATGAAGATTCGTGAGCTGATCGACAAGGACTATCGCGTCGAAGGTGATTTGCGCCGCGAAGTCGCCATGAACATCAAGCGCCTCGTCGATCTCGGTTGCTACCGCGGGCTTCGGCATCGCAAGGGTCTTCCGGTTCGCGGCCAGCGTACCCACACCAACGCCCGCACCCGCAAGGGTAAGGCCGTGGCGATTGCCGGCAAGAAGAAAGCGACCCGCTAAGTCCCTTCTTCGCATCTACCCGACTTTCAGCGCCCGCCGACCATGGGCGGGCGTATCGAGACAGAGACAGGATTATTCATGGCCAAAGCAGCCTCCACGCGTCCCCGCCGCAAGGAACGCAAGAACATCACCTCCGGTGTCGCGCATGTTCTCGCGAGCTTCAACAATACGATGGTGACCATTTCGGACGCCCAGGGCAACGCGATCTCCTGGTCGTCTGCCGGCAGCCAGGGCTTCAAGGGCAGCCGCAAGTCGACCCCGTACGCGGCCCAGGTCGCTGCCGAGGATGCCGGGCGCAAGGCGCGCGAGCATGGCATGGAAACGTTGGAAATCGAGGTTAGCGGCCCCGGCGCCGGTCGCGAGAGCGCCTTGCGCGCCCTGCAGACGATTGGCTTCTCGATTACCGCGATCCGTGACCTCACGCCGATTCCGCACAACGGCTGCCGTCCGCGCAAGCGTCGCCGCGTCTGACGGCACGGGCCGCCGGTGCGGCCCGGCCGTAACCGGAGGGCTTGGCGCCACGCCGGAGCCGGAACGTTTTTGGATGGTGAGGGCGGCTTGCCCGCCTGACCGGAGGGACTGATGTTGAGAGATACGCATTTGGCATTGCAGCGGAACTGGCAGTCGCTGCGCAAGCCTGAGAAACTGGATATCGAGCCCGGCGCTGATGACATGCGCGTGGCGACGATCATCGCGGAGCCGCTCGAGCGCGGATTCGGCCTGACCCTCGGCAATGCCTTGCGGCGCGTGTTGCTGTCATCCCTGCACGGTGCCGCCGTCACGGCGGTGCGGATCGATGGTGTGCTGCATGAATTCTCGTCGATCGCCGGCGTTCGTGAGGACGTGACCGACATCGTCCTCAACATCAAGCAGATCGCCGTGCGCATGCATGGTGATGGCCCGAAGCGGATGACCGTGTCGGCGACCGGCCCCTGCGAGGTTACTGCCGGCATGATCCAGGCCGGCCACGATATCGAAGTGATGAACCCTGAGCTCGTGATCTGCACACTGGACGATGGTGCGACGCTCGGCATGGAACTCACCGTCGACTCCGGTCGTGGATATGTTCCCGCCGCCGCCAACCGCCCCGAAGACGCGCCGATCGGGCTTATTCCGGTGGACTCGATCTACTCGCCGGTGCGCCGCGTATCGTATCGCGTTGAGCCGACCCGCGTTGGCCAGGTCACTGACTATGACCGGCTGATCCTGAACATCGAGACCAATGGTGCGGTGACTCCGGAAGACGCGGTGGCGCTTGCCGCCCGTATCCTGCAAGACCAGCTCGGCATGTTCATCAATTTCGAGGAGCCGCAGCGCCTTCGTGCCGAAGAGCCGCGCCCGGAATTGCCGTTCAACCCGAACCTGCTTCGCAAGGTGGACGAGCTGGAGCTTTCGGTTCGGTCGGCAAACTGCCTGAAGAACGACAATATTGTCTATATTGGCGATCTCGTTCAGAAGTCGGAACAGGAAATGCTCCGTACGCCGAATTTCGGGCGCAAGTCGCTGAATGAAATCAAGGAAGTCCTGTCTGCCATGGGCCTTGGCCTTGGCATGGTGGTGCCGGACTGGCCGCCTGAAAATATCGAGGAGCTGGTCAAACGCTCCGACAATCCGTTCTGATCGCCTTTCAACCCATCGCTTTTCGTCTTTACTGATCCGGAGTCACTCCCATGCGTCACGGCCTTGCAGGACGTAAACTCGGCGTCACCGCGTCCCACCGTGCGGCCATGTTCCGCAACATGGCGGTCGCCCTGCTCAAGCACGAGCAGATCACCACCACGTTGCCGAAGGCGAAGGAGCTGCGGCCAGTGGCCGAGAAGCTGATCACCCTCGGCAAGCGCGGTGGTCTTCATGCACGTCGTCAGGCTCATGCCCTGCTGCGCGACGATATCATCGTTGCCAAGCTCTTCGAGTCGCTGGCCGATCGCTACAAGGAGCGTCACGGTGGCTACACCCGCGTTCTGAAGGCCGGCATGCGCTATGGTGATGCCGCTGACATGGCGGTGATCGAGCTCGTCGATCGTAATCCCGCCGCGAAGGGTCAGGATAGCGGCCCGAAGCCGGAGGTATCAACCGATGAGGCTGAAGCTGACGGCGCAGCCGCGGCCTGATCGCGGGCTTCATTTTCGACCAGATGAAGGGCGCGGCCTCGGCCGCGCCTTTTTTCATTCATCCGCCGCCCCACATCACCTCTCGGTCCGCTGACAGGGAGTGACGATGCAATTCGAACAGATCACCGCAGAAACCCCATCGGAGGGCAGCCTTGCCGCGGCCTATCGGGCGCTGCACACCGAGCTGGATGCCGGGGGTATCGGCCCTGCCATCGATGCATGGGAATCACTCCGGCGGGATTACGCTACCTGGTCGAGCCTTGTTCATTTGCGTTTCTCGCAGGATACCGCCGATGGTGGGCGCAAAGCGGCCCGTGAATATGCGGACGCGCTTGGCCCGGTGGTCGCCAATCATGAGACTGCTTTCAAGGCGCGGCTGCTGAGCCTCGATCCGGCCCCGCTGGAAGCCCGCTTCGGTGCCCACGCGCTGGAGATGTGGCGCAACGATGTCACCACCTTCCGCCCGAAATCGCCGCCGATCTCGAAACCGAATCCCGGCTCGCTGCCGACTACACGTCACTGCTCGCCGGTGCCCGCATCGTGTTCGACGGCCAGACGCTGAACCTCTCCGGCCTTGGCCCCTATGCCGAAAGCCCGGACCGCGAAATCCGCCATGATGCCGCCGCCGCCCGCTGGGCCTTCTTCGCCGAGCACGGCGCCGCGCTCGACGACCTCTACGACCGGCTGGTGAAGCTCCGCCACCGTATCGCCCGCACCCTGGGTGATGCCAACTTCACCCCGCTCGCCTATCGCCGCATGGGGCGGCTCGACTACGGGCCGGCCGAGGTCGCGACCTATCGCGAGGAAGTCCGCCGCCACGTCGTCCCCTCGTCGCCCGGCTGATGGAACGCCGCCGCGCCGAAAACGGGCTCGATCGCCTGATGGCCTGGGATGAACCGATGATCGACCCCCAGGGCAATCCGAAGCCGATTGGCGGGCGGGCGGTGCTGGAAGGCGCGGCGGCGGAGATGTTCGCGGCGATGGACCCGCGCCTGGCCGCATTCTACGAGGCGATGCGCAAGGGTGCGGATTCCGGAGAATTCGCCCATGGATTCCGATTTTAATTCGCCCACGATTCCGACGTTTATTCGCCCGGGGATTCCGAGATTTATTCGCCCGGGTAGCGGTCTCTGTGGCTGTTGATTTCGTTGCTCTCCTGTTCTCGTTGGGTCAAGCGGTTTTTGGGGTTTGCTTGCGGATCTTGCGCAGGCTTTCGCCGGTGAGTTCGATGCGGTGGGCATTGTGGAGCAGACGGTCGAGAATGGCGTCGGCGTAGGTCGGATCGCCGATCAGCTCATGCCAATGCGCCGGGGGATCTGGCTGGTGATGATGGTGGCGCGGCGGCCGTAGCGATCCTCGACGATCTCGAGCAGGTCGTGACGGGCGCCGGCGTCGAGTGGAGCAAGGCCGAAGTCGTCGAGGATCAGTAGATTGACGGCACCGAGGGTGCGGATCATCCGGCCGTGACGCCCTTCGGCGCGGGCGACCGCGAGTTCTGCGAAGAGTTTGGGGGCGCGCTGATAGAGCACGGTCCTGTCATCGCGACATGCCTTGTGACCGAGGGCA
The DNA here is from genome assembly GCF_907164655.1 of Acidocella sp. C78. NCBI lineage: Bacteria > Pseudomonadati > Pseudomonadota > Alphaproteobacteria > Acetobacterales > Acidocellaceae > Acidocella > Acidocella sp. C78. The sequence continues at coordinate 75,642 of NZ_CAJQZK010000075.1, forward strand.
CAGGCCAGCCACGATTTTCCGACCCCTGTCGGCCCGCTCAGGACGAGATTGTCGTGCGCGTCGATCCACTCACCCTGGATCAGCTTCTGGAACAGAGCCCGATCGAGGCCGCGGGCACTCCGGTAATCGACATCCTCGATTGCAGCGTCATGGCGCAGCCTGGCATGGCGCAGCCTTGTGCTCAACCGCTTGTCACGTCGGACGGTGATCTCGCGGTCGAGCAGAAGACCGAGCCATTCGGCGTGACTGAGGCTGGGGGTTTCGGGATTGGCGTGCAGCTCGGTGAACGCGCGGGCCATGCCTGCAAGACCGAGCTGGTGGATCTGATCGAGGGTCGGATGGTTCAGCATGAGGCTTCTCCTTGTCATCAGTGGAAATATCCGCCGCCCCGGATGTTGGGGTGGCGGATCGGGGTGGGATCGGGACTGGCGGTGCCGGCGGCTCGCTCCAGCCGGTTATCGAGGATGGATTTGACCGAGCCGTAGGTCAGGGTGCCGATGGTGAGCGCGCGCTCGGCCGCGGCATCGAGCCGGTCGGCGCCAACACTGCGGGCCAGGCGAAGGATGCCGATGCAGGCGCGGAACCCCTGCTCCGGATGAGGCCGGCGTTCGAGGATCAGGGTGCAGAGTGTCGCGACCGAGGGACCAAGCCGTGCGGCTTCCTGATGGATCCGTGCGATGGTCCAGTCGCCATAACGCCGGTGGCTCGAGGGCATGTGCTCGGCGATCGTCGTGTGTTTGCCGTTACCCGGCCTGCGTGCGTGCACGGCGATCCGTTCGCCACGGAGAAAGATCTCGACCGTGCGCACGGTGAACCGGGCCTCGACCTCGGCGCGGGCGTGCCGGTAGGGGACGGAGTAAAAATGCTTCTCGATCTCGACGTGATAATCGATGCCGACCCGCCGGCGCCGCCATTGCGCCAGCACATAGGGTTCGGCCGGCAGTTCCTTCAGCGCGGGACGATCGAGTGTTTCCAGCAGATGCCGTCTTGTCGCCCCCAGGCGACGGACGACCCGCTCCTCGTTCAGCCAGCGGCAGAATTCAGCGATCGCGGCATTCAGTTCGGCGAGGCCGTAAAATGCCCGGTTGCGCAGCTTGCCCAGCAGCCACCGCTCCGCCAGCAAAACCGCCACCTCGACCTTCGCCTTGTCACGCGGCCGCCGCGGCCGCGCCGGGAGAATGGCCGTGCCGTAATGGCGCGCCATATCGGTGTAGGTCCGGTTGACCTGTGGATCGTAGAGGCAGGCGCGGATGATCGCGACCCTGGCGTTGTCGGGCACCAGCAGCGCCGGCACGCCGCCAATTGCTGCCAGAGTGCGATTATGCGCCTCGATCCAGTCCGGCAGGGTCTGGGTCCAGGTCGCCTCAGCATAGGTGAAGCTCGATGCGCCGAGAACGGCGACGAAGATCTGGGCCGCACGCGTCTCGCCGGTGAGCCGGTCGATCACCACCGGCACCGTGTCGCCGGCATAATCGACGAACAGCTTCTCGCCCGATGCGTGGGTCTGGCGCATCGTCACCGGTAGCCGGGCTTCCCAGCTCCGGTAGAGCTCGCAGAACCGGCTGTAGCGATACCCATCCGGGTGCTCGGCAATATACTCGTCCCACAGGATCGACAGCGTCACGTGCTTGCGCTGCAACTCGCGGCGGATACGCCCCCAGTCCGGCTCATCCACACGTCGATGCCCCGGCCGCTTGCCCACCGCGCCGTCGAACAAGCGCCTTTCCAATGCCGCTTCGGACAGCGCCAGAGCCCCTGGCCCATCGAGCCCGGCCGCCTCCAGTCGCCGCAGCGTCAAGCGCACCGTCGATGCCGCAACCCCGACCCGGATCCCCACCTGGCGGGTCGAAAGCCCCGCCATCCTCAATCTGACAATCTCGCGCACATCGCGCATCGCAATCCGCTCCACTGGCATTCATCCGCTCCCTCGATCAGCCAAAGGGAGGGAACCTGAACCAGCCAGCAGAGACCTCAAGCCAACCCGGCCAACCCCGCCCGCCTGGGCGAATAAAAGTCGGAACAGGTGGGCGAATTAATCTCGGAATAGGTGGGCGAATAATTCCCGGAATCCCGGGCGAGTTAATCTCGGAATCCCGGGCGAATTGAGCCCGGAATCAGCACAAGGGCGGTTTCATGGATCTCGACAACCGCCCGGCCAAGGCCGGCGGTGGGTTCTGCACCAGTTTCCCGAGCGTCGGCATGCCGTTCATCTTCGCCAATTTCAACGGCACGCATCACGATGTCGACGTGTTCACCCATGAGATGGGCCACGCCTTCCAGAACTACAGGAGCCGGCATTTGCCGGTGTCGGACTATTTCTGGCCGACCATGGAGGCGGCGGAAATCCATTCGATGAGCCTGGAATTTCTCGCCCATCCGCATATCGAGCCAATGTTCGGCGCCGCCACCGCGCGCTACCGGCGGATGCACCTGATCGGCGCGCTGGAATTCCTGCCCTACGGCGTCTGCGTTGATCACTTCCAGCACGAGATCTACGCCAATCCCGACCTTACGCCCGCCGAACGCCACGCGATCTGGCGCCGCCTCGAACAGCTCTATTTGCCATGGCGGGACTGGGGCGACCTTACCTACCCCGCGATGGGCGGCCGCTGGCAGGCGCAGATGCATATCTACCGCTCGCCCTTCTACTATATCGACTACACCCTGGCGCAGTGTTGCGCGCTGCAATTCTGGGTCACCTCGCAGCGTGACGAGCGTGCTGCCTTGGATACCTATGTGGATCTCTGCGGCCTCGGCGGCTCCCGCCCCTTCGGCGGCCTGGTCGCGGCCGCCGGCCTCATCTCGCCCTTTACCCCGGGCGCCCTGCGCGATGCCGTGCGCGCCGCCGCGCAGGCGCTGGATCTGTCATAGACCATCAACATGATAGAGCACGACATCCGATCCGGAAGGACCGGAAAGTGCTCCAGACCGGAAGCCGAAGAATGACCTTCCCCACCGTCGCCGCTGGCTATGGCGCCCTGCTCGCCCTGATCTATCTCGTCCTCTCGCTCTGGGTCGGCTTCGGCCGCTTCGGCTTCCGGGTGATCCACGGCGATGGCGGCAACGATCGCCTCGCCCGCCGCATCCGCGCCCATGCGAATTTCGCCGAATACGTCCCGCTGATCCTGCTTCTCGCCGCCCTGCTGGAAGCGAGCGGGGCAGGGCGGCTTGAGATGAATGCGTTGCTCTTCCCGCTGCTGGTCGCCCGCGTCATCCACCCGTTCGGCATGATCGCGCCGGAGAATTCGGCCCAGCAATTCCTCTGCCGTGCGCCCGGGGCGCTCATTACCTGGCTCGTCCTTGGTGCGGAGGCGGCCCTGCTGCTGGCGCGCCTGAGATGAGAGATGCTGCTGGTTGCATTGGCCCGCGGCCAGAGCCCCGCCGTGTCTTTCCGGTCATGCGTGGCGACCTTGTCCGCCTCTCCGGCGGGCTGATCGCCGATATCAGTCAGGCGAGCTGATCACGGATCGCGCCGCATTACCATCCGCACGCCGATATTGATCGCCAGTACGACAAGCATCACGAGCAGCGCCGCGGCGAAGGCGAGGGCGTGGGATTGCGGATTCGGCTCGTTGATGAAGGTCCAGATCACGTAGGTCAGATAGCCGATCGGCTCGTTGGTGAGCTTTCCGGTCCAGAGATAGTTCGACCATCCGGCGGTATAGATCAGCGGCGCCGTCTCGCCGACCGAGATGGCGAGCGAGAGCAGCACGCCGGTGATCACCCCCGGCGCCGCCGCCGCCAGCACGATGCGCGAGGCTACGGTGTGGTCCCGCGCGCCCAGCGCATAGGCCGCTTCGCGCATGCTCGTCGGAACCCGTTGCAGCGACAGCTCGGTGATCCGCGCGAGATAGGGCACGACCATGATGGCGAGGGTGATCGCCCCGGCCAGCGCCGAGAATTTCCAGCCCAACCCGATCACCATCGTGATGTAGGAGAAATAGCCGAGCACGATCGAGGGCGTGCCGGTCAGCGTATCGGCCAGGAATCGCACGGTCGCGGCGAGGCGGTTCGAGCCGTATTCCGAAAGATAGATCCCGGCGCCGATCCCGATCGGCGCGGCGATGACGAGCGAGCCGAGCGAGAGCACCAGCGTGCCGATGATCGCGTTCTGCAGCCCGCCGGTGACCCCGTTGGTCGAGGTGGTGAAGAGCGCGACCGAGAAGGCCGATGCGCCCTTGAGCGTCACCGTCAGCACCAGGTCGAGCAGCGGCACCGCAATCAGCAGGAAGGCCAGGGTGCACAGCCCCCACCCGGCGATATTCGTCGCGTAGCGCCGCCGCTCCAGCGTGTTCAGCCGCGCCGGCATGGCGTCATGCATTGCGGGCATTGATCGTTCTCCTGACCAGCAGCCGCGCCACGGCGTTCACCAGCACTGTGATGACGAACAGCACCAGCGCGATTTCGGCAAGCGACTTCACGGCCATGTTGCTCGGGTCCTGAAGCGCGCTGTCGAGCTGCGAGAGGATGAAGGCGGCCATCGTGCTGATCGGGGTGAAGATCGTCCCCGGCAGATAGTTCAGCGCGCCGCCCGAGACCATCAGCACAGCCATGGTTTCGCCCAGCGCGCGGCCGAGGGCCAGCACGATGCCGCCGATCAGCGTGACGCGGGCCGTCGGCAGCATGGTATTCGCGACCACCTCGAAATGCGTCGCCCCCAGCGCATAGGCCGATTCCCTCAATTCGCGCGGCACCTGGTTCAGCGCGTCGTAAAGCGTCGTGGTGATGATCGGCGTGATCATCAGCGCCAGCACGATCGAGGCGGCGAGCAGCCCGTAGCCGCTGCCGGTGCTGTTGTTCATGTTGAAGAAGGGCATGAAGCCGAGCACCGCGGTGATCGCCGGGCTGATCCAGTTCGCGATCAGCGGCACCAGCACGAAAATGCCCCACAGGCCGAACACAACGCTCGGCACCACGGCGACAAGCTCGACCAGCATGGTCAGCCAGGGGCGCATCCGCGCCGGCGCCTTTTCCGACAGAAACATCGCCGCGCCCACACTGACCGGCACGGCAAACAGGATCGCGAGGAAGGAAGAGAACAGCGTGCCGACGATGAAGGCGAGAATTCCGTAATTCGCGCCGGGTGGCACCTCGTAGCCGTGGCGCATCACCGTGTTGCCGTAGAGGTTCCCGAGATTCCAGTTGATCGTCCACAGGAAGCGCAGCCCGTTGAACCCGATCGCTTGCCACGAATAGCGCGCCAGGAAGAAGACGATGGCGGCCAGCGCCAGCGGGATCAGCAGCGCAACCGCCGCCATGGTCAGCCTGAACGGTTTCACCTTCGACATGCGCCCCCTTTACACGAAACTGCCCCTCCGGCGAAGCCGGAAGGGCAGGGGTCGTCTCGTCAAGCCATGCGGCCTGCCGTGTATCAGCCCTGGATCTGGGCGATCTGCTTCGCGGACAGCTCGCGGATCTTCTTGGGCAGGGCCTTGAAGTGGACCTGCTTCAGATACTGTTCCGCATTGCCTTCGTTGGAGGCCCACGTCAGCAGCGTCTTAACGGCGTCCGCGGTGGCCTTGTTCGCCTGCTTCTTGTTCACGATCGCATATTCGTAGTTGATGATCGGATAGCTGTTCGCGCCGGGCGCGAAGATCAGGCTGATGCGCTCATCGGTCGGGGTCTTGTCACCCAGCGCGGCGGCGGCGGCGCTGACGGTCTTCGCGGTCGGAAGAACTGCCTTGCCAGCGCGGTTGACCAGCTTCGCGGTCCCGAGATGGGCGGCATCGATCTGTTTGGCGAAGCTGACGCCGACATAAGCGATCGAGTACTTGTTGCCCTTCAGCGCCTCGACCATGCCGGGATTGCCCTGCGCGCCGAGCCCGCCCTGCACCGCCGGCCAGGAGACGCTGGTGCCGTAGCCGACCTTGCTGTTCCAAGCCGGGGTCGAGAAGCTCAGATACTGCGAGAAGATGAAGGTATCGCCCGAGCCATCGGTGCGGTGCACCGGAATGATCTTGTGGTTCGGCAGCTTCACGCCCGGATTGAGCTTCGCGATCGCCGGGGCATCCCAGTTGGTGATCGTGCCGGAATAGATGCCGGCGAGAACCGGGCCGGAGAACACCAGATGGTGCCCGTTCAGGCCGGGGAGGTTGTAGTTGATCGACTGTGCGGAGATCGCCAGCGGGATGTTCAAGATGCCGGGGTTCTGCTTGAGCTGGCCGTTCGACATGTAAGCGTCGGACGCGCCGATCTGCACGAGACCCTTGATCGCCTGCGCGATGCCGGTGCCCGAACCGGTGCTCTGCGTCGTCACGCGGATACCCGGATGCGCCTTCTCGAAATGCGGCACCCAGATGTTGAACAGCGGGTAGAGCAGCGAGGAGCCGGTCTCGGTCAGGGTCACGGTCTGGGCGGCCGACGCGACGCCGACGCCAAGGCCGGCGACGAGCGCAGCGGCGCCGGCACCCAGCAGAACGGAGCGCCGCAGTTTAGAATCTGATCGCACGATGGATCTCCCTTTCGGTTGCGATGGCGAATTCACAAGCGAACGCATCACTGCGTCCTGTCACGGCATCTAGATGATCCAGTGTGACAACGCGACCGGTTGTCGATGAAGCTTTTATGACAACCGATCCGGCATTGTGACGCTCTCGCCGTTGCGCAGCCCCTGCGCGATCCGCCCGCGCAGCATCTCCACGGGCGTCTCCAGCCTGGCATAGCGCACGGCCCGCCGCAGTCGCTTGCCGTCCTCGCCGCGCACGATCAGGGTCAGCACCGTTGCCGTCACATCGGCGCTCGCGATATCGGCCCAGGCATGATGCTCGGCCTCGGCGGGGCGGCGGTGCAGCGTGATTCCTTCCGTCCCGATCACCGCCCGCGCGCGTATCGCCCTGTCGGCATGGAGCCGCCGCATCGACCCGACCGAGCCGATCACCGCGATCGTGCCGGCGAGCGGCAGCAACAGCGCCATCATGGTCAGGAACGGGCTTGGCTGCGCCGTCCGCACGAACACGAAGGGGGCGGCGAGTCCAAGGAGCAGGATCATCAATGCCATCGGCAATGGTGGATTGGCCCGCGCCGGCCCTGCCCGCAGCGCCAGTTCCCCGCCCGGTTGGCCTGCGCGGTTGCCGTCGTCATCGTTCATGGCGCCACCCTGCCCGAGCGGTTCAGGTTTGTCGATCATCGGCGCCGGGGCATAATGATTTCAATGACCGCCGAATCGCCCCGCCCCTCGCTTGCCGGCCTGTTCTCCGGCTTTTTCACCGCCGGCCTGTCGGGGTTCGGCGGGGTTCTGCCTTTTGCCCGGCGCATCATGGTCGAGCGTCGCGCCTGGCTCACGGCCGCCGAATTCTCCGACCTGTTCAGCCTCTGCCAGTTTCTCCCCGGCCCCAATGTGGTCAATCTCGCTGCCGCCTTCGGTGCGCGCCAGCGCGGCCTGATGGGAGCCATGATCGCGATTGCCGGGCTACTTGCCGCGCCGGTCGCCATCGTGATCGGGCTCGGCGCCGTCTATGAGCGGATCGGCTCGATCCCGGCCGTTCACCATGCGCTGCTTGGCCTTGCCGCCGGCGCCGCCGGCCTGTTCGCGGCCGCCGCGCTGCGCATCGCCTGGCCCGCCGCGCGCCGCCCGGCGCATGCCGGCGTGGTCGGCCTTGCCTTCGCCCTGTTCGGCGTTCTGCACCTGCCGTTGCCGGTGGTCATCGCGATCGCGACGCCGCTCTCCGTGCTCGTCGCCTGGCGGCAGCACCGATGATCCTGCTTGTGCTGCTCGGCCTGTTCGCCGGCTTGTCCCTGATCGCGATCGGCGGCGTTGCCAGCACCCTGCCGGCGATGGCCCGTGCCGTTGTCGCCATCACTGGATGAGCGCGCCGCAATTCGCCGCCCTGTTCGGCCTCGCGCAGACCAGCCCCGGCCCGAACATGCTGATCGCGACGCTGATCGGCCTGCACGTCGCCGGTCTGGCTGGCGCGCTGGTCGCCACGCTCGGCATGATCGGTCCGTCGAGCCTGCTGACGGTTCTGGTCGCGGGTGTGTGGGAACGGTTCCGAAGCGCGCGCTGGCGGCTTATCCTGCAAGCGGCGATCACGCCGGTCTCAGGCGGGCTGATCCTTGCCGCCGCCCTGGTCGTCGTTCGCGCGGCCGATCATGGTCTGCCGGCCTGGGCGCTCACAGTCGTGGTCATGCTGGTTTCGTTCCGCGTCAGGCTGCATCCCCTGGTTCTGCTTGCCGCTGCCGCCGCACTCGGGGCTGCGCTGTTCTGATCAGCTTGCGCCCGATCTGCCGAACCGAGTTCAGCCGAGCCGAAGCGCTGCCGGTAGCGCCGCTTTGGGCAGCCGCGCGAACCGACTGATATCCGGCGCCGGCGCGCCATAGAGATAGCCCTGGGCATAGTGGCAGCCGCACTCCCGCACAAAATCCCGCGCTTCCGGCGTTTCGATCATTTCCGCGATCGTGCTGATCCCCATCCGCCGGCACAATTCGGTCAGTGCCGAGAGAAAGGCACGGCCCTTCTGCGCCCGCTGGGCGTGGCGGATCGCGTCCCCGTCGAACTTGACCGCATCAACCTCCAGCACCGAGAGATAGCGGAACGAGGAGGCGCCAGCTCCGAAATCGTCGAGCATCACTGCGTAGCCGCGGCTGCGCAGCCCTGGATGAAGCGGTTCGCCGCATCGAGATCGCCGATCTGGGCACTTTCCGTGATCTCGAATGACAGCCGGCGGCGCAGCCATCCGTTTTCGGCGAGCAACC